>CAYGMB010000115.1:0-6894 GCA_964350765.1 uncultured Flavobacteriaceae bacterium
CATCATCTGCGCACGAGCAGCATCTACAGCTTCTCTATCAACTCCTGCAAAAACAGTTACTAAGTGATCTGGAGTTTTTGCATTTTGAAGTGACATTCTCGCACCAGGTCTCGCATTGGCAGCTGCACATCCACAAACAGAGTTTACAACCACTAAAGTGGTTCCTTCTTTTGCAAGTGCATCTGTTACGTCTTGAGTTGTATATAATTCTGAAAAACCAATACTTGTTAAATCTTCTCGCATGGGTTTTACTAATTCTGCTGGGTACATAGTATTAAATTTTAATGTGTTGTAAATAAAGTACAAAGATAGTCAAAATCTTACCCAAATACTTACAATAGTTGTAACAAAGCTTGTGTGTTAACTACGTATATTTGTAGCTTATTTAAAAATTGATTTTTCTATGATTCGTTGGATTGCTGCTGTTATTGGATACATGTTTTATCGTTTTCCTGGTGCTGTTATTGGGTTTCTTATTGGAAGTCTATTTGATAATATGGGGAGTAAGAAAACAGGAAGAGGTTTTCAAGAGGTTTTTAGGCAGCAACGAACAGATAATGTTTCACCAGCAGACTTTGAACTTAATTTACTATCACTTGCCTCACTTGTAATAAAAGCAGATGGTACAGTAAACCAAAGTGAACTTGACTATGTACGCCAATATTTTGTACAAGCCTACGGTCGTGAGCGTGCAAATGCGACCTTTAATGTGTTTAATAATGTGGTTAAAAAAAGACAAGTTTCTGCACAAAACATTTGCAACTTGCTGCGTCAACGAACACGCTACGAATCAAGATTACAAATACTTCACTTTTTATTTAGCATTGCCAACGCAGATGGTCATGTAAGTGAGCCTGAAGTAAAAGAGATTAATAGAATTGGAGGTTTTTTAGGAGTTCAGTTTCGAGATTTTGAAAGTATAAAAGCCATGTTCTTTAAAAATCCAGATAGTGCTTACAAAATTTTGGAAATTGAAAAAACAGCCACAACAGCCGAAATAAAAAAAGCATACCGAGATATGGTAAAAAAGTACCATCCAGACAAACTACAACACATGGATGAAGCCTACCAGAAAGGAGCTCAGGAAAAATTTAATAAGGTACAGGAAGCTTACGAGCAACTACAGAAGGAGCGAGGTTTTTAATAGCTTAAATTTAATATCTATGGAGTACTATGTTTTTATTTTTAGATAGGGCTAAAAATAAAAATAGTATATAAGTAAAAATATATTTACTTTTGCCCTATGTTTTCATTAGCAGAAGAAAATTACTTAAAAGCAATTTACCACTTAGAGCAAGAGCATCAAGGTGAAGTAAGTACCAATGCAATTGCAGATAGAATGGATACAAAACCTTCTTCAGTAACAGATATGGTGCAAAAATTGGCTGAAAAAGAAGTGCTTTCCTATAAAAAATATAAAGGAACAATACTCACACCTAACGGAAGAAAAATAGCAGCCAATGTTATAAGAAAACATAGGTTGTGGGAAGTTTTCCTCGTTGAAAAGTTAAACTTTCATTGGGACGAAGTGCATGAGATTGCAGAGCAGTTAGAGCATATTCAATCTGAAGAATTAGTGAAACGATTAGACGACTTTCTTGGCAACCCAGACTTTGACCCTCATGGTGACCCTATTCCAGATAAACATGGGAATGTAAAACGGACCGAGAAAAAATTATTGAGTGAATTAAAAAAGAATCAAAGAGGGGTTTGTGTCGGCGTAAAAGAATCAAGTGGAGAATTTTTACAATACCTAGATAAAAAGAAAATAAGTATTGGAACAAAAATTAGGGTACTCGGTAAAGAGTTTTTTGATGGTTCAATGGTGCTTCAAGTTGGCAAAGACCAATTTTTTATATCAAAAAAAATAGCTGAAAATTTATATGTACAAACAAATTAATATTAGGAATTATATTCTTGTAACACTAGTTGTATTTACAAGTATTTGCTGGTCTCAAGAAACTGAAACTACACCTGAGATGATAA
The DNA here is from genome assembly GCA_964350765.1 of uncultured Flavobacteriaceae bacterium. Classification (GTDB taxonomy): domain Bacteria; phylum Bacteroidota; class Bacteroidia; order Flavobacteriales; family Flavobacteriaceae; genus CAYGMB01. The sequence continues at coordinate 1,987 of CAYGMB010000115.1, forward strand.
CAGATAGACCAGACGCTACAGAATCACCCAATACAGTTCCAGCAGGATATTTTCAAGTTGAAACAGGTTCTTTCTATGAATCTTTTGAGGATGGTGCAGTTAAATCTGAAGTGTATGCTTACAATACAACTTTACTACGCTTTGGAGTTTTGGATAATGTAGAACTTCGATTAGGATGGAATTTTGAAGAAGTAAGAACTTCATTTAATGGTCAACAACTGGATAATGTGGCTAGTGGTTTATCTCCTTTATTAGCAGGGATGAAGGTTGAAATTACAGAAGAAAAGGGGTTGCTTCCAGAAATAGGGTTGTTAGGACATCTGTATTTACCTTTTAGTGCTGCAACAGATTATAGACCAGAAACAACAGGAGTTGATTTTAGATTTTCTTTTGCACATACACTTTCAGAAAAGTCATCACTTGCCTATAATTTAGGAGCGCAATGGGTAGATGATAGCCCAGAAGCGGCTTATGTCTATACACTTGTTTATGGGTATAGTGTTTCTTCAAAGATTGGGCTTTATGCAGAGCTCTATGGAGACCTTCCGGAAGATAATAGAGCAAACCATTTATGGGATGCTGGAGTAACGTATTTAATAAGCCCTTCTTTTCAACTAGATGCTACAATAGGAAGTAGTATTACAGAGGGACAAGATATCTTGCTAAGCGCAGGTGTAAGTTTTAGAATTCCAAAATAATTAAAATGAGAAAAATACTATATATCTTTTTTGCAATTGCATTGCTGAGTTGTAAAAATGAAAAGAAAGAGAATACAAAACTACAGGTAGTCACCACTACTACAATGATCACAGATTTGGTCAAAAAAATTGGAGGTAGTGCTATCGATGTACAAGGTTTAATGGGTGCTGGAGTAGATCCACACTTGTATAAAGCTTCTGAAGGAGATGTAACCAAATTATATAATGCAGATATTATTTTCTATAACGGTTTACACCTTGAAGGGAAATTGGTTGAGGTTTTTGAGAAAATGGAAAGCTCGAGTAAACTACAAGTTGCACTTGCAGAAAGTTTGGATAAGGATGGTTTAATAGGTTCAGAATATTTTGCTTCAAATTATGATCCTCATGTTTGGTTCAATATTCAATACTTTAAAAAATTTGCAAATCAAGTAACAGAAATATTGTCGTTAGAGGATGAAAAAAATGCCTCATTGTATAATTCTAATAATGAAGCTTTTCAAAAAGAACTTGATACTTTAGAGAAGACAGTTATTACCAAAATTGAAACACTCCCTGAAGAAAAAAGAATATTAGTAACAGCGCATGATGCTTTTAATTATTTCGGAAAAACTTATGGTTTTGAAGTTGTAGGCTTACAGGGGCTATCTACCGCAACAGAAGCAGGTGTAAAAGATGTACAGCGTCTTTCACAATTTATTATTGACAATAAAGTAAAGGCTATTTTTGTCGAAAGTTCAGTTCCAAAGCGTACTATAGAAGCATTACAAGCGGCTGTTTTATCTAAAGGCCATGAAGTAACTATAGGAGGATCTCTTTATAGCGATGCACTTGGAGATACTGGAACCATAGAAGGTACCTATATCGGAATGTTTACTCATAATGTAAACACCATTATAGACGCTCTTCAATAAATAAGAAATATGTTAAAAAAAACTGCTATACAAGTTGATGATCTTACGGTAGCGTATAACTATAAACCCGTATTATGGGATATAGATTTAGTTGTTCCGGAAGGAGTACTTATGGCTATTGTAGGGCCTAACGGAGCAGGAAAATCTACACTTATAAAATCTATATTGGGAATTATAAAACCCATAGCAGGAAGCATTTCTATTTATAGTAAACCTTACGCTAAACAGCGAAAACTAGTTGCTTATGTGCCTCAAAAAGGAAGTGTAGATTGGGATTTTCCCACAACAGCTATAGATGTTGTAATGATGGGAACCTATGGCAGTTTAGGGTGGATAAAAAGACCAGGACAAAAAGAGAAAAAAGCAGCCTTAGAAGCACTCGAAAAAGTTGGAATGCTATCTTTTAAAGGCAGGCAAATTAGTCAATTAAGCGGAGGGCAACAACAACGCGTTTTTTTAGCAAGGGCATTAGTGCAAAATGCATCTATCTACTTTATGGACGAACCCTTCCAAGGAGTAGATGCAACTACCGAGATTGCTATTATTAATATTTTAAAAGAATTACGAAAAGCAGGAAAAACAGTTGTGGTTGTACACCACGATTTGCAAACTGTACCAGAGTATTTTGATTGGGTTACATTTTTAAACGTTAAAAAGATAGCTACAGGGCCTGTAAAAGATATTTTCAATGATGATAACCTTACCAAAACCTATGGAATTAACTACAAAGTAGCAGTCAATAAGTAATAATCAGCATATGTCTATTACAGAATATTTCGAACTTGTTTTTACAGATTATACCCTTCGAACTATTACGTTAGGGACAGCCATACTTGGTGCAATTTGTGGAATGCTGGGGAGTTTTGCTGTATTACGTAAGCAAAGTTTGTTAGGGGATGCTATCTCTCATGCCGCACTACCTGGGATTGCGATTGCTTTTTTAATTACAGGAGCAAAAGATAGCAACATACTTCTTCTAGGAGCCCTTGTGAGTGGTGTTTTAGGAACTTTTTGGATTCGTGGTATGATAACTAAAACTCACTTAAAAAGCGATACAGCATTAGGTTTAGTTCTTTCTCTCTTTTTTGGGTTTGGAATGCTGCTTCTTACATTTATACAAAAACAGCCTAATGCTAACCAAGCGGGACTTGATAAATATTTATTTGGTCAGGCAGCTACTTTAGTTGAAAAAGATGTCTTTTTAATGGCTATTGTAACAGGAGTTTGCTTACTGGTTTTACTGTTGTTCTGGAAAGAATTTAAGCTACTTCTTTTTGATGCAGATTATACAAAAACTTTAGGTTTTAATACTCGATTTATAGACATATTAATCACTTTTTTTATTGTGCTAGCCATTGTTTTAGGGTTACAAACGGTAGGGGTTGTGTTAATGAGTGCTATGCTTCTAGCTCCAGCCGCTGCTGCAAGACAATGGACCAATAAGCTTAGTGTTATGATTGTTTTAGCGGGAGTTTTCGGAATATTTTCTGGTGTTTTTGGTACTGCAATTAGTGCTACTCAAAATAACCTTTCTACAGGTCCAGTTATTGTTTTGGTTGCAGCTGTATTTGTACTGTTTTCTTTTGTTTTTTCCCCAAGCAGGGGTTTATTATTTAGAGAAATTCGTTTTAGAAAAAACAGGAGAGACCTTCAGCTAAAAAAGACACTTCAATTAATGTATGGAATTGTTCAAAAGCACGAAGATATTTCAAGACCCCATGCTATAAGAATACTTAATGATTTTCAAGGGTTTACAAGAAATACATTAGGAAAACTCGAAGAAAAAAACTGGATAGAAATAAAAGGACAAGAATGGTCTATGACTTCCCAAGGATTTAATGAGGCCAAGGATTTATACAACCAACAAAAAGATAATGACTAGCCCACAAATAGAAATACAACTTATAGCTGCAATTGTAGCCATTGCTTGTGCAATACCTGGGGTTTTTTTAATACTACGCAAAATGGCATTAATAAGCGATGCTATTAGCCACTCTATTTTGCCTGGAATTGTAATTGGGTTTTTTATTACTGAAGATTTAAATTCACCATTGCTTATATTACTTGCAGCCGTCACAGGAGTAATAACAGTACTATTGGTGGAGGCAATACAAAAAACAGGTTTAGTAAAAGAAGATACTGCAATAGGACTTGTTTTTCCTGCTCTTTTTAGCATTGGCGTTATTATGATTGCCAAAAATGCAAATGATGTACACTTAGATGTTGATGCTGTTTTGTTAGGAGAATTAGCATTTGCACCTTTTGATAGATTATTTCTTTTTGGAGCGGATCTAGGGCCAAAATCCATTTGGGTAATGGGGGTGATTTTGTTAGTTACACTAGGCTTATTGTTCTTGTTCTTTAAAGAATTAAAGATTAGCACTTTTGATGCTGGACTATCTTCTGCATTAGGGATATCTCCTGTGATAATGCATTATGGCTTAATGTCTGTATCATCCGTAACTGTAGTAGGTGCTTTTGATGCAGTAGGAGCTATTTTGGTAGTGGCACTAATGATTGCCCCTGCAGCGACATCATATCTGTTAACTTCAGACCTTAAAAAAATGCTAGTTCTATCTATTTGTTTTGGTGTTTTTTCTGCAATTGGTGGGTATTGGCTTGCTAATATCTTAGATGCTTCTATTTCTGGTTCTATGACAACAGTATTGGGGGTTGTGTTTTTAATTACATATTTGTTTGCACCTTCAAAAGGGCTTATTTCAGTCTTGTATAGGCAAAAACAACAACGCACCGAAGTTTCATTAATTACCTTTTTGTTGCATTTAAATAACCATTCTGAAGAACGTGAACGTCACATAAATCATTTACAGGAGCATATTAACTGGCAAAAAGTACGAAGTAAAAATGTGATTGATTTAGCTTTAAAAAATAACATGATTGTTATAGAAAAAGAGGTGGTAAATCTAACTGAAAAAGGACTAGCGTTTACAAACCTTGCATTGGAATATATTATTACAAATAAGGATGAAAAGATTGAGCATATGAAAGACGATTTCTTCTTGTTTAGAGGGTAGTCTTTTTTAGTTTGGCATCGTTTTTTCTTTTATATTGAAAATTGAAATTTCTTATCATGAAAAAAGCACTACTTATCATAACATTTTTAGTCGCATTTGCAGGAACTTCTCAAGAAGAAACATTAGTAGATGTACCTAAAATAGTGACAAAAATACCGATTGATACCACAGTAAAAATGGGTGACTTAACAATTAAGTTTTTAGAAGTTACCGAAGATTCTCGCTGCCCAGAAGGAGCAAATTGTATATGGGCTGGTAGAG
>CAYGMB010000116.1:0-2958 GCA_964350765.1 uncultured Flavobacteriaceae bacterium
GATTAACAAACAACAACCTACGCTATTACAAAACTGCCTTTGTAGATAGAGAACCATCATTACAAAACAAACGCCAACTTACCAAACTCGCAACAGAACTCTTATGCATAAAAGAAGATTGTTATGCGCTACGTACCAGTGTTTTAGGCGAAGAAAATTGGCACAAGCTATTTACCAATAACCAAGGGCAGTATGTATACGTTATCTATGACGATATGTATATAGAAGAAGCAGTAGAAACCTTAACTACATTTGTAACAAACCAAGCTATAGAAAGTACCATAAAAGTATATGTATTTGCTAACGGCCAATATGCTTACCACGAGGAGTTTGAGGATATAGCAGATAATATCACGCTTGCAGCCTTACCAGATGCTATTTACAAGGCATACCAAAATGTATTGCCTAAAGAAAACAAAGAGTTTGTTCCTATATTGGACGATGATATTTTAGTTAATGAATAAATAATGATTGTATCAAGATATATAAATGGATAAAAGAGATATCATTAATAAAATAAAAGCTTTAGACGGCCTAACACAAGAAGAGCGTGGCTACTTAGTTAATTTAATTAACACAAAAAAAGAGTATGGCTTAATATGGGAAGATAAACCTGAAGAAGTTGAAGAGCAACTACGTAAACAGTTGCCTATTTTAAAAGAAGTAAAAGAACGTGCTATAATTAATGAAAGTGATTTAAATAATAATCCTAACCATATTCTAATTGAAGGAGATAATTTACACGCGCTTACAGCTTTGACTTTTTCACACGAAAACAAAATAGATGCAATTTACTTAGACCCACCATATAATACAGGAGCTAAAGATTGGCGATATAATAATGATTATGTAGATAGCGAAGATCAATTTAAACATAGTAAGTGGATTTCAATGATGCATAAACGACTTATTATAGCTAAAAAACTGCTTAAAGATGATGGAGTTATTTGTGTAACTATTGATGATTATGAAGTTTCTCGTTTAACTTTAATTTTAGAGGAAATTTTTGGAGAAAGTAACCACTTGGGAACAATAGTTATTAGAAACAATCCATCGGGAAGATCTACGGTAAAAGGAGTTTCAATTACACACGAATATGCACTTATTTTTGGCAAAACAGAGTTGTCTTCTGTAGGGAGGCTTCCTCGTAATGAAAAACAAAGAGGACGATATAAATTTGAAGATGATATAAGTCCTTTTGAGTGGGTAAATTTTAGAAAGCACGGAGGTACAAAAAAGGAATCACCTTCAATGTTTTACCCAATATTTATTAGTTGTGAATCTTTCCGAATACCTGATTTAAATTGGAATGACGAGATGAGAGAATATGAGTTGTTGGAAAAGCCAAGTTTAGATGAAACTATAATTTACCCAATTGATGATAACGGAAAAGAAAGAAGATGGAAATGGGGTCTAGATAGAATAAGAGAGAACTTGTCGGAGTTTTGTGTTAAAAAGGATAAAAACGGAAACCCAGCATTATATTTAAAAGCCAGAATGAATATGAAAGGTGTTTTGCCAATGACCTGGTGGGAAGATAAAAAATACTCAGCAACTTCATATGGTACTAACCTTGTAAAGGAAATTTTTTCAGGCGAATTACAGGTGTTTTCTTATCCTAAGTCTTTGTATGCTGTTATAGATACTTTAAGAGTACTTTCACCAAATAAAAATGCATTAATTTTAGATGTCTTTGCTGGTTCAGGTACAACTTTACACGCTGTTATGGATTTAAATAACGAAGACAAAGGAAATAGGACTTGTATTTTAGCTACCAACAACGAAAACAACATCGCCGAGGAAGTTACATATGAGCGAAATAAACGTATAATTAAAGGTTATACCAATTCCAAAGGCGAGCAAGTAAAGGGTTTAAAGAACAATAACCTACGCTACTATAAAACAACATTTGTAGATAGAAAACCTTCTTTAAGAAATAAACGTAATCTAACAAAATTGGCAACAGAGTTATTATGTATTAAAGAAGATTGCTACATAGAAACAACTAGTCTACTTAAAAATCAAGCTTGGCATAAACTATTTACCAATAATCAAGGAAAGTATGTTTATGTGGTATACGATGATATGTATATTGAAGAGGCTGTAGAAGGTTTAACAGAATTTTCAAAAAACCAAACGCTAGAAGAAAAGATAAAGGTATATGTATTTGCTAACGGTCAATATGCTTACAACGAAGAATTTGAGGAGATAGCAGATAATATTACACTAGCAGCCTTACCAGATGCTGTTTATAAGGCTTATCAAAATGTATTACCAAAAGAAAACAAAGAGTTTGTTCCTGAGCTAAAAGAGGAGGACACGAATGTAGAACTAAAATTAGATTTGCAGTAAATGATTACACTTAGAAAATACCAAGAAGAAGCAGTAGGCCGCTTATTAAGAGATACGTATAGTTTACTTAAAAAACCAGGAGCTCGTCATAAAATGGTGCTCAAAGCCCCAACAGGTGCTGGTAAAACGGTAACTATGGCTGCTTATCTTAATCAATTGTGTAACGAAATTCCAGACCGTTTAGATGTACCTAAACGCAAAGTGGCGTTTATTTGGTTTGCACCTAACCAATTGCACTTACAAAGTTACCTATCGCTTAAAGATTATTTTGAGGAATTACGAACTATAAAACCCATACAATTTGAAGATGTTACAGATGGCAAACTACAACCTAACGAAATGTTGTTTGTCAATTGGCAATCGGTAAACAAAGCCAATAATTTATACATCAAAGAAAACGAGCAAGGTAAAGACCTTATAAAATTTGTGTACAACGCAATGCTTAACGATATAGAAATTGTATGCATTTTAGACGAAGCCCACTACCACGCCAATGGTAAAAAAGCGAAAGAGCTATTACAAAAAATACACGCCAAAATAGAAATAGATGTTTCGGCAACACCATTGTTTAAAAGTGGTTATGGCTATACCATAAGACGTGACGAG
>CAYGMB010000116.1:2968-6863 GCA_964350765.1 uncultured Flavobacteriaceae bacterium
ACGAGGTAATAGAAGCAGAAATGATTAAAAAGAATGTAGTATTAAATCCTGCTTTAGACCATCATAACCAGCAAGGGCGTTCGTTAAATCAAGTTTTACTAGATGAAGCCTTAAAAAAACGTAACCAACTTGCACAAGCCTATAAAGAGCAAGGTACAAACATCAACCCTTTATTGTTGATACAATTACCAAATGAAACTAAAAAAGAATCGGCCTTAGATAATCAAATTATAGAGGAGGTAGAAACCTATTTAAAAGCAAAAGATATTACTACACAAAACCACCGTTTAGCAGTTTGGTTAAGTAATGAAAAATCAAATTTAGAAGCTATTGAAGATGCAGATTCCTTTACAGATGTATTGTTATTTAAACAAGCTATAGCATTAGGTTGGGATTGTCCACGTGCAGCAGTATTATTAATATTTAGAGAAATAAAACAAGAGCATTTTGGGATACAAACCGTAGGTAGAATTTTGCGAATGCCAGAACAAAAACATTATGTAAAACCTATTCTAAATAATGGATATGTTTATACCAATTTAAGTAAAGATGTAATTCATATTGTACAGGAAGATATTGATTATATAGTACAAAATAGAGCAACACGTATAGAGAATTATCAACCCTTAGCATTAGATTCAACTTTTGTAAATACACGTTTAACACGTAATCGTTTAGGTTCAAAATTTCGCAAATGCTTATACTTAGCAGCAGAAGAATATTTTGGTTTAACTAGAGATGCTACCGAAACTAAAGGTTTAACTATTGAGGAATACAATAAAAACCAATTGGCTTCTAAATTTATAGAATTAGATGTAGACCAAATAGAAATTCCTATCCCTAAAGATGTAGAATTAGCAATTGTAGAAGGTGCTACACGTGTAGAAAACAAAGAGAAGTTTGCTAAAACGACTAATGAATTAAACATATTGTTTCGTCAATTTTGCAGAGACCACGTAGGTGGTTATGCCAAAGCAGATTCTACACCAGTATTAGAATTAGGTTTAAAAATGTTATTTGAAGATTATGTATTAATGGATGAATTTAGAGCCATTAAGGTCATCTTATTTGAAAATCATAAGCCTAAATTTGTTGAGCTAATAGACCAAGCTTTAGAAAAACACGAAGCATTATTACAGCAAAAAGCGGCTCAAATGTCCAAACGTGTAGAGCATACCCAATGGGATGTGCCTGCAGAGCGTATTTTTAATGAATATTACCAATTAAGAGAAGTAGAACAGCACGCTTTAGAGCCTTTTTATGAATATACGAGTGCTAGTAGACCAGAACGTGAATTTGTAAGTTTTTTAGAGCAACACAAACCACATTTAGAATGGTGGTATAAAAACGGAGATAAAAACAAAGAAGATTTTGCGGTAACTTATGAAGATGTAAATGGTGTAACACGTGGGTTTTATGTAGATTTTGTTATCAAATTGAAAAACGGAACCATTGCCTTGTTTGATACAAAAACGTTGGATTCAGACCCAAATTTTACAAGAAAGCATAATGCCTTATTTAATTATTTAAAAGAAAAATCTACTACAGAAAAACCATTAATAGGTGGTGTTATTGTGCCACGTAGCAAGTCAGATTACAGCGTATGGAAATATGCCGATAATTTAATAGAAAAAGCTAACGATACAACAGGATGGATAGCATTCGACCCATCCTTACTAACTTAAAATTGCAGAAATATGAGTAATAAAGGACTAGATTCATTATTTATACACTATGGTATTCGTAAAGACGATATGGCAACCATTGAAACCATTTGCGCAAAATACGAGATAGACCCAGAATGGTTAAAAGAGTATCTACTAAAAAGCTATCACGAAAAAAAGATTAAAAACGAGGACTTAGACGAAAAGGCATTAAAGAAATTGATGGAAAAAGCCCTTCAAAAAATTAAATAGTTATGCTTATAAAAAAAATAAGAGCTAAAAATTTTAAAACCTATCTAGAACTCGATTTAAATCTAGAAACAGACCCAGACAAACCAATTGTTTTAATAGGAGGTGCAAATGGTGGTGGTAAAACCACGTTTTTCGATGCTATTTATGGCGCATTATATGGTCTAAATATCAAGAACGAAAGAGATTTTATAGAGCTGCTAAATGCAGGTGCTTTAGGTAAAGTAGAAGAAAAAATAGAGTTAGAGTTATTGTTTTCAGGCAGAGTACTCAACCAAGAACAGTCCTATGTGCTTACAAGAACCTATATGCTTAATACTGCCAAAAAACCTGTAGAAAGTGTAAAGTTAAATATGAATGGCTCTATATTTCAGTATGGTACAGCCACACCTACTGCGCAAAGAGCAGAGCAAGAAGCACAAGTAAATAAAATCATAAAAGGGAATCTTCCCGAAGAATTGAGTCGTTATTTTTTATTTGATGCTATGGAGGCAGGGAGCCTCTTAAAAGAAGACCGCCTAAATCGAGTTATTCGTGAAAACATCGAAAATGTTATGGGCTTCAATAGGTATTTATCTTTTGCAAAAGCAGCAGAAAGCTTAACTCAAGATTATACAGCACAAACACTCGATTTAGAAAATGAGAAAAAAGAGTATTTAGAATTAGTAGAGCAAAAACGTAAGGAGGAAGAAGGGCTTATAGAATTAAAAGGAAAGCGCAAAGAAGCGTTAGATTTTTCAGTTTCTAATAAAGAATTATATGATACGTTAAAAGCAGGTATGAACGAAGAATCTACTTTAAATAATAAAGTAAAGCAGTTAGAGGAAGAACTAAATAATTTAGACCAAGAAGAAAAACAATACAAGACAGATGTAAACGAGTTTATTAAAAACTTTGAGTTACACGTTAGTCTTCCAAAATTATCAGAGGTATTACAAAATGATATTGCACTAATAGTAAACGAACGAGAGTCTTCAAATGCAGATGCATTTTCTCACCTAAATAAAGAGGTTATAGAAAATGTATTGGTAAAAGCGGTAAATGTATTATCGGAAAAAGGACATAATCTGGCAGAGGTTTCTATCAGTCAGTTGGCAGATAGGGTATTGAAATCTTTAGATGATAATAATGATGATTTAGAGTATGATTATTTTCAAGCTTCCGAAGTAGAAGCCTTAAAGAAATTAGCGAATGGTAATTATCAAAACCCATACAATTCTATAACGCACCGTAAAGAAACATTAGATAAAGACATTGCCAATGCGCATAAAACAAAAAAGCAAATAGAAGATTTAAAGGCTCAAATTATAGGTAAAGATTATTCTTTAATAAAAGCGTATGAAGAAAATGAATCGGATATAAAAAGCTTAAAAAGCCTAATTGATGATAAGATTAAAGACGTTAAAAAAATAACAAAACGCCTACAGCAATTTGATATCCCTACAACTGAGGAGCCAGATCCTAAATTTGAAGCTTTAAAAAAATTACAACCATTATTTGATGAGATTGCAAATACATTACTCAAAAATAAAAAGGATAAAATAGAAGATAAAATGAAGCACGATTTAAATGTGAATCTTGCTGCTTATCAAGATGTAATAGACAGAGTAGAATTATCGGAGGATTTAAAAGATTTGAATTTTAGCATTTACCATAAGGCAGGTAACGAAATTTATTTAAGTCAGCTAAATACAGCATCCACACAAGTAGTCGTGCAAGTATTATTAAAAGCTTTACACGAATTTGGTGATTATGACCCACCAGTAATGATAGATACAGTAATGGGGGTTTTAGATGAAACAAGTAGAAGCACGCTTTTAGAAAATTATTTTCCAGAATTATCACATCAAACCATTTTATTAAGCTCAGATAGTGAGGTTCGTCCAGGTAATGATTTTCAAAAAATTGAACCTTTTATTTCAAAATCTTATACATTATTAAGGGATAAGGAAGCTCAAAAAACAGATGTAAAAGAAGGGTAT
>CAYGMB010000117.1:0-6825 GCA_964350765.1 uncultured Flavobacteriaceae bacterium
AGTTCACAAATTCTAATACCTCATCAATGCTAGTTGCTAACTTTGCTACAGAAGGGACTTTAAACCCCCAGCTTCTTGCTTTTTCAAGACTTTCAAATTGAGTTTTAATAGGTAGCCTTTCACCTTTAAGACTATACAAAAGACATTCTAATGGTCGTTTCGCTACTTCACTACTATCTTGCAATTTCAAACTTCCAGAAGCTGTATTTCTAGGGTTTCTATAAGGCTCTTCGCCTGCTTGAATTCGCTCTTCGTTCATCTTAGCAAACCCTTCAAAAGGAAGAATAATTTCTCCTCTTATTTCAAACTTGGAAGGGTAATCTCCTTTTAAATGTAATGGAACCGATTTAATAGTTTTTACATTAGTAGTAACATTATCGCCTTGAAAACCATCTCCCCTAGTAGCAGCTCGAACTAATTTTCCATTCTCATAGGTTAAACTCATTGAGGCACCGTCATACTTTAATTCACAAGTGTATGAAACTTCTCCATCTACTAGTTTTTTAATACGTTTTTCCCAATCCTCGAGGTCTTCTTTTGAATACGAATTATCTAGCGAGTACATACGATAAGTATGTTTAACTGTTTCAAAGTTTTTAGTAACCTCACCCCCTACGCGTAGCGTTGGTGAATTGGCATCATAAAATTCTGGATGTGCCGCTTCGAGTGCTTGCAACTCTTTAAGTTTTATATCAAAAACGTAATCTGAAATTGTTGGAGTATCTAGCACATAATAGCTATAATTATGTTCACGCAACTCTGCACGGAGCGCTTCAATTTTTTCTTTAGGAGTCATGTAACAAATATAAAAACAAAGTGATTTTTAAGCGTAGATGTTTTTAAAAATGTTACGCTCTATCCTCATTTAACCAATTAGGTTGTTTAGGGCTTTTAAATAGTGTCATTTTTTCAAGAAGATCTTTAGGTGTGGTGGCAACCTGTAGTAATTGATAGTTATCCATGGAGACAAATCCTCTTTTAACCATAGTCTCAAGAAGTGAAAGTAAAGGGTTATAAAAACCATTTACATTTAATAATCCTATAGGCTTGTGATGCAACCCTAGTTGTAGCCATGTAATTATCTCAAAAAGTTCTTCTAGTGTACCAAAACCTCCAGGTAAAGCAATAAAACCATCACTTATTTCCTGCATTTTAAGCTTACGTTCATGCATACTTTGAGTAGTAATTAGTTGCGTAAGCCCTAAGTGTACAACTTCTTTCTTTTTTAAAAACTCTGGTATAATACCTATAACTTCTCCTTTGTTATCAAGTGCAGTTTGAGCTATAGTTCCCATTACTCCTATTTTCGCAGCGCCATAAACTAGAGTTTGTTTATTTTCAACTAGTAAAAAAGCTAGCTCTTTAGCAGCTTGCGTTATTTCTATATCATTACCATCACTACTCCCACAGAAAACACATATTTTTGATAAATTTTGTCCCATTTTATTACAATTTACATCGAATCATTCTGGGTTTTTCAAACATATCTTTTTTACATATTACTTCTGAAAAACCAATAAATTCTAAAAGCTGCTTTAAGTCTTTACTAAGATACTCATTAATCTCAAAATATAATAACCCGTTAGCTTTCAGATTTTTAATGGCCAAATGCGCGATTTTTTCATAAAAAATAAATGGGTTGTTATCTTCTACAAAAAGTGCATAAGCTGGCTCATGCTCAATCACATTGGGTTGCATCATTTTTTTTTCAAGCTCTCTAACATAAGGTGGATTCGATACAATAATATCATACTTATCAGGTAAACTTGAAGTAGTTAAAATATCCATTTCATAAAATAAAATTTCAACAGCATTACTTTTTGCATTACTAGCTGCAATTTTTAAGGCTTCTTTTGAAAAATCTATTGCAGACACAGATGCATTAGTCAAGTTTTTTGCTATAGAAATGGCAATACACCCAGAACCTGTACCAATATCCAGTACTTTCAAATTTGAATTTGAGGTTTTATGACCTGAAGAAAGAACCCAGTCCACAAGTTCTTCAGTTTCTGGTCTTGGAATTAGTGTTGCTAGGTTTACCTTAAAAGAAATACCATAAAACTGTGTTGTCCCCACAATATATTGTATGGGTTCAAACTGTTTAAGTCGATGTAAGGCATTTTCAAATCGTTGATGTTGTATTTCAGATAAGGTTAAACTAGTCTCTAGACTTAATTGAAAACGTGTTTTATTTAAAAACTCCTCTGCTAGTATATGAAAGAAAGAAAGTATTTCTTCATTTGGATATCTTGAAGAAAGTTCTGAAACAAACTGTTTTTTGTATTCAATAATTTTCAAACTACAAATCTTTAAGCATATGCACAGGGCAAGAAAAATGTCCAGTATCGCCCATAGGACCATCTATGTAAATAAACCCTACTCTTTCGTATAGTTTTTGCGCTGCTTTCATATAAGGCATTGTCTCTAAATAACATTTTTCGAAACCAAATTCTTTTGCCTTTTCTAAACATTGCTTCATCATTAGAGAACCTACTCCTCTTCCCCTAGCTTCAGCTAAATAATACATTTTTTGTAGCTCACATACATTTCCATCATAGTTATCAAGTTGTGCAATGCCAGCACCACCAAGTATTCTACCTTTCTCTTCTACAACCATATATATAGCCCGTTCTTTTGCGTATGTTTCATACATACAATCTAAAGCCTTGTCTGCGTAAGCGGTACCAACTTTTGGAACTCCATGTTCTACAAGAACTGTTCTAATTACCTGGGCAATTTCTTGATTATCCCTTTTTTCAATAGGACGAATAATTGGTGTAGTCATCTAGTTTTTAACTTGTATTTTTACAGCTTAATTATAGAGTGTGAAGATACACGAAAAATACATGTCTCGTTGCATTGAACTTGCCAAAAATGGACTTGGCAGCACGTACCCTAACCCTTTAGTAGGTGCTGTTATTGTCCACAATGAAGCTATTATTGGAGAAGGATGGCATCATAAAGCGGGCCAACCCCACGCAGAGGTCAATGCTATTAATTCGGTTAAAGATATATCAGTTTTAAAAGAGGCTACTATGTATGTTTCTTTAGAGCCTTGTAGCCATTTTGGAAAAACCCCTCCTTGTGCCGATTTACTTATTGATAAAGAAATAAAAAAAGTAGTAATAGGGAGTACTGACCCCAATCCAAAAGTTTCGGGTAAAGGAATTAAAAAGCTTATTGAATCAGGCTGCGATGTGGTTGTTGGCGTACTTGAAAAGAAATGTAATGAACTTAATAAACGCTTTTTCACCTATCACACAAAGCAAAGACCCTATATTATTTTAAAATGGGCCCAAACATTAGATGGATTTATAGCTCCGCCATCTGCAATACGTTCAAAAAAAGAACCAATTTGGATTACCACACAAGAGACAAGACAATGGGTACATAAAACTAGAAGTGAAGAACAAGCAATTTTAGTGGGCACACAAACAGTTCTTGAAGATAATCCAAGTCTAACTACAAGGGATTGGCACGGCACATCTCCAGTTCGAGTTATTATAGATAAGGAGTTGAAAATTCCAGAAAGCGCTTCGGTTTTAGATGGAAAAGTAAAAACAATTCTTATTTCAAAAATAGAAAAAAAATCTACTAATAATTTAACGTACGAAACAATCGATTTCAGTTTGAAATCTACAAAACAGATTTGCACTATTTTACACAAACACAAATTACAATCTGTAATTGTTGAAGGCGGCGCAATCACTCTTCATCATTTTATAAATGATAATCTTTGGGATGAAGCACATGTTTATATTGGAAGTACTACTTTTGGCGAAGGTATTTCAGCACCAAAGTTAAAAGGTACCGAAATTAGTACCAGAAAAATAAATAATGATGTTTTAAAAATTTATAAAAACAAAAAACTATAATGATTGCATTACTGTTAAGTGTTCTCTCTTCTACATTAATATTTGTTGTTTTTAAATTATTTAGTAAATACAATATAAATACACTTCATGCTATTGTTGTTAACTATATTGTTGCTTGCACATGTGGAATAGTTGCCTTTAACAAGCCTGTTTCTGTTTCTGAAGTTATAACGTTAGACTGGTTTTACTACGCTATTGCATTAGGAGCTTTCTTTATTGTTGTTTTTAATCTTATGGCAATAACAACTCAAAAAAGTGGTCTTTCAGTTGTTTCAGTAGCTACTAAGATGAGTTTTATTGTTCCCATTATTTTTGGGTTATGGTATTATAAAGAAAGTCTAGGAGGCTTCAAATTAGCAGGAATTTTATTTGCCATAGTTGCAGTATATCTCGCTTCTATAAAATCCAAAGAAGGGATTACTATAAAAAGAAAAAACTTAATATATCCATTACTTGTATTTATAGGTAGTGGAATTATTGATACCAGCATAAAATACTTGGAAGACTCTTTTGTAGCTGTTAATGATGTCCCTATATTTTCGGCAACATTGTTTGCTTCGGCTGCTTGTATAGGGTTCTTTGTATTAGCAGTACAAGCTGTAAGAGGAGCGTTTGTTTTTCATTTTAAAAATGTTTTAGGTGGTATTGCTTTAGGAATACCAAACTACTTTTCAATTTATTTTTTAGTTCAAGCATTACGTAGTGATTTACTAGAGAGCTCTGGTATTTTTACTGTAAACAACGTTGCTATAGTAATGCTCTCAACACTCGTTGGAATATTATTATTTAATGAAAAGCTACTTAAAAAAAACTGGATTGGGATTGCTCTTGCAATAGCAAGTATTATCCTAGTAGCCATTGAAAACTATGTATGAGTCCACAAAAAGACACTTATAAAACAATTACAACCAAATCTCCAGAGGCTTTATATAAAGATAGAGGTAGTAAGTTTTATAGCTATGCTTTTCCAATAACTTCTGAAGATGAAGCCAAAGATTATATTGAAACACTAAAAAAAGAACACTACAATGCAAGGCATTGGTGCTATGCTTGGCAATTAGGAAAACAATATGACTCATACAGGGTAAATGATGATGGGGAACCATCAAATAGCGCAGGCATGCCTATTTATGGTCAATTACAATCTTTTGATGTCACCAATGTGCTTGTTGTAGTAGTGCGTTATTTTGGAGGTACTAAACTAGGCGTTGGCGGATTAATACAAGCATACAAAACTGGAGCGCAGTTAGCACTTTCAAAATCTACTGTGGTTACTCGCACTATTAATGAAGAATTTTTGTTACAGTTTGAATACCCAGAAATGAATACTGTAATGCGAATTATTAAGGACGAAAATATAAAAGTGATTTCTCAAAAAATGGAGCTCAATTGTGTCTTTAAAATTAGTGTTAGAAAGAAAGATGCAGAGCGTATATTTTTACTCTTTAAAAACACCTACAAAGTGACAATAAAAGATACTTAATTTTTTGGTTTAACTATTCTATTAATTTATTCAACAAGTAGTCCGGTGCCTTTCTAATTTTTTGAGTAGTACTATCCATAAAAACTAAATCTGTAGAAGCAGTAACCAGAAGTTGATTTTGCTCATTATGAATTTCGTAATAAAATTCAATTTTAAAAGTTGGAATAGTTTTTAAACTAGTAGTAACTGTAATTACATCATCGTAATGTGCTGGTTTTTTGTAGTTTATGTTCAGATTAATAACTGGCAAGTGTATATTATTAGCTTCCATCCATTTGTATGAAAACCCCAATTCTCTTAGCCATTCGGTTCTACCCTGCTCTAAAAATTGTGCATAATTTCCGTAATAAACAATTCCCATTTGGTCTGTTTCACCATACCTAATTCTAAGTTTTGTTGTATTTTTTTTCACAATAAATTGGGAATTAAAAGGTTAAATTATTTGTAGATTTGAAAGTACCATAACATGCGAAAAAAAAACTACAATTTCAATAGCAAAACTATTTTTTTTTTCAATTAATTGTTCACATATTTGTAACGTTAAGAAATTGTTAGGAACATTCCTTTTCTAGCTTCTTTAACCGTCTGTAATTAACTAACTAATAATTTAAAACTAAGCATGAGTAAAACTGCCGAAACGGTATGGAATAATTGTCTGTCTTTTATTGAAGATAATATCACTTCGCAGGCCTACAAAACTTGGTTTGAACCTATTAAAGCAGTAAAGCTTTCAGAAAATGCTTTAAGCATACAAGTCCCTAGTAAATTCTTTTACGAATGGTTAGAAGAGCACTACGTAAAATTACTTAAAGTTGCTCTCACAAAAGAGCTTGGACAAACAGCAAAACTGGTGTACATCATAAAGATGGAAAACACCTACGGAAATAAGCAACCCTTTACTGAAAAAATACCGAGTTCAAACAGATCGCAAGTAAAATCGCAAGAAGTTGATGTCCCAATTAAAAACAAAAGCCCAGAATTAAAAAATCCTTTTGTAATTCCTGGAATACGAAATGTGAAAATTGAGTCGCAACTAAACCCTAGTTATAATTTCGAAAATTTTTTAGAAGGAGAATCAAACAGGTTAGCGCGTTCTGCAGGAATGGCAGTTGCTAACAAGCCTGGAGGAACTTCTTTTAACCCATTACTTATTTTTGGTGGTGTTGGCCTTGGAAAAACACATTTAGCACATGCAATAGGTGTTGAAATTAAAGACAAATATCCAGAAAAGACAGTTTTATATATCTCTGCTGAAAAATTCACACAGCAGTATATAGAGTCTGTTAAAAAAAATAATAGAAACGATTTTATACACTTCTATCAAATTATAGATGTGCTAATTGTTGATGATATACAACTCCTTTCAGGAAAGGCAGGAACTCAAGATGTATTCTTCCATATTTTCAATCACTTACATCAAAACGGAAAACAAGTAATACTTACAAGTGACAAGGCGCCTGTAGATAT
>CAYGMB010000118.1:0-6780 GCA_964350765.1 uncultured Flavobacteriaceae bacterium
CTGGTGTATCGGACAAGTTTAAAGAAAGCCCTGTTTTCTTTATTATACCTGTACTTGCTTTTCTAGCAATAGCAAATGTTCCTAGATTGGTGTCTAAGAAGAAATATGCGTTTGCTTTAGTCTTCTCATCATTGACTATGGCATTTTTACTAATGCTTGTGGCATTTCAGCTATATCCTGTGCTGTTACCATCGACCATTGACCCTGAATATAGTGTTACTATTTACAATGCTGCATCATCCCAAAAGTCTTTGGGTATTATGCTAACCATTGTTGCCATAGGTTCCCCTTTATTGGCTGGTTATTTCTTGTTTTTATATAAAACATTCCACGGTAAAGTAAAACTGGATGATACGAGTTATTAGACCATAAATCTATAAATTTGCATTACACAAATAGGGCATTACTGTACTGTAAATTAGACTATTGTAGCTCATTTTATATTCTAGAAATTACACTTACCATACTTTAAAATTGATACACCAATGAAACTAAAGATTCTTTTTACATTACTACTAACTTTAACCTTGTTACGCTGTAGTACATCAGCACAAGAGCCGTTTACAATCCAAATAGAACCCTTTACTATTAATAACGCTCCTGGGATTCAATCCTACTCATTAGCTAAGACTAGTGATGGAAAATGGCTTATCATAGGCGGTCGTATTGATGGTCTTCATAAAAGAAGACCTTTTGAAGCTTTTTTGAAAAGAGAAAACAACACTTCGGCTTTTGTAATAGACCCTATTCAAAATAAAACGTGGGAAGCAGATTTAAGTGTACTTCCAGTTTCTATTTTTGAACAACTACAATCTACAAATCAAGAGTTTCAACAAAGGGGTAATACGCTTTATGTAATAGGTGGCTATGGCTATAGCGAAACCAAAAGAAATCATATCACATACCCTAATCTCACTGCAATTGATGTAGATGGTTTAGCTAGCGCCATTATAGATGATTTAGATATCTCTAATTTCTTCAGGCAGATTACAAACCCAAAACTAGCAGTAACAGGTGGGCAACTTGGTTTATTGGAAGATACTTTTTATTTGTGTGGTGGTCAATATTTTGAGGGTCGTTACAATCCTATGGGCCCAAATCACGGACCAGGGTTTGTGCAAGAGTATACAAATGAAATTAGAAAATGTAAAATTAATGATGATGGAAAGAATTTAGCAATTAGTGGATATTCATCAGAAAAAGACTCTGAGAAGCTACATAGACGAGATTATAATATGGTACCTCAAATATTTCCAGATGCAACTAAGGGCTTTACAATGTTTAGTGGTGTTTTTCAGTACAATGCTAATATTCCTTGGTTAAACACAGTAGATGTATCGCATTCTGGTTTTAAAGTAAATGATGATTTTAATCAATACTTAAGTCAATATCATAGTGCCAAAGTCCCTATTTATGATGTGAAAAAAAATGAAATGAGTACCGTTTTTTTTGGTGGCCTAAGTCAGTTTCAATTTAATGAGTCTGGAGAATTGGTTAAAGACAACGAAGTCCCTTTTGTAAAAACCATAAGTATGGTTACCAGAAATTCTGATGGAACGATGGTCGAAAAAGACTTGGGTGTTAAAATGCCAGCGTTCTTAGGTTCGGGAGCCGAGTTCATTCCAATATCAAATGACACAATGTATCTAGACAATGAGATTGTAAACTTTGAAGTTCTAAAAAACGGAAAAAACCTAATTGGCTACATATATGGCGGTATAGAAAGCTCCAGTGAAAATATATTTTTTAGGAACACTGGCAATCAAAGTATTGCCAGCAATCAAGCTTTTAAGGTCTATTTAGTAAAGAACTAATGAGCAAAAGACACCGAATGTAACTTTGGTTACTGACAAAATCTACAAATAGACATTTCTTTGTCAAAAATTAAAAATATGAATTGGATTTATGAACCTTGGCCTTGGTATGTTGCAGGACCACTTATCGCTCTTACAATGTTTGTACTACTAATTGTAGGAAAGCAATTTGGAATGTCATCAAATTTACGAACGGCTTGTGCCGCTATGGGTGCTGGAAAAAAAGCAGATTTTTTCAAATTTGATTGGAAAGCAGAGCGATGGAACTTAATGGTCGTACTGGGTGCGATTATCGGTGGATTTATTGCATCAAATTATATGAGCGACAATACAGTTTCAATTAATCCTGAAATTGCACAACAACTTTCAGAGGATTATCAAATAAATAGTGCTGGCGAAAGTTATTTACCGCCAGAAATTTTTGCGACGGACGCGCTGAGCAACCCTTTCATTATAGCCGTGCTATTAATAGGTGGTCTATTGGTAGGTTTTGGAGCACGTTATGCTGGCGGTTGTACATCAGGACACGCCATTTCTGGATTAAGTAATCTTCAATTGCCGTCATTGATTGCCGTGATAGGTTTCTTTATAGGCGGGCTGGTAATGATTCATTTATTATATCCCTTAATTTTTTAAATAATGAGATATATAACATATTTAGCCATTGGTATTTTCTTCGGAATTATAATGTTTAAATCCGAAGCAGCCTCATGGTTTCGCATATATGAAATGTTCCAGTTTGGTAGTTTTCATATGTATGGGATTATAGGTTCAGCTTTGATACTTGGAATCATTGGCGTTCAGATTATCAAAAGAAAAAATATTAAACCTTTGGATGGCAGCGAGATGAGTTTGCAGCCCAAAAAAAAGAGCGTTTCTCGATATTTAATTGGTGGAATCATTTTTGGTTTGGGATGGGCGTTAGCAGGTGCTTGTCCAGGGCCTATGTATGTACTAGCTGGTGCTGGCTTTTCTTCAATATTAATTGTAATATTAGGTGCGCTAATTGGGACTTTTGTATATGGTTTGGTAAAGAATAAATTGCCAGATTAAGTACTAAATGTCAGAATATATTTTTCAAAATGAGTTATAAATTTTTAAAATGATATATTCGAATTATTATTAATTTGCTGAAACGATTTAGAACACGTTTTTGAAAACGATAGTAAAATAGCGGGGTTGTAATGCGTTAAAAACGCCTTTTTATTGGGTTTACAAAGAATTCATAACCCGAAGGTCACAGGTTCGAATCCTGTTCCCGCTACTAGAAAACGTCTTAAGTTTTTAAGAGATTTTTTTTGGAAATTAGTTACTATTTTCTTTCTACTAGAAATCATACATTTTTAATTCTTAATAGATTTAATAGATACTTCTTTTAGTTCTTGTGGCTACATTGCGCTTATAATTAAGACATTAGGCCATGAGACAAATATTAGTAACCTTAACTGCACTCTTGTTATTTGGGACAGCTTTTTCACAAAAAAGATTACAGCCACCTAAAAAAAGTACTAAAGTTGAAAGTGTTGATACTTTTGTCACCTCTGCTTTTACTATTTACAATACAACCTTTGATTTTCATTACGGTGCCACTCAAGAAGTTGAAGATACAGATGCAACAAAGGAAAAAGACCAACTAGAAATGTTAGAGGAACAAATTAATAATATGATTGATAGTGTCCCAGATATAGTGGATGAAATAGAAAAACAATCTGTCGCTACAAAGTTAAGGGCAACACTTAATCTCAATAAAGCAGTTAAAGCTCTAAAACAATCTGGAAAATTTGTTAAGATGGAATTAACTGGAGGTAACTAACATAAGTAAAAATAAAGATGAAAATTCAAACACAACAGACTCTTAATACAGAAGTTTTACTTCAAGATTTAAAAACTCAATTTCCAAATTACAAGGTCGAGTACCCACCGCTAAATAAGAAAACAATTCGCATAGTCAATGGGCTTAATCAAGTGGTTGTAGGACAACTTAAAGACAATAGAATTTTATGTGTTGGAAATATTAATATGACCAATCCAAAAATTTTAATCCCTTTTATACTTGGAATGCTACTTTTCTTAATAGGTGGTATTGTTTTTTTTAGTAGTTATGTCTCAAATTAAAAATAAAGAGTACCAAGCTATGGAAGATGAAGTAGGAGATTATTTAAAGAACACCTTTCTAACTTAAAAGTAACTGTAATTGTTTAATTTTGAAATAGACTATCAAAATAAATCTAGAGTTTATTTCATTAAATGCAACCCAACAATTTTACAACAGAATTTTTTGGTATTGGTATTCTTCATGGAAAGACACCAGAAAATCTGGGTGTGTTATGGCGTACAGCTCAAAACCTTGGAGCGAGCTACATCTTTACAATAGGCAAGCGCTATGCAAACCAAGCAAGCGATACACATAACGCAGTAAAATCATTGCCTTATTTTCACTACGAAACATTTACAGACTTCTTTAACCACCTACCCAAGGGAGCTAGAATAGTAGGGATTGAAAAGACCGAAAAAGCAACCTCTTTAGAGGATTTTAACCACCCAAAAAGGTGTGTGTATTTACTTGGTGCAGAGGATCATGGTCTTTCTAATGAAGCTATTGAAAAGTCGCACTTTCTAGTACAATTCCCTTCAGAGTATAGCTTAAATGTAGCTGTTGCAGGGAGCATCGTTATGTATGATAGAACTAGAAATAAACCCAAAATATAGTTTGCGACAATAAGGCAATTAGCGTATTGATTTTGCTTTATAAAATCTCCACTTTTGAATTAAAGAATCTACACGGATATGGGAATATTATTACTAGGATTACTCATCGCTGTTTTTGGAATATGTTGTTATGTGTTTTTAGATATTTTGGTCTTTAAACAAAATGCAAATAAGAAAAAACAGTTTATTATTTATAACCTTATTGCTAGTGTTTTGCAGTATTTGCAATTCTTACTAGCTATATATGGGTATATTGGTTTGTATTGTTGTACTCACTACCTAGTCTAGTTGTTTCTGCATTATTTACTTGGAAGTCTTCAAGAATTATTTCAGGTAAATTTTTTACAAAAATCAATTATGCCCTTGTAGCACTTTCATTAATAATATCAATTGTGTCATTTATCCTTGTTTATTTTAAATAACAAAAGGCAAATACTAGTAAACTGCATAATAATTCTGCTACCTTTGCAATTATGGCACAACCTAAGCATAAAGCAGGATTTGTAAATATTATCGGAAACCCTAATGTTGGGAAAAGTACATTAATGAATGCCTTTGTTGGAGAGCGATTATCTATCATTACTAGTAAGGCACAAACAACAAGGCATAGGATTTTAGGAATCGTTAATGGAGATGATTTTCAAGTAATATTAAGTGATACTCCAGGTATTATAAAACCTGCCTACGAACTTCAAGAGAGTATGATGGAGTTTGTGAAATCTGCTTTTGAAGACGCAGATGTTTTACTTTACATTGTTGAGTTAGGCGAAAAAGAATTGAAGGATGAAGCATTTTTTGCAAAAATTACTTCCTCAAAAACACCAGTTTTATTGTTGCTGAATAAAATAGATAAAGGAAATGAAGAACTGCTAGAAGCTTCAGTAAAACTATGGCAAAAAAAAGTGCCAAATGCCGAAATATTTGCCATCTCAGCATTAGAAAATTTTGGGGTAACCGAAGTGTTTAATAGAATTATTGAGCTACTTCCAGAATCTCCTCCTTTTTATCCTAAAGATCAATTAACCGATAAACCAGAACGTTTTTTTGTTAACGAATCTATCCGAGAAAAAATACTAGTTCATTACAAAAAAGAAATTCCGTATGCTGTTGAGATAGATACCGAAGAGTTCTTTGAAGAAGAAAATATTATTAGAATTAGAAGTATAATAATGGTAGAGCGAGAGACACAAAAAGGAATTATAATTGGACATAAGGGGAGTGCACTCAAAAGAGTTGGGATAGAGGCTAGAAAGGATTTAGAGAAATTTTTCGGAAAACAAATTCATCTTGAACTTTATGTTAAAGTGAATAAAAACTGGAGAAGCGACTCTAAACAGTTACGAAGGTTTGGATACAATTAATTTCAGTTCATAAAACAGCATTACAGTATTAGAATATTTGGTTTTGGACTTCGATTTCAGAAGTAAACCCTACCTTTGTACCTTATAAATAAATTATATGAGTATTGTTGCTATTGTAGGAAGACCCAATGTAGGTAAATCCACTTTATTTAATAGATTGATACAACGTCGTGAAGCTATCACAGATGCTGTAAGTGGGGTTACTCGTGATCGCCACTACGGGAAAAGTGACTGGAATGGGAAAGAGTTTTCTTTAATAGATACTGGTGGTTATGTAGTAGGAAGTGATGATATTTTTGAAGCTGAAATAGATAAACAAGTTGAGCTCGCTATTGGCGAAGCAGATGCTATTGTTTTTATGGTTGATGTAGAAAATGGAGTTACAGGTATGGATCAAGAAGTGGCAGAGCTACTACGTAAATCCAAGAAACCCTACTTTTTAGCAGTAAATAAGGTAGATAGTGCCAATAGAGAAAATGATGCTGTGGAGTTTTACTCATTAGGAGTAGAAAAATATTATACAATTTCTAGTATTAATGGAAGTGGTACTGGAGATTTACTAGATGACTTAGTTAAAGTCCTTCCAGAGGAAACAGAACAAGAAGAAGATACATTGCCACGTTTTGCTGTTGTAGGACGACCCAATGCAGGAAAGTCTTCTTTTATTAATGCGCTCATTGGTCAAGAAAGGTACATAGTAACAGATATAGCAGGTACTACTAGAGATAGTATTGATACTAAATACAATCGTTTTGGTTTCGAGTTTAACCTCGTAGATACAGCTGGTATCCGAAAAAAGAGTAAAGTTAAAGAAGACCTTGAATTTTATTCGGTTATGAGAAGTGTTCGCGCCATTGAGCATTGTGATGTTGTAATTTTAGTATTTGACGCTTCAC
>CAYGMB010000119.1:0-1834 GCA_964350765.1 uncultured Flavobacteriaceae bacterium
TGTGCCCAAAAGGTAGTGAATGCTGGCAAACACCTTTTTATAGAAAAACCTATAACACACACAGTAGAAGAAGCAAATGCGCTAAGGGATCTAGCAAAACAAAAAGGGGTGCGTGGTCAAGTTGGGCATGTAGAGCGTTTTAACCCTGCATTTATGGCGGTAAATCATATGATTGATAACCCTATGTTTATCGAAGCTCATAGATTAGCAGAATTTAATCCAAGAGGTACAGATGTTTCAGTAGTCTTAGACTTAATGATACACGATATCGATGCAATTTTAAGTGTAGTAAAATCTCAAGTTAAAAGTATTCACGCTAGCGGTGTTTCGGTTATAAGTGATACACCAGATATTGCAAATGCTCGTATTGAATTTGAAAATGGTTGTGTTGCAAACCTTACAGCCAGTAGAATTTCAATGAAAAAAATGCGTAAAGCACGCTTCTTCCAAAAAGATGCTTACATCTCTGTGGACTTTTTAGAAAAAAAATGTGAAGTGGTTAAAATGAAAGATGCTCCAAAAGATCCTGACGACTTTGCTATGATACTAACCAATGCTGAAGGTGTTAAAAAACAGATTTATTTTGATAATCCTGATGTAAGCCCTAACAATGCCATTTTGGACGAACTAGAAAGTTTTGCTGAAGCTATTAAAAAGGACCAAACACCTGTAGTTAGTCTTACTCAAGGAACTGAAGCACTTAGAGTGGCAATGAAAATTATAGAAAATTTTAAAAAACTAGATATTTAAATAACGTATAACCAAAAAAGATAACCGCTTTAGCGGGCAATAGTATGAAAAATATAGCTGTAATTGGAGCAGGAACTATGGGAAATGGTATTGCTCACACCTTTGCTCAAAACGATTATAAAGTACAATTAATAGATATATCACAAGCATCTCTTGACAAAGGGATGGCTACCATTGCTAAAAACCTTGACAGAATGGTAGCTCGTGAAAAAATCACCGAAGCAGATAAGGAACAAACACTTGCAAATATTACTACATACACAAACCTCGAAGAAGGGGTAGAATATGCTAGCCTTGTTGTTGAAGCTGCAACCGAAAATGTAGATCTAAAATTGAAGATTTTTAAAGACCTAGATGCTTTCTGTCCAGAAGATACTATTCTAGCTAGTAACACTTCTTCTATATCTATTACACAAATAGCAGCAGTAACTTCTAGACCCGAAATGGTAATTGGCATGCACTTTATGAATCCAGTACCGATTATGAAGCTAGTAGAAATAATAAAAGGTTATAATACCAGCCAAGAAACGTATGATATAGTAGCAGATTTATCAAAAAAATTGAGTAAAGTACCAGTAGAGGTAAATGATTATCCGGGATTTGTTGCCAATCGTATTTTGATGCCTATGATAAACGAAGCTATTGAAACGCTTTACAATGGTGTTGCAGGGGTTAAAGAAATCGATACAGTAATGATGCTTGGGATGGCTCATCCAATGGGGCCTTTACAATTGGCAGATTTTATTGGTCTAGATGTTTGTTTGTCTATTTTAAATGTAATGTATGACGGTTTTAAAAACCCAAAATACGCACCTTGCCCACTACTTGTAAATATGGTAATGGCTGGTAAGCTAGGTAGCAAGAGTGGAGAAGGTTTTTATGACTATAGTGAAAATAGGAAAGCAGAAACAGTATCAAAAATGTTTCAATAATTAATCTAGTTTTCAGTTACTAATTAGAGTGGTACCTCTCACTATTTTCAAAATGTAAAATGACTATATGCCCAGAATAATTCCTTTTAGAGCAGTTAGACCTACTCGAGACAAAGTAAGTCTTATTGCTGCGAGATCGTATGACAGTTATT
>CAYGMB010000119.1:1844-6760 GCA_964350765.1 uncultured Flavobacteriaceae bacterium
AGGTAGAAGCTAGATTAAGGGATAATCCATTTTCATTTTTACATATTATTAATCCTGGTTATAAATACGATAAAATAATTTCTGGAAAGGAGCGATACACTTTAGTAAAAAACAGATATCAAGAGTTTAAGGAAGATGAGATTTTTATTCAAGATGAAAACGAGTCTTTTTATGTCTACAAAATTGTAAATAGAGATGGCTTAGTTTTTCATGGAATTGTTGGTGCCGCAAGTACACAAGATTATGAAAATGATACCATTAAGAAGCATGAAGACACTATAGAATATCGAGAAGAGATTTTTAAAGAATATCTTGATACAGTTGGATTTAATGCAGAACCTGTATTGCTTACCTACCCAGACAATGACGAAATTGATGCTTTTATTGCAGAAGTAATAAAAGAGAGAGCAGAATATGAGTTTACAACAACATATCGTGATACTCATTACTTATGGAAAGTAGATGACTCTAAGATATTACAAAAAATAAGTGGTATTTTTTCACAAATGGAAACTCTTTACATTGCAGATGGGCACCATAGATCTTCTTCATCCTGTCTGTTAGCAAAGTATAAAGAATCCAAAAATGAAAATCACCAAGGAGATGAACCCTATAATTATTTTATGAGTTATTTAATACCAGAAAGTGATTTGAAAATTTATGAGTTTAATAGATTAGTAAAAGACCTAAATGGATTAAGTAAAGAAGAATTTTTAATTGCACTCGATGCATCTTATAGGATTGAGAATAGAGGTCAAGAATATTACAAACCATCAAAAAAACACCACTTTAGTATGTATCTAGATGGAGATTTTTATTCCTTATACCTTAGAAAAGGAAATTATGAGATTAATAACGCACTAGATGCCCTAGATACTCAAATTTTATACACTACAATTTTGGCTCCAATTTTAAATATTACTGATGTTAGAAATGACAAACGCATTGACTATTCGCATGGGAAGAAAGATTTAAGTTACGTAAAAAGTGTAGTTGATAAAGGTGAATTTCAAGTTGGATTTGGCTTGCTTCCAATAACCACACAGGAGCTTAAAAAAATAGCAGACGAAGGCTTAAAAATGCCTCCAAAAAGCACATACATTGAGCCCAAACTTAGAAGTGGCGTTACTATTTACGAATTTTAGAAAGAAAGAACATGATCGCAGAAAATATAGAGAAATTTAAAAGCGCTATCCCCAATTCAGTCACACTTGTTGCGGTTTCAAAAACAAAGCCCGCTAGTGCTATACTAGAAGCATACAATACTGGACATCGCGTATTTGGTGAAAATAAAATTCAGGAAATGGAAGCCAAATGGAACGAACTTCCTAAAGATATAGAGTGGCACATGATTGGTCATGTACAACGAAACAAAGTTAAATACATGGCTCCCTTTGTGAGTTTGGTTCACGCTGTAGATAGCCCGAGACTTTTGACAGAAATTAATAAACAAGCAAAAAAGAACGAGCGAATTATTAACTGTTTACTTCAAATAAAGATTGCTCAAGAGGATAGTAAATACGGTTTAAGCAAAGAGGATGCTTTTACTTTATTGACTTCAGAAAAGTATAAAAATTTTGAAAATGTAAAAATCGTTGGATTAATGGGAATGGCGACATTTACAGAGGACGAATCCCAAATCGCTTCAGAATTTGAAACTTTAAAAAGCACCTTTGAAGAATTTAAAAAAGAAGATCCAAGTATAAAAATAGTAAGTATGGGTATGAGTGGTGATTATACTATTGCGATAGAAAAAGGGAGTACAATGATACGTGTGGGAAGCGCTATTTTTGGAGAACGAAATTATTAAGAAGCACTTTAAAGACCATATTTGTACGCAATACTAGACATAGAAACCACAGGAGGAAAATATAATGAAGAAGGTATCACAGAGATTGCTATCTATCGTTTTGATGGACATCAGGTAGTAGATCAGTTTTCAAGTCTTATTAACCCTGAAAGGCCTATACAACCATTTGTAGTAAACCTAACTGGTATAAGTAGTGATATGCTTCGTAATGCTCCAAAGTTTTATGAAGTTGCAAAGCGTATCATTGAGATTACGGAAGGAGCTATACTTGTAGCACATAATGCTAAATTTGATAATAGAATTCTTACTACAGAATTTGACAGGTTGGGATATCAATTTGAAAAAGATACAATTTGTACTGTAGAGTTAGCAAAAAAATTAATTCCTGATCAAAAATCTTACAGCCTTGGAAAATTAGTTAGATCACTAGGTATTCCTTTAAGTGACAGGCATAGAGCACAAGGAGATGCAAAGGCAACAGTTACATTGTTTAAACTTTTACTGGCGAAAGACACAAAAAAAGAAATTGTGTCCACAATGGTAAGAAAAGACCCTAAAAGACAACTAGAGCCTAAGCTTTTAGACCTTATTGAAGAAGCTCCAAATACAACTGGCGTATATTATATGCATAACAAAGCTGGAGAAATTATATACATTGGTAAAAGTAAAAATATCCAAAAAAGACTTACGCAACACTTTACAAGTGACAACAAAAAGTCCAAAAGAATTCAGCTTGAAGTTCACTCTATAACTCACGAGGCAACAGGAAATGAACTTATCGCATTGCTTAAAGAAAGTGCAGAAATAAAAGCAAACAAACCTGTTTATAACAGAGCCTTGCTTAAAACTATTTTCACACACCAACTCAATAGTTTTGTAGACTCAAAGGGTTATATAAATCTTAAAATTGAAAAAGCAAACTCCGAAAAACAAGCCATTACTACATTTACCAACTATCAACAGGCAAAATCTTCACTTTTTAAGATAACTGAAAATTATGCGCTTTGTCAAAAACTTACGGGATTATACAAAACGAATTCAAGCTGTTTTTTATACACCATAAAAGAATGTTATGGAGCATGTATAAATGAAGAATCTAAAGAAACATACAATGCGAGAGTTAGCGATTTTATTGATAAAAATAGCTATGCCAATCAAAACATGTTAATAATAGATAAAGGAAGAGATATTGATGAACGTTCTGTAATCTATATAGAAAATGGAACCTACAAAGGTTTTGGGTTTTATAGTTTAAACTTTCAGATTACAAATCCAGAGGTATTAAAAAGCATCATAACGCATTCAAAAAATGATAGAGATTCACAACACATTATTCAATCTTATCTTAAAAAGAAGAAAGTTCTTAAAATAATCAACTTAGAGAAGAATACTGTAAATTAAGTTAATCTTATTATTTTTACTATAAATATCCACTTTTGGAAGCAACTACAAAGAGTACTTGGAGAAAAAAACTACACGAAGTTATCTATGAAGCAGATACACCTTCAGGTAAATTATTCGACATAATATTATTTATCCTAATTATTTTGAGTGTTATTTTTGTAATGCTTGAGAGTGTTAGCGCTATAGATTTAAAGTATCATAATCTTTTATACATTGGTGAATGGGTGATAACTATTTTCTTTACACTAGAGTATATTGCAAGAATCATAACTGTAAAAAAGCCATCTAACTATATTTTTAGCTTTTATGGTATTATAGACTTTTTATCTACAATACCTCTGTACCTCTCTTTTATTTTAGCTGGAAGTAATTACTTATTAACGGTTAGAGCGTTACGACTTCTTAGAGTTTTTAGAATATTAAAAATTACTAGATATGTAGGAGAATCAAACAAGTTAATGAGGGCATTAAAAGACAGCCGTCCTAAAATTTTAGTCTTCCTCTTTGCAGTACTTATTATGTGTATCATTTTTGGTACACTCATCTATCTAATTGAAGGTGAAGAAAGTGGTTTTAAAAGTATTCCTGTAAGCGTATATTGGTGTATAGTAACCTTGACAACTGTTGGTTTTGGTGATATTGCACCAGTAACTCCTTTAGGTCAATTTTTAGCTGCCGTTATTATGATAACTGGTTATGGAATAATTGCAGTACCTACGGGCATAGTGAGTGCAGAGTATACCAAAAATACTAAGCCTATTAAAATTGAAGATGAAGAGTACGTGCATGTGAACACTCAAATTTGTCAATGCTGTAGCGCCTCAAAGCATAGAGATGATGCAAAATATTGTCATAAATGTGGTGAATCACTTCACCAAGCTGAAAATTTAGGCTAATGAAAAAACCTACGCTTATTTGCGTTGTTGGCCCAACAGCTATTGGTAAAACATCACTTGCAATATCACTAGCAAACTACTTTTCTACTGAAATACTCTCGGCAGATTCTCGACAATTTTATAAGGAAATGTCTATAGGTACAGCAGTTCCTTCTTCACAAGAACTTAAAGCTGCAAAACATCATTTTATCCAACATAAAAGTATTACAGAACTTTATTCAGTAGGAGATTTCGAAAAAGAAGCCCTTATAAAACTTAATAACCTTTTTAGTGAAAAAGACAAGGTAATACTTGTAGGTGGTTCAGGTTTATATATAGATGCGGTAACAAAAGGGCTAGATGTTTTTCCAAAAATAGAGCCAAATATAAGAGAAGAGTTAAATGTTATTTTAAAAGAAAAAGGAATTCATTTTTTACAAAATGAGCTCAAAGAAGTTGACCCAGTTTACTATACTAAAGTAGATTTACAAAACCCGCACAGGTTAATAAGAGCTTTAGAAGTATATAGAAGCTCTGGAAAGCCTTATTCTTCCTTTCTCAATCAACCTAAACAGGAAAGACCTTTTCAAACAATATACATAGGACTAACAGCAGACAGGGAATATGTTTATAGCAGGATAAACAAACGAGTAGATCTTATGATTGAAAATGGACTCCTCAAAGAGGTTGAGAATTTAGCCTCTTATAAAAATTATAATGCCTTGCAAACAGTTGGCTACAGAGAGTTATTCCCGTTTTTTGAAGGGGAAATCACTTTAGATGAAGCAATTTCAGAAATTAAAAAGAATACTAGACGTTTTGCTAAA
>CAYGMB010000120.1:0-6707 GCA_964350765.1 uncultured Flavobacteriaceae bacterium
TTTTCAATTCGTGCTTTTTTTATTGGATTGTGGTCAAATATGAGAGCTTGGCAGTCAAAAGAGTACTCATCTCTTATTTACTGCTTCAAAAAGAGCAATTAACGGTTTTTAAGCTGTTTTCAGAAAGATTAACCCGCGCAGCCTTATAAGTGGGTGTTTTTAAGTCGAAACCCTCTTAAAACCGCTTATTTTATTCTATTTATTATAATCTTCATCTATTTTCAAAATAAATACAATAAGAAAAAACTATACTAGTTCTTTTTTATGAATAAGTCTAGTAAGCTGAATAGAAAGATCTGTAAAAATCAGTTTTGCATTTCCATTTCTTTCAATATGATAAATTGTTTTTTCTAAAGCACCAATAATTTCAAAAATATTATTTTGATGTACAAAAGGAGCAAATTTTTCTATAGAGAATTTAGCATCATTTGCTTTAAAAAAAACAAGTTCGTCCACTTTGTAATTTTTTAAAAGTCCTTGCCTGAAGATTTCAATGCAATATGTAAGAAATTTTTTTTGTGTTTCACGACCCTCTCCAGCTAACTGAGTACTCCATGAAAGCAAGTCATTTATTGCCTTTTTATTTCCTTTAGCCATAAAAGCACCGCGAACCCAACTCAAAAACCATGTTTCAAAAATTGCAGTCTCACTATTTTCATTTAAAAGCTGTAGTGCCTTGTTATAATCCCCTGTAGCCAACCGGCTTATATTTGTAGCTAAACTAGACTCAACCAATTGATTACTAATTAGTTGGTTGTTTATGTCAACTTCAGACAACAACGGAAAATGAAGTTTTTGACATCTAGAGTGTATGGTGGTTAGGATATTTTCTTCGTTTTCAGTTAAAAGCAGTAAAACAGTATTTTTGGGTGGCTCTTCAACTATCTTTAATATTTTATTTGCGCAGGCCGTATTCATTTTATCCGCCATCCAAATAATAAAAATTTTGTAACCACCTTCATAGGCTTTAAGCGACATCTTTTTTGTTAAGTCTGCTGCTTCATCTACATTAATATTTCCTTGCTTGTTTTCAATCCCTAAGAATTGTAGCCATTGAAACAAGTTCCCGTAAGGATTTTCTTTTATAAAATTTCGCCAATCTTCAAGAAATAAGTCTGAAACAGGATGTTTTTTTATGGTGTCATTAGTGTTCGTGGGATATATAAAATGAAGATCTGGATGGGCTAGTTTTTTTACTTTGGCTTCACATTGTAGCGCTCCAGCACTTCCTTTTTCATGTTTGCTACACAACAGCTCATTAGCATAGGCAATAGCGGTTGGCAGCACGCCTACCCCCGCAGCACCTACAAAAAGCTGTGCGTGAGGTACGCGACCAGTTTCTACCCCTTTTAAAAGGTGTGCCTTTATATGTTTTTGACCAATGACATCACTAAAACGCATACGCAAAACTACACTTTTTTAAAGCAATAGTTCAACAACTTAAAACTGTATATTTGTAGCTCAAAATATAGCATATGAAAACTGTAAACGATTTTGATTTTAACAATAAGAAAGCATTAATTCGAGTAGATTTTAATGTTCCGCTAAACAATGATTTTGAGGTTACAGATACCACAAGAATAGAAGCAGCAAAGCCTACTATAATTAAAGTTCTTGAGGATGGTGGCAGCTGTGTGTTAATGTCTCACCTAGGGAGACCCAAAGAAAAAGAAGAGGAGTTTTCATTACGTCATATTTGTTCTAAAGCATCCGAAATACTTGGAGTTTCTATAAAATTTGTAGAAGATTGTGTGGGAGAGATTCCTAAAGAAGCCGTAAAAAACTTAAAACCAGGAGAAATTTTGTTGTTAGAAAACCTACGGTACTATGAAGAAGAAACTAAAGGTGATAGTGATTTTGCGAAACAACTTTCAACATATGGGGATATTTATGTTAACGATGCCTTTGGCGCTGCTCATAGAGCCCACGCATCCACATCAGTAATTGCTAAGTTTTTTCCAGAAAACAAGTGCTTTGGTTTACTATTAGCCTCAGAAATTGAAAATGTAAATAAGGTATTAAGTAGTAATGAGAAACCAGTAACAGCCATAATTGGAGGTGCAAAAGTCTCTTCAAAAATTACCATAATTGAAAGCATTCTTGATAAAATAGACCACTTAATTATTGGTGGCGGCATGGCTTTCACTTTTATAAAAGCACAAGGAGGTAAAATAGGCAGCTCTGTGGTTGAAAACGACAAGCTAAAAACAGCACTACAAATTCTTGATGCTGCAAAGCAAAAAGAGGTGGCAGTACATTTACCTGTCGACGTGTTGGCTGCAGATAGCTTTTCTGAATTTGCAAGCCTTTCCGATGAACCAATAAACAATATTCCTGATGGTTGGATGGGACTAGATGTTGGAGAAAAAACCAATGCAAATTTTGCAAAAGTAATTTCAGAATCCAAAACAATTCTATGGAATGGACCCGTTGGTGTTTTTGAGATGGAACCTTTTGCCGAAGGAACAATCAAGCTAGGGGATGCCATTGCAGATGCTACAAAAAATGGTGCTTTTTCTCTAGTGGGAGGCGGAGACTCGGTTGCTGCTGTAAAGAAGTTTAATCTTACCCATAAAGTGAGTTATGTTTCTACTGGTGGTGGTGCCATGTTAGAAATGCTAGAAGGGAAAACACTTCCCGGAATTAAAGCGATTTTAGGATAAAACAGGCCTTAGACTTAACATACAAGAACATTTATTATTTTTATACTTTTAAAACACATGTAAGCGTTAGCCTACTACTTGGCATTATTTTTTATTATAATTTTAAATGAAACACAGTATTTTACTAGTTTGTCTTTCAATTTCAGCATCTTTCTATGCTCAAGAAATCGAGCCTTTAGACTCCATAAAAAAAGTACGAGTACAAATTGTAGACTCCATAACGATTACAAATTCGGGAACAGATTTACCACAAACATCTAGTATAAGTTCGGTTAAAGATTCACTAGTATTTCAACTAGAAGATATAGCTATAGCTCGAAAAATTGATAGCACTTGGCTTAATGAACTGTACAATTCAGACAGGTTTGAAGAAATGTATGGAACTATACTCTCTGAAGATTACACACCCAAAGACTATGAAGAGCTTCCAACCGAAATTTTAAAGCAACGCTTAGAAGCCCTAAATGCTCGTACCCCTTTTACAGTAGAATATAACCCTTCTCTTGAAAGCGTAATAAAAGGCTACCTAAAGAACCGAAGAAGCTCAATGGCAAAACTTATGGCCTTAAGTGACTACTACTTCCCCATGTTTGAAGAAGAAATGGCACGCCATGGATTACCACTAGAAATGAAATATCTCGCTATTGTAGAATCTGCCTTAGACCCAAGAGCAGAGTCCCGAGTGGGAGCTACAGGATTGTGGCAATTTATGTTTGCAACTGGTAAAATGTTTGGATTAGATGTAAACTCATATGTAGACGAGCGTAGCGATCCAATTATGGCAACCGAAGCAGCAGCAAAATACTTAAAAAGCTTGTATAAAAGTCTAGGTGATTGGGACTTAGCCTTGGCAGCGTATAACTCTGGTCCTGGTAATGTCTCTAAAGCAATTAGACGCTCTGGCGGAAGAACCAACTATTGGAACATTAGAGCAAATCTTCCACGTGAAACAGCGGGCTATGTTCCTGCCTTTTTAGCAACTATGTACATTTTTGAATATGCAAAAGAACACGGCTTTAAAAGTAACGGACCACAAATACCATACATAGCCACAGACACACTAAGGATTAAAAAAAGAATTTCTTTGCCTCAAGTAGCAGAAGTAGCAAACTTAGACATTGAAGAACTTCGCTTTTTAAATCCTTCGTATAAATTAGATATTATTCCAGTAGTAGAAAATGAAAACTATACACTTCGTTTACCTGTTGATGCTATAGGAAAGTTTTTAACTCATGAAAATGCGATATATGCATATGCAGAAAAAGAGTTTAATAAAAGAGAAAAACCGCTTCCAGACCTTTTTGACCAACCAGATCGTCTAAGATATCGTGTAAAAAGTGGTGATTACTTAGGAAAAATAGCAAATAAATATGGGGTTACAGTTAGCCAAATAAAACGATGGAATGGTTTACGAAGTAACCGTCTTAAAATAGGGCAAAGGCTTACTATACACCCTAGAAAACCTGTTAAATCAAAGAGTAATATTACTAAAGCTGTTTCTAACACTAATAATATAAAAACCTATACTGTTAAGAGTGGTGACTCATTATGGA
This sequence comes from uncultured Flavobacteriaceae bacterium, assembly GCA_964350765.1. Classification (GTDB taxonomy): domain Bacteria; phylum Bacteroidota; class Bacteroidia; order Flavobacteriales; family Flavobacteriaceae; genus CAYGMB01. Next base: position 4,217 of record CAYGMB010000120.1, read on the forward strand.
GTATTTCTCAAAAATTTCCTGGAGTTTCTGTGAGTAATTTAAAAAGTTGGAACGGTATTAGCAGTAATAATTTAAAACCGGGAATGGTTATTAAAGTTCAAAAAGGATAAAATATGAAGACTCTTTATACATTAATGCTGGCTATACTTATTATCTCTTGCGATAGTTCAGAGAAAAAGGATACTGCCATACTTTCAAAATCGGTAGGTAATATTAATACCTTACAGGTTGTATCTACTAACGACTTATGGAACGGAGAAATAGGTGAAGAAATAAGAAAATACTTTGCCGCACCAACAGATGGGCTACCACAAGACGAACCTCTATTTTCAATGAACCAGATGCCTCCTAATGCTTTTTCGGGCTTTGCGAGAAAATCTAGAATTATTTTATACGTTAGATTTGGTGATGAAAATAAGGTAAGCGTTGCAAAAGATAGTTACGCAAAACCCCAAACCATTGCTTACGTAACAGGAAAAACTAAAGAGGATATTATTGAGCTTTTAGCATTAAAACATCAACAAATAATAGATGTGTTTCACGACTCTGAAATTAAGGAAAGACAAAGAAGAACTAATGTTGATCCTATGAAACCAGACTCACTAAAGGAACGGTTTGGTGTGAGCTTAACATTACCTTCGGCTTATAGAATAGCCCATAAAGGAGATGATTTTTACTGGATGCGTAAAGATTTAAAATCTGGAAGCACTAACATTTTGGTGTATGAAGTTCCGTTACGTATGATAGGGAAAGATAGCACCGTTATTGGCGACATTATCAAAGTAAGAGACTCTATAGGAGGAAGTCTATTACCAGTAGAAGATGAAGGACATTTTCAAACTGAAAAAGCGTATGCACCCTTTTTATTTACTACAGAATTAGACGGAAAATTTGCCTATGAAACTAAGGGAACCTGGGATGTAAAAGACCAGTTTATGGCGGGCCCTTTTTTAAACTATGCTGTTAAAGACTCAGCAAATAACAGATACTTAATTTTAGAAGGGTTTACCTATGCACCTTCTGTCCGTAAAAGAGACCTACAGTTTGAGTTAGAATCAATTCTTAAAACTGCCAAAATTGAATAAAATATTCGGTTAAAAATATAACCCAAATAAAAAGCCTCGCTGTAACTCACAGCAAGGCTTTTTTAAAATATGTATATAATGGTTTATTTCTCTATTTTACTATCATCATTATCTTCTTTGGAAGCGTCTTTAAACTCTTTAATTCCGCTTCCTAGACCACGCATTAATTCAGGTATTTTTCTACCTCCAAAGAGAAGTAAAACTACTACTACAAGTAATGCTATTTGCCAAGGCCCAATTGCTAAGGGTATCAATAATGCTTCCATTTTGTAAAAATTTAGAGTACAAAGGTAACAAGAATTTGCTAGACTATACGTTAACATAGACAACTTTACCTCATAAGGGTTTAGTTTGTTTTATATTTGTAATGAGGATTTAAAAAAATGGCCAAAAAGAACAAGAAAAGAAAGAACATCAAAAAAAAGCTGCTGCATAAGTATAGGCTTGTGGTGCTTAATGAAGACACGTTTGAAGAACGCTTTTCATTCAAACTAAATAGGCTTAATGTTTTTGTTTTTAGCACAATATCTGCTATTTTTTTAATTGTCCTTACTACGGTATTAATTGCTTTTACTCCGCTTAAGGAATACATTCCAGGATATTCTTCAACTTCTTTAAAGAAAAAAGCAACCGATTTAACCTTTAAAACAGACTCTCTAAGAAGGGTTATTGCAATAAACGATCAATATGTTGCCTCTATAAGAAAAGTACTAACAGGGGACGTAAAATCAGTAGACTTTAACAAAGACTCTATTTTAGAAGCTGCAAAAATAGACCCTTCAACCATTAACTTTAGCCCATCAAAAGAAGACTCTTTACTTAGGGAAAAAGTAGCACAAGAGGATAAATATAATCCCTTATCCGAGGATAGTGAAGTTCGTTTAGCACTATTTACTCCTGTGAAAGGAGCTATTTCAGAGCCCTACAATGCAAAAGAAAAGCATTATGCTGTTGATATTGTAACTATTAAAGATGCACCCATAAAAGCTGTAGCAGATGGAACAGTTATTTTTGCAGAATGGACAGCAGAAACAGGTCACGTAATAATCATAGAGCACCCCAATAACTTACTTTCGGTTTACAAGCATAACTCGTCCTTATCAAAATCACAAGGTGATACAGTAAAAGGGGGTGAAGTAATAGCTAAAGCTGGAAGTACTGGAGAGCTAACCTCAGGACCCCATCTTCATTTTGAGTTATGGTTGGACGGCAACGCCATTGACCCAACAAATAGTATTGATTTTGAATAAACATAGCCAATGTCATTAAAGTCCGTCGCAGCCAAGATTTTTGCAAAAAGCGTACATAAAAAAATGATGCGTTGGGCGTCTAATCCTATTAAAACACAAGAAAAAGTTTTTAAAAACTTGATAAAGCAAGCAGGTAGTACGCAATTTGGGCAAGAT
>CAYGMB010000121.1:0-6700 GCA_964350765.1 uncultured Flavobacteriaceae bacterium
TTGTGAAAGAATAATCTCATTATCTCTTAAATTGGTATAAAATATGGGCCACGGATTCCCACCTAATTGAGGGGATTTTAATGCATGACGATCAAACAAATTAAAATCTAAAGCAGTACGATGTTGCGAAAGTAAATCTCCAGCAACAAAACCTTCATAACTCATTTGTTCTCCATAATCATAAATTACTTGTCGTAATAACAAACTAGGCTGTACGCTATTAGGAGCGTTAGGGTTTGTATTAATTTCTTCAAAGTCTTTTGTGCAACTGGATGCTGTGATAAGACTTAAAATTCCGATTATATATAGTATTTTTTTCATTATCTGTTGTATTAAAAATTAAGTCCAGCCTTAAAACCAAAGCTTCTACTGGTTGCATAACTCATATCTTCTACACCGCTTATAAAACTGTTTCCTTGCACGGCAAGTTGTTCTGGGTCAAAATGAGGATTTTCTGTGATAGCAAAAAGATTTCTTCCAATAAGTGATAATTGTAAATCTGCTCCTTCTTGCAATCCTAGAAACCCTGGGCTAATATTAAATGAATACCCAATGGAAAACTGTCTTAATTTTAAGAATGAGGCATCATAGATATTGTTTTCTTCATGGTTTCTATCATAAAACTGACGGTAATAACTCTCTGCAGAAACGGCTACTGTATTTGGCAACCCATCTTGTGTAACACCTTGCGCAATAATACCTTCTTCTGGTCTAAAGCTAGTCTCCGCCAATTGTCCTCCTACATTACCAAGTGCTCTTGTTCGTGAAACAATTTCGCCACCTTGTCTCCAGTCTAGTAGAAAGTTTAAAGTCCATTTTTTATAAGCAAAATCATTACTCCAACCTAACATGAAATCGGGGTTGTAGTTTCCCAATTTTTTAAGTTCGTTGTCTGCGATAAAACGACCATTTTCGTCAATTATAAAATCACCATTTTCATTTTTTAAATAACCAGTACCATAAATATCCCCAACTTCGCCACCTTCTTCTACTTGAAAGAATACTGTTTGATTGGCACTATCATAAATTCTACTAAAGGCTAGTGTTAAGCGTCCATCGCTTTGAGGTAAGTCTTCTACAATAGCTTTACTTGTGCTAAAGTTAAATGTAGAATTCCATTGAAAATCTGCTGTTTTTACAGGGGTTATTCCTGTGATAATTTCAACTCCTTGAGTTCTTACTTTTCCGCCATTAACTACCTGTTGGTTATACCCTGAAGAAATACCTATGGGTAATGAAATAATCTGATCTTTGGTTAATGCATTGTAATACGTAAAATCAATATTAAATCTATCTTTTAAAAATCTTAAATCGAACCCAAATTCGTAAGATGTTACTCTTTCTGGTTTTAGGTTTGCATTTGGTATAAAGTTTTGGTCACTAAAAGTAGGTTGTCCTAAAAATGGTGTTTGTGATACAAATGCACCAGATGTTTGATAAGCACCTGTGTCATTTCCTACTTGTGCTACACTTGCTCTTAATTTTGCAAATGAAATAACGCTAGGTAAATCTGCTACTTTTGATAGTATAAAGCTACTTGAAGCAGAAGGATAGAAAAACGAAGTGCCATCTACCGAAAATGGTGTAGCTAAAGCACTCGACCAATCGTTACGCCCAGTTATGTCTAAAAATAAGAAGTCCTTGTAGCCAAGCTTTGCAATACCATAAAATGAGTTTATTCTCTTTTGAGATTCAAACTGAAAAACTTCTATAGGTGAAGCTGCATTATTTAAACTGAAAATGCCTGGCTGAGCAAGATTAACTGTCTGTGATTGTTTGGTAGAAGCTTTTTGGTCTAATCTATTTCCGCCAATTGAAGCATCTAATGAAATGTCTCCAAAAGTATTGTTGTAATTAATTAGGAAATCTGTATTGACTTCTCTAAAAATAACATCATGCTCCGCATATCCTCCGTTTTGAAATCTATTACTACTAAAGTTTCTTAAAAACTGTCGCTTTTCAGAAGAATAATCCATTCCGCTTCTAAGCGTTAGGCTTAGGTTTTCGGTTAACTTATGATTTATTGAAATATTTCCAAAAACTCTATCTCTATCAAAACTATTTCGGTTTTCAAGTAATATAAAATATGGATTGTCAAAAAAAGTGTAGTTAAACGAATATTGTTGTACGCCTTCTAAACCAGGTTGCCAGTAGTCACGCAAGCTGTTTATGTTTAGTGATCTAGGTCCCCAAGCTACAAGGCTATAATTTACATTTTCACTACCATATCCATTAGAAGGTCGATTATCACTATTACTATTTACATAACTAATAGAGCTTGAGATTTTGGTTTTGTTGGTTGGTCTAAAATTAAGTTTAGTAGCAACTGTCTGTCTATCTAGGTTTACTCCTGGAATAATAGACTCACTTCGTAAATCTGTAAAAGAGAGTCTATAATCTCCACTATTAAAACCATTAGAAACTGAAACATTATTTATAGTAGTCACACCTGTTTCATAGAAATCTTTCAAATTATCGGGGTTTGAAACAAATGGAGTAGCAGTAATGGGAAGTCCGCTGTATAATGATGTATCGCCCCCTCTTACAATTGTTCCATCTGGTAAAACCACAGGACTATCAAATTGAGGAATTAAATTACCAACATCTAATCGTGGCCCCCAAGAGTAAGTAATATTATCGCTAATACCGCCACCAAGACCATCTACATATTCAAACACACCTCCCTGTCCTTGTCCAAATTCGTTTTGAAAATCTGGTAACTTAAAAGCAGTATCTAAAAAGATAGAAGAATTAATACTAATTCCTATGCCTTTTTTGTTGCTTCCATCTTTGGTTTCTATAACAATTACACCATTAGAAGCTCTGGTTCCATAAAGGGCAGCTGCGCTTGGCCCTTTAAGCACCGTAACGCTCTTAATATCATCTGGGTTTACTTCCATTGCACCATTTCCAAAATCTACTTCTTGAAATCCAGCAGCAGCTTCGTTGGTAAAATTAAAAACTGTTTCGTTGTTAATTGGAACGCCATCTACCACAAATAGAGGATTGTTGTTAGAAAAAGAAGCTTCTCCTCTAATAGTAATTTTTGAAGAGGAACCTACTCCTGTTGCTCCTTGCGAGATAGTAACTCCTGCGAGTTTTCCTGAAAGGTTATCTAAGAAGTTAACCGCTTTTACACTAGATACTGCTTCTGCGTCTATAGACTGCACTACGTATCCAAGTTCTTTTGTTTCACGTTTAAGCCCAAGTGCAGTAACAACTACTTCGTCTAATCCTTCGGTAGAGACGGGTAACATTGCAAAAATTTCTGTGTTATTTCCTACGGTATAGCTTAAAGTTTTGTAACCAATAGATGAAAATTGTAATACATCGGTTGGGGCATTACTTACAATAGAGAATTTTCCATTTTCATCTGTTATGGTTGCATCTTCTCCATTGTTTAAAATTACATTCGCAAATGCAATAGGAGTGTTGTCTTCGGCACTAGAAACAGTACCTGTAATTGTTTTTTGAGAAAAACCATATGTTGTAAACAATAACAATATGGCAATGTATAATTGCTTCATTTATATTTTATTGAAATTAGAGATGCCTCTCAGTTTTTGAGAGATCGATTTGCTTGATTTTTACAAGTAATTTTTATAAATGAAGTGTATAGGGTGAGCCTTTGTTGTAGTAAGTTTCTTTTGTAACAGAAGAAACTAAAAGAGGAATTGTGCTATATATTCTCTTTTCTGAAATGAATATGACAACTAGAATGTTTCTAATTGCTTTTGAAAAACTTTTAAAAGATTGAAGTATTTTTTTTGCGTCAAAAACTTCATCTATATCACGGAGTTTTTTTAAGAAAAAGACATCAATTTTTTTTGATGAGAGTAAGCGTGTTATGCTTGCTGTTAATCTTGAGGTTTGCCAAGGAAGTTTTAAAAATACATCTGGGTTAAACTGAGATTTATGAAGTCCCATTAAGTAATATCCTCCATCTATAGAAGGTCCTAAAACAATAGGATTTTTTTTAAGAGTTTTGGCAGCTTTTGTTAATTGAGATGTTTGTAAATGTGGAGTGTCATTTCCAATTGTTATAACATTTTCAAATCCCTTGTTATATATGGATTGTATTGCATTTACGTATCGCTCTCCAAAGTTTTCACCTTGTTGTTCTTTTTCTGAAAATAGGAAATAAGGTAAACCACTCTTTTTTACTTTTGCAAGAGTTTGACGATTAAGTTCGTTAAACAAAACTTCAGATTTACTAAAAGTTTTTATAGAACTTTCAAATTGCGCAGAATTTGCAAAAATTAATATGGCGGTATTACTAATCATTTACTCTGTAACTGTACCTTGGCAACTACTACCTGCACCAGCTGTACATCCATAGCAATGTTGTGAAATTATAATGTTTCGGTTATTTAATAAATCCTCGTTGTATTCACTAATGTGCTGTACTTTACTCGCTACTTTTAAGTCTAGCATCTGGTTAAAGTCGCAATCGTATAACCAACCATCCCAGCTTACTGAAATAGTGTTAGTACACATTACATTTTCAACAGCGGCTGGATTATAGGCATCTACCAATTGATACATATAGTCTTCATAATTTTCGCTTGCAATGAGATAGTCTAGGAAACGAGCTATGGGTAGATTGGTAATGGCAAATAGGTTGTGAAACTGTATACCAAAATCTTCCATTAATGCTTTCTTAAAGTCCTTTTCCATGGCAGCTTGGTCACCAGGTAAAAAGGCACCACTAGGATTGTAAACTAAGTCTAAGCGTAGGTCGCTATCTGGCATCCCATAGCCAACAGCATTTAATTCTTGCAATGCTTTAATGGACATATCAAAAACTCCTTCTCCACGTTGTTTGTCTGTTTTACCTCGAGTCCAATGTGGCATAGAACTTACTACATGTACATTGTGTTTTTTAAAAAATTCTGGTAAGTCGTAGTATTTTTTGTTGGCTCTAATAATTGTTAAGTTGCTACGAACAATAAAATCTTTAATACCAGCTTTACTTGCTTCTTCTACAAAACGTCTAAAATTAGGATTCATCTCTGGAGCCCCTCCAGTTAAGTCTAAAGTGTGTGCACCTGTATTTTTTATTACCTCTAAACATTGCTCCATAGTTTCCCATGTCATGATCTCTTTACGGTCTGGGCCAGCATCTACGTGGCAATGTTCGCAAACCTGATTACACATGTACCCAACATTAATTTGCAAGATTTCAAGCTTTTTTGGGCGTAAAGGAAACTGGTTTGTTTCTTTTATTTTTTTTGCGAATGTGGGTAGCTCACCCGATTTAAAAATTCCATTGGATAGAATTTCTAATTGTCTATTAGATTGAGCTAAATCACTTTCTCTTTTTTGTAAGCTTTGCGTTTTTAATTTTCCCATATTTATTTCCTGTAAAAACAGGAATCTTTTTTTGTTTTTAATTTTTGCGTGAGGGATTGAGGTAGGTTACCGTGTAACACCAAAAGCCCGACCATAACATTGCGTAGCAATTGTTATGGGCACGCCCACATATTATCCGTCTAGTTTGTTTACTTTATTCATCATCATAACACCATGTACTAAAGTGGCGCCACTTTTTATAGCAGCTCCTACATGTATTGCCTCCATCATTTCTTCTTTGGTTACACCTCGCTGCAAACCATCTTTAGTATAGGCATCTATACAATAAGGGCATTGTTCTGTATGCGCAACGGCAAGGGCTATTAAGGATTTTTCTCTTGCGGTAAGAGCGCCTTCTTCAAAGACTTTACCATAGTAATCGAAAAATTTGGAGCCTAGTTCTTCGCTCCACTCTGTAATGTTACCAAATTTTCTAAGGTCTTTGGGATCGTAGTATGACATAAAAATGTATATATATTAAGTACGTAAGATAGCACTATTTGGTTTGCTATAAAACGTAAATATAGACAAGTAGTCTTATTTATAAAAAAAAGCTTACAGGAGTTTGTATGCGTTAATCAAAAGTATAGGCTACTCCAGAGGTAAAGTCGTACTGAGAGTTGGGTATGCCTATGGCTGGAAATGCATCGTAAATAAATGTATAGGTAGTTTTAAAGGCAAAGTTTTTAAAAAGATCAATTAGTAATGAAGATTGGCTGGATAATCTAAAATCACTAAATGCATCTAGTCTGGGTTGGTAATAAGTAGTACTAACAATACTTATCCTATCGTTAGGGTAGAGGCTAAAAGAAAAATAAGAGCTACCTCTAAGATCCCGTTGTATGGGAGTAATACCATCTGCAACTTCTTCGTGTTCGTACATTACCAAAGTACCAAGGTAGAGTTTGTATTTTTCTGAATTGGTAAGCTTAAAGCGGGGTCCTGTGCCTAGGAGTCCTCTAAAGTCTATGAGGGTAACTTTGTTATACTGTGCTTGCCCAAACACTTCCCAAGCAATTTTGGGGTGAAACCTATAGTTGTGTCTTATGTGTTGGATGCCACTATTTTCAAATTTATTTCCTTCAATTTTTTGAAAAGCGATATCATTTTTAAATAACACAAGGTGTTTATTCATTTTATATTGAAGATGAATATTACTTGAGATAGTAAAAAAATCGTTTGCATTTCTTTTAAGTACAAAATTTACACTTGCTGCGCCAGACCACCCAGACGTGTCTGTTACTTTACGTAGTGACTCTGCGTTAAGAATTTGAGCATTTATTGTAAATGGAATGGATAGGAATAAAAATAAAATTAGTTTGTTCATTTTAGTATTGATTAGTTAGTT
>CAYGMB010000122.1:0-4772 GCA_964350765.1 uncultured Flavobacteriaceae bacterium
CTTTAAATTGCTGCCCTGCTATCTCTACAATTGCGTACATAGCGTAACGTTTAATATTAGTTAATTTAAAAATAAAACCCGCTTCATTTTAAAGCGGGTGCAAATATAATTTTAAAAACCGAATTTACAAAGCCTTTATAGCCTAAATATGAGAGCTATTGCTTTTGGTTTGTGTTCCATGATTCTTTAAGTAATTGCATAAAAGACAAAGTTAATACTAAAGATGTAGAAATTCCCATGATTGCTAGGGTTATAAGCATAATAAGTGACCCTTTATTATAATCTAATCCGTAAGAGTCTAATACTGCTACAGAAAACTCTGTATCTATCATATACACATATATAGCCATGAAAGCCGTAAATAGTATAGTAGCTAATACTCCCGTAAAAAAACCAACTTGAAATCCATTTTGATACTTAAAATCTGATTGGTTTGACTTAAATTGTTTCATAGCCATCAAAACTCCAAAACCAAAAATAACAGCATTAAGGGCACTAAATACTGGATACTGATGTAGTCCTATTAGTTTTGAAATTAAAAAATATGCGATAAGCACAATGCTTATAATAACTCCATGGCGTATAATTACTTTGTTCATTTTATTTCTTGTTGGTTACACCACAATTTACGAAAACACAGAAATAGTTACTCTAAAAATATTGTTAAGCTTTAAAATTAGTGCGCTAGCTTTGCAAACTAATATTAAATGTAGTATTTTAAGTTTTCAAGGAAAAAGTTGGTAAATTAAGTAACATATTACATTGAAAGACTACTAACACTCAAAACAAAAAGTTATTAATATGAAAAAAACATTTCTCAGCATAGTATTAATATGCATAACCATCCTAGGCACTAATGCCCAGAAAGTAGAATTTGAAGAGTACACTCTTGATAATGGACTTCATGTAATACTCCATCAAGACAACACAGTACCCGTTGTTATTACTTCGGTAATGTATCACGTAGGTGCAAAAAATGAAGCTCCAGGTAGATCTGGATTTGCACACTTTTTTGAACACTTATTATTTGAAGGCACTAAAAACATTGAACGTGGAAAGTGGTTTGAAATGGTAAGTTCCAACGGAGGAAGTAATAACGCTAATACTACAGATGACAGGACGTATTATTACGAAATATTCCCTTCTAACAACCTGGAGTTAGGTTTATGGATGGAAAGTGAGCGTATGTTGCACCCAATTATAAACCAAATAGGTGTAGACACACAAAATGAGGTTGTAAAAGAAGAAAAAAGGCTACGTGTAGATAACCAACCATATGGTAACATACTTAAAGCTATTAAGGAAAACATGTTTAAGGTACACCCTTACAAATGGACTACAATTGGTGAAATGGAAGATTTAGATGCTGCTACCCTAGAGGAGTTTAGAGCATTTAATGATAAATTTTATGTCCCTAATAATGCTACTCTAGTTGTTGCTGGAGACATCAATAAGGCTGACACAAAAAAGATGATTAAAGATTATTTTGCATCAATCCCAAGAGGTGCAGATGTGCCTGAAATAGACATCAAAGAGCCTGCCTTAACAAGTCAAGTAGATGCAAAATATTATGACCCAAACATTCAGATTCCTGCGTTAATTCATGCATATAGAACACCTGCAATGACAGAGCGTGATGCCTATGTACTAGATATGATATCTTCAATTTTAAGTGAAGGAAAAAGCTCTCGCCTATACAAAAAGCTAGTAGACGAACAAAAGCAAGCACTACAAGTTCAGGCCATTAACCTTAAACAAGAAGATTATGGTACATATGCCGTTTTTGGACTTCCTATAAATAATACTTCATTAGATACATTAACTGAAGAAATTGATGAAGAGATTGTAAAAATACAAACCGAATTAATTTCAGAAAGAGAATTTGAAAAACTTCAAAATATATACGAAAACAGATATGTAAATGCTAATTCTACAATTGCAGGTATTGCGAATTCTTTGGCAGACTACCATGTTTTTTATGAAGATACGAGTTTAATTAATAAGCAAAACGAAATTTACAGATCTATTACTAGAGAGGAGATAAGAGATGTGGCAAAAAAATATTTAAATCCTAACCAGAGAGTTCGATTAGAGTATTTACCAGAAAGTACTAAGTAATAGAAAAATTTAAAAATAGTAAGATGAAAAAATATATAACATTATTAATTGCAGCGTTTGTATTTACAACTACAATAACGGCTCAAATAGACCGAAGCAAACAACCAAAACCAGGACCTGCACCTACAATAAACTTGACTAAACCACAAACTTTTACAATGAAGAATGGTTTGGAAGTATTAATTGTTGAAAATAACAAACTACCAAGAGTTCGTGTACAATTGTTAATGGACAATCCAATGCATGCCTCTGGAGAGAAAGCAGGTGTCGAAGGCATTTTTGCTTCGATGATGGGAAATGGCACTACATCAATTTCTAAAGATGATTTTAATGAAGAGGTAGATTTTCTTGGTGCTAATGTAAATTTCGGTTCTGAGAGTGCTTTTGCAAGTTCTCTTTCAAAATATTTTCCTAGAGTCCTTGAGCTAATGGCAGATGCTATAAAAAATCCTTTACTTACTGAAGAAGAATTTAACAAACAAAAGGATTTAGTTTTAGAAGGACTTAAATCTCAAGAAAAATCGGTAACTGCTGTTTCTGGTAGAGTAAATGCTGCTCTTGCTTATGGAAAAAACCACCCAAAAGGAGAATTTACCACACAAGAAAGAGTTGAAGCACTAACACTAGCAGATGTTAAGCGTTTTTACAACGATTATTTTTCTCCAAAAAATGGATACTTGGTTGTTCTTGGGGATGTAGACTATAATGAAACTAAACGTTTAATAGAAAAGCAATTAGGCGATTGGAAAATGTCTGAAGTACCCGTACTTACATACACTACGCCAAAAGACGTACAATATACTCAAGTTAACTTTATAGACATGCCAAACGCGGTACAGTCTGAGGTTACTGTACAAAATCTAGTAAATTTAAAGATGAGCGATCCAGACTATCATGCTGTTTTATTAGCAAACGATATTCTTGGTGGCGGTGGTGAAGGTCGCCTATTTCTTAACCTTAGAGAAGATAAAGGGTGGACTTATGGTTCCTATTCTAGTATTGGAGGGAATAAAGATGTAACTCGTTTTACTGCTACTGCAAGTGTTCGTAATGAAGTTACAGATAGCTCGGTTGTAGAGATTTTACGCGAGATAGATTATATGGCTAACCAAAAAATTGATCGCCAAAAACTAGAAAACTCAAAAGCAAAATTTACAGGTAGATTTATTTTAGCATTAGAGCGTCCACAAACCATTGCTAACTATGCTTTAAATATTAAAACGCAAGACCTTTCTGAAGACTTCTACAAAAACTACTTAAAAAAAATAAATGCAGTTACTCCAGAAGACATAAATAGAGTAGCTAAAAAATACTTTAAGTCTGACAATTTGAGAATAGTAATTGTTGGTAAAGGAAGCGAAGTAATTACTTCACTTAAAAGCTTAAAAGGACCAAATGGAAAACCAATTCCTGTATCATATTTTGATAAATTTGGTGAGCCTACAGAAGAACCTAATTATAATAAACAAGTTGACGCTGGTGTAACAGCGCAGTCTGTATTAGACAATTATATTAAAGTAATTGGAGGTAAAGATGCGTTATCAAATGTAAAGTCTATTAAAATGATTGCAGGTGCAGAGATGCAAGGAATGCAACTAGGGCTTGAGACAATAACAACAACAAAAAACCAATCCTCTTTAGTAGTGTCTATGGGAGGTAACCCTTTGCAAAAGGTGATTTTTGATGGAAAGAAAGGATACGCCATGGCACAAGGACAGCGTATTGAATATACAGACGAGCAAAATGAAGCTGCTATGATGCAGGCAAAGCCATTTCCAGAACTTACTGCAAATAATGCTACATTAAAAGGAATTGAAAATATAGATGGTAAAGATGCCTATGCTATATCTTTAGGAGGAGATAGTGTAACTTATTACGATAAAGAAACTGGCTTAAAAGTAAGAACAGATGCTGTACAAAAAGCAAATGGACAAGAAATTAAAACTACTACTAATTTTTCAGATTATAAAGAAGTGAATGGCATAAAAATGCCTCACATTATTTCACAATCCTTTGGACCTCAAGAATTAAAGTTTGTTATTAGTAAAATTATGATAAATGAAGGTGTTTCTAATGCCGATTTTGAATAATTAAATATCCAAATAAATTGTGAAGAAAAAGACCGCTTACATTAAGCGGTCTTTTTTTTCTTTCTATTTGCTAGATATACCCCAAAGATAATGAGGCAAGCTGCAGCTCCTTGTTGAATGTTAAATTTTTCTCCATCAAGCAAACCCCAAAATAAGGCAACAATAGGAATGGTATACGTTACTGATGTAGCAAAAACAGGGGTGCTTATTTGTACTAGTGTATTAAATAAAATTTTAGCAAGACCAGTACCTATCACAGCAAGTAATAACAAGTAACCCAAAGAAGGCAACAATGCTTCTGAAGTTAAAGTGGCTTCATTAAAAAAACCTGAAAAAAATAAAACTAAAATTGCTGGTACTAAAATCACTACAAAATGCCCTGCAGTAATTGCCATGGCTGGAGTGTTTTGTAAATATCGCTTAATAATGTTAACATTTGTTGCATAACAAACCGATGCAATTAATATTAAACAAGCATACCAGTAATTTTGATTTGGATTAACAGCTGCACCACTCCAGATAAGTAATAAGCTCCCAAAGAGTCCTATAACAACTCCTACCAAT
>CAYGMB010000122.1:4782-6669 GCA_964350765.1 uncultured Flavobacteriaceae bacterium
AGAAAATGCTATAACACCTAAAATTAGAGTCATAATTGGTGTAGTAGAATTTAGTACTGAAACTATAGCACTATCTATTTCTGTTTCTGCAAAGGCGAACAAAAAAGCGGGAATAAAAGTTCCTACAAAGGCAGAAACTGCTATCCATTTCCACTCTGTTTTTTTTATTTGTTTTAATTTTCTAAATCCAATAATAAGCAGAAAAATTGCTGCAAAAATGGTACGCAAAGCCCCTAATTGCAACGGAGTAAGACCTATTAGTGATTTTTTAATTAATATAAAGCTACTCCCCCAAACAACCGAGAGAATAAAAAGAAATACCCATTTTTTGTCAATGCCCTTCATAAAGAAGTTGCAAAGGTCTTACTATTTTAGTGTAGGATAGGCGATTTTTCTTTTTTGTTAACATTTACTTAACACAATTTTAGATATTTCAAAGTAGTTTTAGATAAACTAACTCATAACTCCCCAGTTGTAACTTTTTAGCAACCATTTAACTCAATACGTTATGAGAACAATTTTACCCCCCCCTACCCATTATTTACTAAGCTATCTTACAATCCTATTATTGGCTGTTACAAATATTGTATTTTCACAAGATAAACAAGATTATTATCTAGAATTAAAAGATGGTATAATTTTAGGAACAATACAAAAGACTATACGAACTAACGGTACCATACAAATTACAACAAACAATCCGAGTTTTTCAAATTTTATTAACTCAAAACAAGTCTACGAATTGAGAAAAGCTTTTCCAACATCGGTAACTCCGTGGATTGAAAAAGTATATTTCATTAGTTTGAATTCAAACGAATCTATTAGTAATTTTGAAAATAGGACTGATATCGAAAGGTTAATAACAATTGAAACACCTACTCTAGACTCCCACTACCCAAATGATTACATAGAAATAGTCGAAGAAAACCTCTTTAACACACCTTTAGAATTAATAAAAGCACCTTTAGCATGGAATATAACAAAAGGGGATCCAAATATTATTGTAGGGATTGTTGATGGAGGTGGTGACCCTTACCATCCTGATCTAGTTGGTAAGGTCTTGCAAAACTTCGATGACTATAATTACGGATCTAATGACGAAGATTATAATAAACATGGTACAGGAGTTGCTAATATTATTGGAGCTAAGACTAATAATAATTACGGCGCTGCTAGTATTGGTTATTTGTCAAGCTTAATTATTGCTGACGGTTTTGGTATAACAAATAGAGTATTGGAAATTTTTCAAATTCCTGGAGTCAAGGTTATAAATTGTAGTTGGAGTGGCTCAAGTTACAATCAAGTGCATGAAGCTATATACCAAGAAATTGCAGATCGTGGCGTTGTAGTTGTTTGTGCTGCAGGAAATAATGATTATACACTTAGAAGATATCCTGCCTCTTATGAGAGCACTATATCAGTATCTACTGTTGGGAATCGCTATCCTATTGGTTTCTATCATAATATACAAAATCCTAACAATGCTGGACTCTATTTGACTCTTTCATGGAAAGATGTACACGATAGACGTCCTAATCCTAATGACCCAAACGCTTTTTATGGAGGAACTACTAGAAATGATAAAGTAGATGTTACCGCTCCGGGTATGTTATTTCAAGGAATTATACTTGACCCTTTATCACATTCGGGTTATAGTTACTCAATTAGAGACGTAGGCACTTCTGCATCTGCAGCTTACGTTAGCGGTCTTGCAGCTTTAATTTTTTCGATAAACCCAAGCTTCACAGCACAAGAGGTTAAAGATATTATTAAAAATACCGCCGATGATGTTTATTATATACCTTCAAATCAAGATTTTATTGGACAATTAGGAACAGGTCGGATTAATGCCTATCGTGCGGTCTTGACTGCCGATTGTATGACCAA
>CAYGMB010000123.1:0-3485 GCA_964350765.1 uncultured Flavobacteriaceae bacterium
TGTCTAAGATTCTTTTAAAAGCAGCGTAATAATTAGCGATGTAATAATTGTATGATATGTTGTTTAATGATAGAAAAGGAATGTCTCCAGTTATATTAGTCGTTCCTATTATATCTCCATACTTCACAGTTATAGTCATGTTTTCATTACTAATTCTAAACTTTCTTATATCAGTTTCTAAGTTCTTAATAACAGTTCCTGATTGCTCGTCCTCCTCTGCCCATAAAGGAATTAAATAGATAGGAATAGCACCTCTATACAATGACCTTTCGCTTATTGTGAAAATAGAACTAAACAAAGTTCTTTCAGCTTCAATATTTTTATTATCTGCTAACAATTCTCCATCATAGCTAGTATCTACAACCTCGTTATCCTCTGCATCTTCATAGTTGTAAACCATTTTATTCTTTTGAGCGTAACTTCCAATACTATAACTCTCATCTTTAAAAGCTTTCAGTTTATCACTCCAGTCCTCTGCGTTGTCCCTATCGTTTAATAATTCTTCCATTGTTACAAACTCATAGTGATTTGTGTTTCTAACATTTCTAAATATCAAACCATAGTCTCGCATTACATCATTTATGAAATCTAATTGAGACTCCTCTGGCATTATTGACTGAAAGTCTATGTATAACCCTCCCACTCTTTTAGTGAATACCATATCCAAAGAAGCGTCTACATTTAATCGGTGGGTGCTTACATCGTAAACCGTTCTTGATTCTAACCATACCTCAATCGTGTCATCTATCTCAACTGGTAGGTATATTGTTTTACTATCCGTTTGAGTGCCACCATTCCCTAATACTTGCGTATGAACTTTTGTTCCATTTTTCTCAATATAAACTTCTGCTTGACCAAAAAACAAATCCCAAGCATAATCAAGCTCTATCTGTAACTGCCCATCATAATTAACTGTTATTACACTACTACTTAAAGTAAGGTCAGCATCAATAGCACCTACATTAGACAAAGTAAACCTATCTCTAAAATCTAACTGTGAACTAGAATTATTAATTACCCTTGTTAAACTGTTTGTGTCTATTTGACCTAAACTAGTATCTGTTGTTGTGTAGTCGTCTGCATCATACCCTTTTGTAGGAGTTATTACCTCTGTTAAAAAGTCAGGGTTTGAGAAGATGCTACCAGAATAGGTGAATCCATTTTGTTTGAAAATCTTGTCAAAGATTGTATGCCTAAAAATAGATGGTACTTGTCTTTCTATATTGATAGTTCCGAACACATCGCTATAACCAAAATCCCCAATCGCATAAATATAACCACTTGTATTAGAGAATGAATCCTCATATAATTGTACGCTAAGGATATGGTTTAAATCGTCATAGTTCAAGTCGTTTAGATTTAACTCTTTGATAATCTCATACAGCGTATTGTTTCCTGAATAGATAACAATATTAAAACCTTTAACCCCTGACATAGACACCACCGCCTGACCGTTTGATATAAGTTCTATTCCATTCTCAATATACTTGCAAGGCAATTTTATATAAGGACTGCGAGAAGTGTTGCCTACAACCCCCAAATAACTCATAGCTTTTATGTTATTGGGAGTTGCTGGAGCCGAAAACTTATTTGTAAAGTTAATCTGCCTGTCTTTTATGCTAAACAAATCATTTAACTGTAATGTTTGGAAAACAGTTTTAGGAGGTAAATCTATTCTATATGATTCTATCCATAACTCTCTCATAAGACCATAGTATTTCTAGTTACCACTATGTCGAGATCTAAAGTAAACCTCTTATTTCTGTTATCAATAAGTTTGAAAGAAGCGTCTTTTAATATACACCCCCTCCAGCTATCCTCTAA
The DNA here is from genome assembly GCA_964350765.1 of uncultured Flavobacteriaceae bacterium. Classification (GTDB taxonomy): domain Bacteria; phylum Bacteroidota; class Bacteroidia; order Flavobacteriales; family Flavobacteriaceae; genus CAYGMB01. The sequence goes on from CAYGMB010000123.1 coordinate 1,825, forward strand.
CTGCTTCTCAAATTGGTTTTCTAAATATAAATCTACTCTTGGCGACTCTAACAAACTCTCAAAGTAAGTGCGTTGCCTTTGGTTTATATCGTTTAAATGAAGCCTATAGGTTAATGCACTTGTTTTTCCTGTTAAAAAATCATTCTCATAAGATTCGCTAATATCATTGAAATCAGAATAAATACTATCTATCTTTCGAGTTCTTATAGTTTCTTTGTGGTGGTTTACAAATGAAATGTAAGAGTAGCTGCCAGAACTGTTAAACCATTTCAAAGTCTTTCCACAATTACTGTCTTTCTTTTCTAATTGCATTGTGATATACTCCCCTGAAAAATGAAACTCCAAATGATTAACCCCTAAAAACAATGGCAAGTCATCCTCTATTGTGAAGTTGCTAGAGCCTTGCGAAAAGAATAACCTGTTAACTCCAGAAGTTAAATCAATATCTAACTCCATAGAGGTATCAATATGTTTTATCGTTACTGTACGATTGATATTAGAGTAAATAGATATATCAAACGGTTTCCCCTCTTGGTAAACAGCTTGGAAGATGTTATTGATTTTAGGTAATAACATATAAACATCTCCGCTTTGCGCTTGGTATTTTTCTGGCTGCTGCAAAGATTTTACAAAGTTGTATGATCGTGATGCTGTTTCTGTAGAACCCCCTAAAAAGGTTATCTCTAAATCAACTTCTAAAAGACTGTATAAAGTGTCGTCTGGATAAACATATCCACTATTTTCAATGTCTGGCAAAACAGTGTCTTTGAATCTGTTTTCATTGGTAATTACTTTTGATATTTCTTTGAAGTTAAAACAGAAATTACCACTTGGATTTGGTGTAATCTCAAATATATTATTGTTTATTGTTAAACTGCATTTAACAGCTTGTAGAACATTATCACTACTAAACTCAATTATATTATTGTTATAAGCGTTAAGTAGCTCACTCCCTAAATCTTTGCTAAATGTTATCATGCTACTGCTTTAAATTTGTTATCTATTAAATCAATTAATTGTAAACTCAATTCTAATCCTATCCTATCTAATATTCCTTGCGTTCTTTCTGGTGTGATAACTGCACTTATTAAATCCGTTCCTCCTTGCTCGAAATAATTAGTACCTTTTTCTGCTATCTTTCTAGCAATTAAAAAAGCTAAAGAGTTTAAAGGTATCTCGCTTTGAATCCCTTTGTCATATATCCACTTTTTTATTGCGTCTATTGGTGGAAACTTACCTGGAGGGCGACCATTAACCAACTCCTCTGTGTAATCCTCGCCTAATATCTCTCCGCTTGTGTCGTTGATTTGAACCTCTAAGGATTCTATCCACTTTCCAGAGGCTCTCATTCCTAACTCTATATGCTTTTGCTTTAAATCATAAACAATTTGATCTAACTCTTGGTTTAGAATAAATTTAGCAGTATCTGAAATTGTGAAATTTATCATATCTCTCTTACTGTGAAGTTAACAATCAAACCATCTGTATTAGTGTCTAATAAATTGTACCCATCTATTGCGCTCCAGTTTACAATCTCTAAGTTGCCACAATCTATGGCGCTTTTAAAAGACTGAAGCTCGTCAAGAAGTGGTAAAACATTATTCACATACTTTGTGTCATTTTCGTTTTGACCTTTTTGTCTGTAAATCACTTTATCAAGA
>CAYGMB010000123.1:3495-5635 GCA_964350765.1 uncultured Flavobacteriaceae bacterium
GATTAGACTTTACTACTAACATAAAACTGCCTGATACTGTTTTAGCTCCATCTCCTCCAAACTCGCTAGGCTCAGTTCCCCAAGTTAACGGACTGCCTAACAATAAATAAATCTCATCAGTTGCTTTATTACTTCGTAGTAAGTTGGTCATTGCTTTAGTTCCGTAATCGAACACAAACCCAACTCCCTCTGCATAATCTTTGAATATTGTTACTAAATCCATTACTTATATTTTTTTTCTATCTGTCTCATCATATTGTTTCTGGCTTGTATTACCAACACATCATTGTATTTCCACTCTCCTATCTCTTTAGGACTTTTGCCAAACTGCATCCCTAAATCTATTTTCGTGTTCATTACTCCATACCTCGATAAATCCTCAACTCCAGCAGCAATAAGTTTTGGATCAGGACTAACAAAAAGCAATTTACTTTCTGTTTCGATTATTTCGATTATCTTTTTATCTATCCATTTCCTTGATTGAAAGAAATCTATTATCAACCCTTTTGTATAATCTTGATTATAGCATATATCATAGAGCATCTTGATGCCATCCATATCAGGCTCTTGGAGTATTCTCTTAATCAAACTAACCTCATCAAATGTTAGACTATCAAAATCACACACCGAACCATTAAACTCATTTTTTTCTGGTATTAAGTCAAAGAGCATATCATATTTAAAAGTGTAATCTAATTTTAAGTAACTACTAACTTTTATGTTTTTTATTTTATACAATTATTCTGGTCGTTTTTTTTCTTTGCTGCCAAATAAAATAACCCGCAGCTTCGTTAATATGGTCAAACCCTCCTTGTTTGTCAGGCTCTCCGTTTTTATATGTTTGCTGTTCTAAAGCTTCTGTAAATCTTGGGCAGTTATTGGTGTTCACTTTATATGTTCTGTTTCCTTTACCATCTAATAAAGCTGTGTTCATTGCGTTAACTCTATCTCTTACAAATGGATTCTTAGACAATCCTCTTACTGTAAACCTTGCCTCTTTCAATAGTTTGATGTCTGACTTTCCAGAGGTGGTTCTATTCTTTCCACTAGCATCAGGATAGATAACAATGCTATGTTTAGGGTATCTCGTTTTAATTGTGTTTATCATCTCAGGAGTGTCGTAGATTCCTGTTAACTCCTCAACTGCGATAGGTTCTTTTTTATCAATCACATGGACAACTGCGTTCATATTGGTTATGTTGAAATCCATTCCTATATGCAAAATGTCTTTGTCTTTAATTTCTCTATCGCTGTGGTTTAGTTCTCTATCGAAATTCCTGTAAACATTCCCACTTGTTAGGTTAACAAACTCTCCATTTAGATAAGCCTCTAATTGCTCTGGAGTGTATATCTCTTTTAAGGTCTCAATGTAATTTTCTGGTAAAAAAGGGTTGTCTTTTGTTTTTGCTTTAATTAATACTCTTGCTTCTTTTTTGTTTCTAATAAAGAAATTATACATAAACTTAAACCCCTCTGGGGTAGAAACTAAGTCAACACTGTTTTTCTCTCCATTAGGCAACACCTTTCTATTTCTTGCTACTATCTTTACAAAAACGTCTTTCATTTTTTGCATAGGAAGTATGTCTGCTTCATCAATTAAAGAGTATCCCACTTCATAACCTACGATCAAATCATGATTATCCATAGATCTTAATATTATTTTCCCTAGAGGCGTGATAAATTCTTTATCTGACCTATTCAATTGATATGGTATTTCGTGATATTCTAGCCAATCGGAAAAGTTTGGAAATGCAATATCTTTTATTAATGGGTAAGTAGGTAAATAATAAGCAACGTCTATTCCGGGATAAGCTTTCTTTTTTTCTATTGTTTTTAATGTTCCCGCTACACTTTTTCCAGACCCAAACCCAGCCACTAATCCTGTATGAGTTGCATTAGAATTAATAAAAGCTATTTGATGCTTTAATACGGGTATGTCAATTGCCTGTTGCATCAATATATTTGCTTGGCTTAATATTATTATCTTGAACTTCTAATGTTTGTTTGCTTTTACCTTCAATTCTGTCTAGCACTTCTTTTATTGCAGATAACTTATCTTTAGAGCCTTTACTAAATGCGATATTAAGTAATTCTAAAGCTATTGCTTTATTTCCTGTGATCCCTTTAGGTAAATCTAATC
>CAYGMB010000123.1:5645-6656 GCA_964350765.1 uncultured Flavobacteriaceae bacterium
ATAGTAGATATTCTTTTACCTTTTGGCGCACCCCCTTTTGTTTTGTACTGACGCTGCCCGAATTGAGTCTTTACACCATCTTTGTGTATATCTTTTCTTGGCATAACCGTAATGTAACCGTTTTTATATAAAAATGTTTAAATATAAACAATTAATATTATTTTTTTATCTTTCTGTTTATAATTATTTAATTTTGTTAATTATTAAACAATCACAAATGTTTTGCTGCCCATTTCTATATAGGCTACTTTGCCATTTTGTATTCTTTTTTTAGCTCCGTTAAATGTGATGCCTTCTTTTTTGGCATAATCTGATATTGGTATTGGGTGCAATCTGTGAAGTATAAGTTCTAAAATAGCCATTTCATCACCCATCATTAGTTCACCGTTTTGAACTACTTCTGTAAATCTATTTTTAATTAATGTACTACGATCCATAATGTTATGTTTTTAGTGCAATTGTTGAACTGACGATAAAACTAGTTGTACACAATATGGCTTAGGTCTGTGCATCAAACAAGCCTACTTGCTTAACATTGTTCGCTTGGTATATCCCAAAAGCAGAATCAAATATTGCTTTTCCAATTTCGGGGGCAACACAGTTACGCAACAATTTATCTTTGTCAGGGTAGTCGTATTTGCTTAAATCAAAACCGAGCTTATCTAAATTATTTTGTCTTATTTTCCCTTGAGCCTCACCACCTAAATCACTTTTTTTGCCATTCATTCTACCTATTTGCTTTTCGTATTTCAATTTAGGTATTAGAAAATTTGCCCAGAAATAATGCCTTCCGCTTACTTGAGGTTGTACTAATGGTTCGTAATAGCTTTTTACATTTTCTATTACATATTTGCCTTTAAAAAATGTTTGCAGAAGTATTATTTCTTGATACAATCCCATATCAGGATACCTCTTAATTCCTTGCGCATTTAAAAAGTGATTTGTAACCGAGTGAGTGGGGCAAGGTGGTGATGCCCAAATAAAGTCGTAATCTTCATAATTATTAAGCAA
>CAYGMB010000124.1:0-749 GCA_964350765.1 uncultured Flavobacteriaceae bacterium
TTTAATATTTTTTGAAACATCTGTCCAGTCTGTGCCACCGTTTTGAGTGTAATGTACTTTTCCGTCGTCTGTTCCTACCCAAAGCATGTTTTGTTCTAGAGGTGAAGGTTCAATGACTAAAATTGTTGTGTGGTTTTCAGCTCCTGTAGCATCCATAGTTAGACCACCACTTTCGCTTTGTTTTTGTTTTTCTGGGTCGTTGGTTGTTAAATCTGGAGAAATAACTTCCCACGTAAGTCCTTTATCAATACTTTTATGTACAAATTGACTTCCGAAGTAAATAGTATTGTTATTGAACGGGTCAATATTAATAGCGGCATTCCAATTAAAGCGTAATTGTACATCTGGGTCTGGATGAGTAGGACGTACTGTATAGTTATTTCCTGTAATCCAGTCATACCTACTTACAAAACCTTGCTGGCTCATACTCCATCCATAACGACTGTCATCTCTATCCGGTACTACATCAAATCCGTCACCAAAACTAATCTCTTGCCAGTAACTATTTCTAATACCTTGAGCTTTCCAGACATATGCTGGACCTCTCCAACTCCCGTTATCTTGCATACCTCCATATACATTATAAGGAAATTCATTGTCTACATTTATATGATAAAACTGTGCAACAGGTAAGTTGCCAATAAAGCGCCAAGACTTTCCGCCATCATGTGTGATGTTCATACCTCCGTCGTTTCCGTCAATCATGAAGCTACCATCTTCTGGATGAATCCACCAAGCGTGGTGATCTG
>CAYGMB010000124.1:759-6601 GCA_964350765.1 uncultured Flavobacteriaceae bacterium
CATCAACTGTGTAAAGTTTTTACCACCATCTTCAGAAACATTTACATAAGTAAATACAGAGAAAACTCTATTTTCATTCTGCGGATCTACATAAATTTCAGAATAATAAAAAGGACGATTACCTATATCATTCTTATCATTTATTTTCTTCCAATTAAAACCTCCATCTTCAGATTTGTAAAGTGCATTTTTTTTAGCCTCTACAAGAGCATAAATTATATTAGGTTTGTTTCTTGCGATAGCAATACCAATACGACCTAATTCTCCTTTTGGGAGTCCATCTGCATCTGTTCTCTTTTCCCAAGTATCGCCTCCATCATGTGTAACATACAGTCCAGAACCTTCACCACCAGATTTAAAGAACCATGGGTCTCTTTTGTGCTCCCACATTGCAACTAAGAGTTTATTAGGGTTGGTTGGATCCATTACCATATCTGCTACTCCTGTTTTATTATTGTTAAACAGAATTTTCTTCCAAGTCTTTCCACCATCAGTTGTCTTAAAAACACCTCTCTCTGGGTGTTCGCCCCATGGAGAACCAATGGCTCCAACATATACAGTATTTGGGTTTGTTGGGTCAATAATTACACGGTGAATGTGACGTGTATTTTCAAGACCCATTAATTGCCAAGTTTTTCCACCATCTAATGATTTGTAAACTCCATAACCACCATTAAGACTGTTTCTAGGATTTCCTTCTCCAGTTCCCACCCAAATGACAGATGGATTAGATTGTTGAATAGCTACGGCACCTATTGAGGCAGTTGCTTCATTATCAAATATAGGTGACCATTTTATACCTCCACTTGTAGATTTCCACAGCCCTCCAGAAGCTGTACCAACATACATTACATCTGGGTTTTTGGTGACAACGTCTATTGCAGTTACACGACCAGACATACCTCCAGGACCAATATTTCTTGGTTGCATATCTTTAATAATGTCCATTGAGAGTTTTTGAGCAGAAAGTGTAGTAGTAATTGAGATAAGTACTAGGAGGAGAATTTTCTTCATTTTATTGTTTTTTGATTGGTTGCTAAAGTTAATAAAATGTAAATATAGAACTCTTAAAAGCCTGTTAATACGCCATTCTTTTTATTGAGAATAATCGTATCTTTAGGGTATGAAGAAGAAAAATGTACCAACGGGGTTTGTTTTTACAAAACATACTCCAAAGGACCAGTCTCCTTTTGAACGTCTTTTCGATATTTTTCAAGAACTTATTACGCATACCTCTGGTGATTTTGACGAAGCCATAGATTGGCTTAGACAACTTGATGAAGAGTATAATCTTACTACTGAAGAATATACTATTGATGATTTTGTTGAAGATCTAAAAAAGAAAGGCTACATACGTGAAGAATTCAAGCCTAATGGAAAAGGAGGAGGTAAAGGTGAGGGTAAATCTACTATTACTGAAAAACTAGAGAGGTCGTTACGTAGAAGAGCTTTAGATCAAATTTTTGGAAAGTTAAAACGAAGCGGTAGCGGTAATCACAAAACAAAATATACTGGAAGAGGAGATGAACAAGCTGGTGAGTTTAGGAAGTATCAGTTTGGTGATACTTTGGATAGAATTTCTATGACTGAAAGTTTGCGAAATGCCCAAATTAATCATGGTGTTGGTGACTTTCATCTTACTGAAAATGATCTTGTAGTAGAAGAAACTACATACAAAGCACAAATGAGTACGGTGCTAATGATTGATATAAGTCATAGTATGATCTTATATGGAGAAGATAGAATTACTCCTGCTAAGAAAGTAGCTATGGCATTAAGTGAATTAATTACTACTCGTTATCCAAAAGACACCCTTGATGTTTTAGTTTTTGGTAACGATGCTTGGCCTATTAAAATTAAAGATTTACCTTATCTTAATGTAGGGCCTTATCATACTAATACTGTAGCAGGATTACAACTTGCAATGGATATGCTTAGAAGAAAACGCAATACCAATAAACAAATTTTTATGATTACAGATGGCAAGCCTAGTTGCTTACATTTACCTAATGGAGAGTATTACAAAAATAGTGTAGGCTTAGATCCGCATATTGTAAGTAAATGTTATATGATGGCTGCCCAGGCAAGAAAATTACATATCCCTATAACTACTTTTATGATTGCTAGTGACCCATATTTACAACAGTTTGTAGATAATTTTACAGAGGCAAACCAAGGAAAAGCTTTTTACACAGGACTTAAAGGATTAGGTGAAATGATCTTTACAGATTATGAAAATAATAGAAAAAAGAAATTAAGATAAAACCAAGTTTATAGGTTGAATTTAGTTTAATAAAACATGAAAATAGAAAATATAAAAACAGTTGGCCAGCTTAAAGAAGCTGGATTTGAATATAAAACAGTTAAAGAAGAGTTACGTCGAAATTTACTACAAAAGTTGATGAAAAAAGAAACAACTTTTAAAGGAATTCATGGCTATGAATATACAGTAATACCAGAATTAGAGCGAGCTATACTTTCAAAACATAACATAAATTTACTCGGACTTAGAGGACAAGCAAAAACCCGTCTTGCAAGGCAAATGGTGACATTGTTGGACGAATATGTTCCAGTTGTTGAAGGTAGTGAGATTAATGATGATCCTTTTATGCCAATTTCTAGATATGCAAGAGAAATATTAGAAAATAAAGGGAAAAATACTCCTATTACTTGGTTGCACAGAGAGGATAGATTTGCTGAAAAATTAGCTACTCCAGATGTAACTGTTGCCGATTTAATAGGTGATGTAGACCCTATTAAGGCAGCGAATTTAAAATTAACATATGCAGATGATAGAGTAATACACTTTGGTATGATACCAAGAGCAAATCGTTGCATTTTTGTAATTAATGAATTACCAGACTTGCAGGCTAGAATACAAGTTGCTCTATTTAATATTCTGCAAGAAGGTGATATCCAGATTAGAGGATTTAAATTAAGATTACCATTAGATATACAATTTGTTTTTACAGCTAATCCAGAAGACTATACTAACAGAGGTAGTATTGTAACTCCTTTAAAATATAGAATTGGCTCACAAATTTTAACTCATTATCCTGAAGATATTGAAATAGCAAGAACAATCACTCAACAAGAAACTGAACAAGCAGCTTCTGAAAAAAGTAATATCTATGTTCCAGAGCTTGCAAAAGATATACTAGAACAGATTAGTTTTGAAGCACGAGATAGTGAATTTATAGACGCTAAAAGTGGTGTTAGTGCTCGATTGAGCATAACTGCTTTTGAAAATTTATTAAGCACCGCAGAGCGACGTGCTTTACAACATGGAAAAAGTAAAACAACAATTAGACTAAGTGATTTTATGGGGATAATTCCAGCGATTACAGGAAAAGTAGAATTGGTTTATGAAGGTGAACAGGAAGGTGCGTCACAAGTGGCGCAGCAGTTAATAGCAGATGCTATAGCTAGTCAATTCCTACATTATTTTCCAAAAATTGAAAAATTACAAAAGGAAGGTGACGAAGACCCTTACCAAGATACTGTTGCTTGGTTTTTTGAACAAAGTGGTTTTGAGTTGTTAGATTCACTTTCAGATAATGACTATCAATTACAACTTGACAGAATAGAGCCATTAGATGATTTAATAAATAAATACACTCCAGATATTTCTTATGAGGACAAACCTTTCTTTAAAGAGTTTATCTTATGGGCACTTGTTGAGTTTAAAAAACTTAGTAAATACAATTTAAGTGAGGGAGTAAAGTTTAAAGATATATATGGAGGTTATATTAGTGGCCTATAAATTTTATATTCCTATAAATTTAAAAATGAATAGCACCAATTTTAAAATATATTAATTTACAAATTAACTTATTTTCAATATTTAGAGTTGGTATCAATAAAAAATCCCAGCATTACATTTGTAAGCTGGGATTAATAATATAAAATTTATTTCTATTTATAAGTTAGGGATTACTAAATCCTGTCCAGGATGAATCATATCTGGATTGTCTAGTTTATCTCTGTTTGCTTCAAAAATTGCATTATACTTCATAGGGTCTTTATAGTAGTGTTTTGCAATTTTACTTAAAGATTCTCCGCTAGATACAGTATGTCTTGCATATACGGAGGTGTCTGCAACTTTAATATCTGCAACTAAGTCTGAAGGATTTTCTCCACCAATTTCTTTTATTTTATCCCACAATAAGTTTTTCTCGTATTGAGTGTTTGCAGTACCATGTATGTGTAATTGTCCGTTCTCTTCTTTTACATCTCCGTTCTGAATTTTAAGTTCTTCTCCTAAATCCAATACGCTTTGATATTTTGCTTTAACCATTTTTAGTGTTTTTATAATTAATGATTTAAATATACATATAAAAGCTTATTCATTGAAGTTAAGATATTGTTTATTTTTTTATAAAAATTACGTTTTCGACCTTTGTATTAGTTCTTTAGACTATAACATTATTTAACTAAACATTAAAAAATTTTATTACAACTTTAGTTTTTTAGCCTTTACTTTTGAACAAACAAAAAATCAACATATTATGAAAATTACAAAATTATTTCTTTCGTTTGCAGTTGTAGGTTTATTATTTGCCTCATGCGACGATACTAAAAAGAAAGAAGCTGAAGCAAAAGCTGAAGCAGAAAAAATGGAAATGGAAGCTAAAGCTCAAGCTGAAAAAGAAGAAGCAATGGCTAAAGCTGAATTTGAAAAAAATACTATCGCTGCAATAGCTATGGGTAATGAAAATTTCACAACATTAGTATCAGCTCTTAAAGCTGCTGGTCTTGCCGAAACTTTTATGGGTGAAGGTGAGTTTACAGTATTTGCACCAACAAATGATGCCTTTGCTAAAGTACCAGAAGCTACTCTTAAAAGTCTTTTAAATGATGAAAATAAAGGAGCTTTACAAAACCTTCTTAAGTATCATGTAGTTGCCGGTGAATGGAAAGCAGATGCAGTTATTAAAGCTATAAAAGACAACGACAACAAATACAATGTAACAACTTTACAGGGTGAAAATATTGTATTATCTCTTAAAGGAGATAAAGTGACGATTACAGATGCTAAAGGTAAGACATCTACAGTTGTAATGGCAGATGTTGATGCTTCTAACGGAGTAATACATGCTATTGACACAGTAATTATGCCAAAAGCATAATAAGTAAACGAAAAGCGCTAATAACAACCTAATAAAAAGCCTCGCATTGCGAGGCTTTTTTATTACTTAGTTGCAACTAATTTTGCAATATTTACAATAACTTCAATCGCTTTTTGCATACTTTCTACAGGGACATACTCATACCTACCATGAAAGTTGTGTCCTCCAGCAAAAATATTTGGACATGGTAACCCCATAAAACTAAGTTGAGAGCCATCTGTCCCTCCTCTTATAGGCTTAATTAGAGGGTTAATTCCTGCTTCCTTCATAGCTTCTTCGGCAACATCAACAATATGCATTACCGGTTCAATTTTTTCTCGCATATTGAAATATTGATCTTTGATTTCAACAGAAATAATTTCTTTTTCAAATTGACTGTTAAGTTCAATAGCCAATTTTAACATCATCTCTTTTCTAGCTTCAAATTGTTCTCTGTCGTGATCTCTAATTATGTATTGTAGTTTAGTGTTATCAACCTCTCCTTCTATGCTATAAAGATGAAAAAAGCCTTGTCTGTCCTCAGTATGTTCTGGTGTTTCTAGTCTGGGTAATGAGTTTATATAGTCTGTAGCTATGTACATACTATTAACCATTTTTCCTTTTGCATACCCAGGGTGTACTATTTTTCCTTTTACAGTTACAACAGCACCAGCAGCATTAAAGTTTTCATATTCTAATTCTCCAATTTGACTCCCATCCATTGTATATGCCCA
>CAYGMB010000125.1:0-2596 GCA_964350765.1 uncultured Flavobacteriaceae bacterium
AAGTGATAAAGGAAGTTACCAGGGCCAACTCCATTGAAGATGATGAACAATTACCTTTAAGTAGAAACAGAAAAACGCAACTAGTTGAAGCACTTGCGGCTAATATGCGCAGTTAGTAATTATCTACATCTATCGTAATTTTTACGGAAGAAAATTCTTTAATTACTGAAAAACTTCTCAGAACTTTTTCTATTACTGTTTTTGTACCCGAAATTGAATTTCTCTTAGGAATCTTTATTAAAATGTTTGTGATAAAAAGATTTCTAACCCTACCTACTGGAGGTGCTTCAGGACCCAATACATTTTCTGCTAATGTAAGTTGTAATGCACTAGCAAACCAAGTAGCTGCTTTTCGCATTTTATCATAATTTCTGTCTCGGCATGTAATACGTATGGTTCGGTAAAAAGGAGGGTACTTAAACTGATACCTATCTTCTAATTGTTGCTTGTACATGCCCTCAAAATCATTGGTGCTAACTTGTTGCAAGATTTGATGATAAGGATTGTACGTTTGTATCAAAACTTTACCCCTTTTTTTAGTTCTCCCTGCTCTACCAGACACCTGTTGTAGTAACTGAAAACTACGCTCATGTGCTCTAAAATCTGGAAAATTGAGTAAGTTATCTGCATTCATTACCCCAACCAGACTAACCTTTCTAAAATCCAAACCTTTTGCAAGCATTTGTGTACCAACCAAAATAGAAATTTTTTCATTTTCTAAACGATCAATTAATTTTCCATAGGCATGTTTCCCTTTGGTAGTATCTTGATCCATTCTGGCAACTACATGGTTTGGAAATAGTGTTTTTAGTTCAGTTTCAATCTGTTCGGTTCCAAAACCTTTTGTGTCTAAAGTCTCACTTCCACAAGCAAAACAAGCTGCTAGCATTTGTGTGTGGTACCCACAATAATGGCACCGCATCTCTTTTTTGTATTGATGATAGGTTAAACTTACATCACAGTTAGGGCATTGGGGAGAGACTCCACAAGTTGTACATTCTACTACTGGAGAAAAACCTCTTCTATTTTGAAAAAGAATTACTTGCTCATTATTGTTTAATGCCTCGTTAATTTCTTCTAATAATCGTTCACTAAAATGACCTTTCATCTTCTTTTTACGATGTGCTTCTTTGATATCTACTAATTCAATATCTGGCATAAGAACATTTCCATAGCGTTCCTTTAGAGCTACTAATCCATACTTACCATTTTCTGTGTTATGGTAGCTTTCTAAAGATGGTGTAGCAGAACCTAGTAAGGTTTTTGCTTTATGAAAGTTTGCCAGCACTAATGCTGCATCTCTTCCATGATAACGAGGCGAAGGATTATATTGCTTAAAAGATGTTTCGTGTTCTTCATCAACTAATATTAATCCTAAATCTGAAAAGGGTAAAAACAAGGAAGACCTCGCCCCTATTACTATTTGTGCTTTAGGTTTATTATTTAGTACGTTATTCCAAACCTCAACACGCTCGTTAACCGAATATTTAGAATGATAGACCGCTACTTTATCTGCAAAATAATATTGTAGCCGTGTAATAAGTTGAGTGGTTAAAGCAATTTCAGGAAGCATATATAACACTTGCTTGCCTGTTGAGAGTATTTCATCTATTAATCGTACGTAAATTTCAGTTTTACCGCTAGATGTAACACCATGAAGCAAAACAACATCCTGCTCTTCAAAAGCGTGTTTAATTTCTGAATATGCTTTTTCTTGTGCTTTCGAGAGTTTTTTAATTTCCTCTCCATCTTCACCTTCATACACTACTCTATCCCTTTGAAGATAATATTCTTCTAAAACCCCCTTATCTATCAATGTTTTTAAAACCGAAGCTGTAGTATTGCTCTTTTTTTGAAGTTGTAAGGTAGCTACGTTTTTTTCTTGAGAAGAAAGCACAAAAAGATTCATAAGCACTTCTCGCTGTTTTGGTGCTCTTGATAGACTGTCTAATAATCCTTTAAGCTTTTCTTCTTCAGTATAATTACCCACCAATTTTACATAGCGTTTCATTTTTGGTGTATACTGCTCATATACTTCCTCTTGTACTTCAATGATATCCTTTTCTAATAATGCTTGGATAATTTTTACAACATTTTTTTTATCAAGAATAGAACGTATATCGTTTACATGAAGACTAGATTGATGTTGTAATGCCTCGAAGACTAGAAACTCTTCATCACTAAAAATAGACTCGTCTTCAATTTCTTTTTTGGTAAGTGTAATTATTGTTTCACTTTCCAATAAAAAGGCACTAGGTAAAGCCGCTTTAATTACTTCGCCCAAAGTACATAGGTAGTATGATGCTATCCACTCCCAATGTTTTAATTGGTTTAAGGTAATGATTGGGTTTTCATCTAGTATTTGGTCTATAGACTTGGTATCATAACCTGGTGCTCTATTATTATAAACTTCATATACTATACCAGTATATACTTTAGATTTTCCAAAAGGTACTGCTACACGCATTCCCTTTTTTAAAAACAGAGCCTCATCTTTATTTACTTGATACGTAAAAGCTTGCTTTAAAGGAATTGGTAATATGACGTCTATGTAATAGATAGAGAAGAATTTTTGCCTAAAAATAAAAAAGACCGT
>CAYGMB010000125.1:2606-3104 GCA_964350765.1 uncultured Flavobacteriaceae bacterium
TATTTAACTCTATACCAGTATTGTGTTCTTCCAATTAAAGAAAATCCTACATAACCACGTACTTTTAACTTATCATCTTCTTCTAAGGTGATGTAGCACTTGTATAATTTTCCATTTTGAGGATCTAATATTTTACCTCCATTGTACTCATCATCATCTTTTTCTAAACCTTTAATAATTTCAAGACCTAAAACAGGTTTGTCTTTGTCTTCTCCATCACAGTCTTGACATTTTGCATCTTGTCTATCTTTGTTTAAAATTTCAACTACTTTCCCATAAACTTTTCCATCTCTTTTGTATATCTCAACAATTGATTTTGCTTCTCCAGTTTCATCGTCTATGGTTTTCCATTTCCCCATAACATCCTGTGCAGATACGGTAAGTGAAGCTGTAAAAATTAATGCGAGTGTAAAAATTATTTTTCTCATCTTTTTAAAAATTAAATTAGTGTTTATTATTTCTCAACTTTAATCGCTGTAAGGAAACGTTAAGCTCAAA
>CAYGMB010000125.1:3114-6561 GCA_964350765.1 uncultured Flavobacteriaceae bacterium
CCTAACAACAATAAATTTGAATTTATCCAAATATATAACATCATAATTAAAAGTGCCCCAATAGAACCATATAACTCATTATAATTTGAAAAATTATCAATATATATCCCAAATAAATAAGTAGTTAACATAAACAAAAGCGTAGTTAATAATGCCCCAACCGAAAAAAACCGAGACTCTTTACCCTCTTTTGTTCCATAGTAATACAGGGTTGCAATAATAATATAAATCATTATGATAAAGACCGCAAATTGAAGAACAGAAATCCAAAACAAATCATTTTCAATATAAGATCTACCCTTCAATGTAATAATAATGTATTCTCCATACAATATTAATCCAACAGTAGTGAGCAACAACAATGCCAAAAAGATTGAAACTAAAATAGCAACTAAATACTGTCTAAAAAAATTTCGGTTAATAGTTACATGGAAGGAGTATTCAAAAGCACTAAAAATAGCATTAACACCATTTGCAGCTAGAAACAATGCAAATACAAATACAAATGAAAGTAGTCCTCCTCCACGCTGGTTCACCGCAATATCTGCAATTATTGGGTAAAAATACTCTGAAGTTTGCGCAGGTAATAACCCTTCTATAAAAACAATAAATCGAGTAGAAAAACCTTCAACAAAATACTCTACATAAGGGATTAGATAAAGTATAAAGAGTAAAAAAGGAAAAAGCGCCATAAAAAAACTATAGGCTATAGAGCTTGCTCTAGAAGAAAACGTACCCTTTAAAATACCAGTACCGTAAATTTCTAGTAAGTCGTAAAGGGACAATCCATTAGTACCAGGAATGATAATTTTCTTGCATATTTCAGCAAAAAAATTAAAAATAGAAGTTCCAAAACGAATAATTCGTTTTAAAAAAATTGAAATCCTGCTCGTTTCTTCGCTTTCTGTCATTAAACAGCTTTAAGACTCAAGTCCATATTGTAAACCGAATGTGTTAAAGCACCGCTACTTATATAATCTACACCACACGCGGCATATTTTCCTGCTGTATCTAATGTAATACCGCCACTAGACTCAGTCAAACATTTATCGCCAATAAGTGCAACTGCCTTCTTGGTATCCTCATAATTGAAATTGTCTATTAAAATTCTATATACACCATCATTTTCTAGAATTTCTTCAATTTCATTGAGATTTCTGGCTTCTACTATAATTTTAAGCCCAAGACTTTGTTCCTTTAGGTATTGCTGAGTTTGCTGTATTGCTTTTGTAATTCCACCACAAAAATCTATGTGATTATCTTTAAGCATAATCATATCATACAAAGCGAATCTATGATTTTCTCCTCCACCAATTTTAACAGCCCATTTTTCTAGTGCTCTAATTCCAGGAGTCGTTTTTCGGGTATCTAAAATCTTGGTTTTAGTTCCTTCCAATTTTTTTACAAAGGTGTTAGTTTTTGTAGCTATGGCACTCATGCGTTGCATTGCATTAAGAACCAAACGTTCTGCTTTTAATATGGATTGCGAATTTCCAGATACGTAAAAGGCAATATCACCATACTTCACAGGAGTTCCATCTTTAAGTTGTACGTCAATTTCTAGACCTGTATCAACATAGTCAAACACTTGCTTTGCAAAATCTATACCTGCGATTATTCCTTCATCTTTTACTAATAATTTTGCTTTACCAACAGCGTCTTCTGGAATACAAGCTAAAGAACTATGGTCACCATCACCTATATCTTCTCTTATGGCATTGGCAATAATAAGGTCTATTTCTTTTTGAAACTTCTTTGCTGAAATCATGAAAGTTATTTTAAAGCTAAGTTATAAAAACTAGTGCAGTATTAAGAATGTAGAATATGTATTTTAAACTTCTACTATATTTGAATTATGAAAATCACGCTCTATGCTATTGGCAAAACAGATGATACTGCCTTAGTAACTCTCACACAAAAGTATGTTGACAGGTTGCAGCACTATACTTCATTTTCTTTTGAAGTTATCCCAGATATTAAGAAGGTAAAGAACCTTTCTGAAGCTCAACAAAAAAAAGCAGAAGGTGATGTATTACTTTCAAAGCTTGCAAAAAGCGATATTGTAATACTTCTCGATGAAAAAGGTAAAAGCTACACTTCTGAAGGCTTTAGTAATTTTCTACAAAAGAAAATGAATAGTGGGTTAAAGAACTTAGTCTTTATTATTGGAGGTCCTTATGGCTTTGACGACACTATTTATCAACGAGCTAATGGAAAAATCGCGTTATCTGCTATGACTTTTTCTCATCAAATGGTACGGCTTTTCTTTGTCGAACAATTATATAGAGGGTTTACAATTTTAAGGAATGAACCTTACCATCATCGCTAGTTTATTTTTTAGGGATATTCTTTAAAATCTCTATAACAAACTCCCAATACTTTTTAGTAGAAGAAATGCTTGCTCGCTCATCTGGTGAATGAGCTCCTTTTATAGTAGGACCAAAAGAAATCATATCCATTTCAGGATAATTCTGTCCTAAAATTCCACATTCTAATCCAGCATGACATGCAGCCACATGTGCCTTTTCTCCATTCATTTTTTCGTATAAACTATCAAGAACTTTTAATATAGGGCTATTCATATTAGGCGCCCAACCAGGATAAGCCCCAGAAAATGTTACATCAAATCCTCCCAATTCAAAAACAGCTTGTAGTGTATTTGCAAGATTTTCTTTAGAGGACTCTACTGAGGAACGGGTTAAGCATTCAATTTTTATAGAGGCATCTTTAACAGTAACCTTAGCAATGTTATTTGAGGTTTCTACTAGATCTTTAATCGCAGGGCTCATTCTATAAACTCCATTATGTACTCCATATAAAGTATTTATGAGTATAGATTGTTCCTTTTGAGTCATTGCTTTTGTAGCCTGCGTTGTACTTTTTGCTACATTAATAGTAAGCTCTGGTTCTAGTAAAGAAAATTCTGTATTAATTTCTTGCTTTACTTTCTGGAATTCTGAAGTAAAAGCTTCCTTATTTATAGTAGGTATTGCTACTGTTGCAACACTTTCTCTAGGGATAGCATTACGTAAACTTCCTCCTTGTATACTAACTATATGTATAAGTGAATGGGCGGTATGTAATAATCTATTCATTATCTTATTAGCATTACCTAAGCCCTTGATGATATCCATTCCACTATGTCCGCCCTGCAATCCCTTTACAGTAATTGTTAGTAGTTCTGCATCATCTGGAATGTCCATCTCTCTATAATTCTTTTAAGCAATCCTCCCTTAAGCCCCATCGCTCCAGTCATTCCTGTTTCCTCATCAATTGTAAATAAAGCCTCTAAGTCTGGATGTGCGATTGTTTTACTTTCTAAAATAGCCATGATTGTAGCTACACCGAGACCATTGTCGGCACCAAGAGTTGTACCGTTAGCACGAACCCAATCTCCATCTACATACATTTCAATTCCTTGTGTATCAAAATCAAAAACAGTATCGT
>CAYGMB010000126.1:0-5131 GCA_964350765.1 uncultured Flavobacteriaceae bacterium
AATAGAACCCTTTTATTTTTTCTACTTTTTCCTTAGCCTTTTCAAATCTGTAATCGTTTCTGTTATAATTTGTTTCCATGATAGTATTGTTTTAATTACACTACAAATTTAAGAGGGTATACTAGGTTTATAAAAAGTGAGTTACTCAATTGTTAGTTTTTAAGTCTGAATTGTATGTGCTAGTTATCTTCGTCCATAAATTGACGTATTTTACGATCTTCCCAGTCCTTTCCAAAGAATGGATTCCAACTAAATGTTTCTGCGGCATGCGCAAGTACACCAAATCCCCAACCTGCAATAGGGAATATTGCCCAAGGAAATCCAGCGTTAGATTTTATATTAAGCCATATAAAAATTGGAATAAACAATACATACATTCCTAAATTCCCATAAAAGCCTTTAAGCTTATTAACATGCTCCTTAGCTCGCTCCATACGCTTGTCGCTTATATACTGTTCCTGTGTATTTATATTACTGCTAGTAGCTTGTGTAAGCATTGGTATAGCAACCTTAAATATATCTTTACTTTCAAAAACCTTAACAGCTCTATCTGTAAGTAAATAATAACGTTGTTTTATATTTCTTAACCCAACACCTGTACTTTCTTTTACTACTTGTTTTGACTGAACATTATTTTCTATAACAAGGTTTCCATCATCTTCAAAAATAGTAATACGTAGTTTTCTTGAAGGCGTTACTTGGTTATGCTTTACAGCATTTTCTAATAGTAACTGAAGAGATAATGGTACAACCTTAGCTTCTGGATTACTTAAGGTTTCTGGAGTTACAAAAACAATACTGTCTTCAAAACGCATTTTTAATAATGACATATATAAGCTTGCAAACTTTAGTTCTTCTTCTACCGTAACTAATTCTTTGTTTTTTTGTTCTAAAACATACCTATATACCTTAGATAGTGAAGTAGTAAATTTTGTAGCAGCCTTAGGGTTTTCTTCAATTAAACTAGTAAGTACATTAAGACTATTAAATAAAAAGTGAGGATCTAACTGATTTTTTAAGGCATCAAATTGGGCAGATGCTGTACCTGCAATTATTTTTTGTTCTTTTACACGTTTATCTTGAGTGGATTTGTAATAATAGAAAATGTAAAAAATTACAGTTATTACTAAAGAAATTAGTATTGAAACTTTATAGTTTTTAAATTCTAGTTGATTTACAAAAACCTCAACGGTAAACCCTTTAACAAGTACAATTAAAATAAAGCTTATTACAAAAAGAGTAAGTAATGTAACTCCAATACTCGCTAAAAAAGCTTTAGCAATATTTTTTAGTTTAAAGAGGGCTACATCATATTTGTCTAAAAAGAACTTAATTATATACATATTTGCCATGTATAAAGACACAGCATACATTTGGTTATAAATAAAATTGTACAAGAGCTCTTTACCAGAGTCAATAGTATAGTTATTTGTTAAGTATAGTATAATACCAAGCACTAGAAATACTAGCACTCCAATAAAAAAAGCTTTGCCTATTTCCTTGAAAAAAAATTTCATTATTTCTTACAGTTTTGCTCGTATGCTCGTTTAGCATATTCTCCTCCGCCATTAGGATAAAATTGTCCTTTAAGCTCATAAGTATCAAATAATGCTAAAGCTGTTTTCATTTTTTCACAATAAGGTTCAATAGATTGTCCAAAAAAACGAGCGCTTCCCATATCCCATTCAACTTTACCAAAAGCTGCCCTAGGGTTATCTGGCTCTAGAGCCTGTGCTTTACTATACAACTCACTTATTTTTCCGGCATATTTCATACCGTATTGTTGTCCATCAAAAATTACCCATGCAGTATAAATTTGGGCCTGTATAACTAGTATCTCTGCATTATCTTTAGAAAGTGCTTTGGCATCGTTTAAAAAATCTTGTGCCTTTTTTAATTGAGCACTTAAGGTAGCTTCGTCTTTTTCATTAAAACTATTAAGAACATTTATTTGTGCTACATAAAATGATGGCAACCAGTTATCTGTCTCAACATTGGCAATACGCTCAAACATATTAGCCGCTTCCCAAGATTTATCATTTTCCCATAAATCAAAAGCCTTTTTCATACCATTTTCATATTTAGATTGACTAAATGATATAGTAGATAAACTTATAGTTAGTAGGAAGAATACTAGATTTTTCATTTGTTTTATTTTTTATAAAGTTAGTAGATATTTTATACTCAATTGGTTTTTCTTCTGAAAAGTGACACTACATTTTAATAGATATTGTTTTTGTCTCGTTGTTTTTTATCTCAAATGAAGCATCTTTCCATTTTGGAGGTCCAAAAAACCCCTTTGCTCCATTAGAACATGCATAATCTTCAGATGGTATCATCCCCATCATCATGTTTAATTTGCCATTGTTGTCTTCATCATGAAAAGTTGAAACGGCGTAAGTTCCATCTGGAATGTTTTCAAAAGTTACACTTACTGTATTGTTTTTAATAGCCGAGTTTCTCGATATAAATGTTGTAGCAAGAAAAGTTTTTTCTGAGTTATATAGACCAACTTTTAATGTCCCTTCATCATTCTTAATATTAGTAATAGATACGTCTATGGTGTTTTGAGCTTGTAATCCTAGACCTGTTATAAGTAACCCTAGATATAAAAGAACTGTTTGCATAATTATCTGTTTTTATGTTATGGAGCAAATGTCAACAAACAATACAGTAGGTAAAATACATAATGACTCAATTGTAGAATTTAGAGGATGAAATGTATCCAAAAAACTAACCAATAAATTATACTAATAAAAATTTATTTGTGCATTTCATCGAATATTTTTGCATTTAATAGTAAAAAGTACGTAATTTACTACAACTATAAACCAATATATATTTTAATGCACCGTACTATGAAAAAATTAATCCTTACACTTTTTGTTTTTGTACTGTCATTACCTATGCTTGCAGAGGTATCAGAAAAAGAAAAAAATGCTCTTGTAGACTTATACATGGCAACCAATGGCGAAAAATGGAATAGTACTTGGGACATTAATAAAAACGTTGGTAACTGGCATGGTGTTACCGTTACAAATGGACACGTTACATCTATTTCATTACTTTTTAATAATCTAGAAGGACAAATCCCAAGCTCTATTGGAGATTTAACTTTTTTAGAAAAACTAGAACTTTCCTTTAACAATATACACGGTACATTACCTAGTAGCCTTGGAAATATAGTTAACCTTAGAGTGTTTGCTATAAACGGAAACAACTTAGAAGGAAAAATTCCAGCCTCGATGGGTAACTTAACAAACTTAGAACAACTTCATTTATCAAGTAATGCATTTCATGGTGAAGTACCAAAAACAATTGGACAACTAGATAAACTACAAGTACTTAACATATTTGATAATAACTTAGAAGGAACACTTCCTGCAGAATTAGCCATTAGTAAAAATCTTAAAAAATTAGTTATTGCAGAAAACAATATTAAAAACACAGAAAGTTTTGCTTCTATCCTGTTATTTGAAGCCGAAGAAGAAGAATCAATATTTAAAAAACCCACAGCTGTTCCTGCTGCAAAAAGTATTATTGCAATAGAGACAAGTGATGATGACGAAAATTAATTATTAGTTGTTTATAGTTAATTACCCCTAAAATGGCTCTGACCCCAATCAGAGCCATTTTTATTTTTTTATAGTTTTAGTACCATAATATATTACCACACCTCCAGTAAAAAACATTAGCAAACTGTAAACTGCAGGAGCAATAGCAAAAGCTGTATTACCTAATAAAACAACAGCAATGGTAATTGCTAACGTCCCGTTTTGTATTCCACTTTCTACAGATATAGATATAGCTTGCTCTCTGCTAACTTTAAAAATAATTGCTGAAAAATATCCAACTAACATTGTTGCTACATTTAAAACTAAGGTTGCCAATCCAGCATCTTTAAAGTATGCAACAAAGTTTTCTCTCTCTTTAATTACTAAGCCAATAATAATTATTGCCAAAACAATAGCTGAAAAAATTTTTACCGGGCGTTGCATTTTCTCTGCAAAACTAGGTTTAAAATGTCGTAGTAACATTCCAATTCCTATAGGTAAAACTACTATACTAAATATCTGGAATATTGTTTGAATGGTGTCTAACTCAATTAATTGACTCCTGTCCAAAAAATTCTCTAAAGCAAAGTTTACTATAAATGGTATTGTCAAAATTGTAATTAAACTACTTAAAGCAGTTAATGTTACAGATAGTGCCAAGTCACCTTTTGCTAAATGAGATATTAAGTTTGATGTAGGACCTCCTGGACAAGCAGCAAGAATCATAACACCAATAGCAATTTCAGGTTGTAATGGAAACAGTAGTACAATACAAAATCCAATAAGCGGAAGAAAAATAAGTTGATTTAATAAACCTATAAAAACTGCTTTCGGGTAGAAGATAATGCGCTTAAAATCAGTTAATGTTAGGGATAATCCCATCCCTAACATTACTATAATAAGTGCAATACCTAGAATAAGTGTACTAGTAGAATCCATTCAGAAAAAATTTTTCTGAAAGATACTAGTTTTAATAGTTAAAAATCTAAAGAAAAACCAAGTCTTACGTTTCTTCCACGTGTTTGAAAACGAAATAGTTCTTCATACTCAGTATTAAAAATATTGGTGATGGAGGTAAACAGACGTAAATTTTTAGTGGCTTGAAATGAATAATTAAAGTCTAACAAGCTAAAGCTATCCAAAGTAATTGTTTCATTCTCAAAAGTATCTGGATTAAAAAAGCTATCGTCTCTCTCACTCGTATATTGAAACTGTAAACCAAAGTTTGTCTTTTTCGATAGTGTGTACTGCGCACTAGCATTTATCTTATGTTCTGGAATTCGTAAAGCAAAACGCTCATCTGCTTGTGTATTTGTATAATTAGCACTCACATTTAAGCTTTCAAATAATGTTTTTGAAACTTCAACTTCAATTCCGCTCGAAGTAAACTCTTCAGAAATATTTTGGTATTGAAAAATAAACAAGTCTGGATCTACTGCAACAAAGTCTACAAAATTCTCCTGGTTTCTAGTAAAATACACAGCACTAATTCGCAAGTCATTTTTTGTAAACTCAAGACCTCCTTCTAAAGTAGCATTGTCTTCGTTATTAGCTTTTTCGGTTATTTCTTGTCAGAC
>CAYGMB010000126.1:5141-6561 GCA_964350765.1 uncultured Flavobacteriaceae bacterium
CCAGATTGAGGGTCATGCAATTGAAATAATGATGGCGTAATGTACGCAGTACTATAAGATACAAGAATCTTTAAATTATTACCATTAAAGTCTATATTGTAAGAAGGGTTTATATTATAGACCACGTTTGTATCGTATTCGCTGTGTATGTTTAGTCTAGCTCCAGCATTTACGTTAAGTCCAAAATCTGAAATATAAGTAGCATTAACATATGGGTCAATAATGTCAAATTTTGCAATCTCTTCATCAATATCTTGAGCAAAGTTATTTTCTCCAAAAGGGATAGAAAACGAATTAAAACTGCTTACGTTAACATTAAGTCCTATTAAAGCAGTAAATTGGTTTGAAAAATTATAACTTAAGTAGTTATCTAAGTTATATGATTTTGAGTCGAATCTAGTTGGGAATGAAGATGCTGTTTCACGCTCAATCCATGTGTAACTATCATTAAACACATATTTTCCTTTAGCAAATTCCCATTCAAAATTACCTCCCGTTTTTAATTGTTTAGTGATCGACCTGTTTTCTGCATCCGTAAGACTGAAATCGTCAAAATCATTTTTAAATTCATCAAAAGCAAAGAACTGGCTTATGGTTATGTTTTCTTTAATCTTATATCCAAGATTAGCCCTACCATTAAATCTATTAAAAATATCTGCCTCAAAAGCGTCCTCCCCTTCTGGTGCTGCTACAGCAGATAATCCATCTGTAAACCTATTTCCAAAAGTAGCATTGTAAAAAAACTTACCTAGCGTTCCATTTACGGCAACATGGTTTGTTATAGTTCCCAATTTGTACTCCTCATTTTCTGAAGATTGATTAGTCCCTACAGATGTAGTGAAGGTTGCGGCTATCTTTTTTTCAGAAGCTTTCTTAGTGGTGATATTAATAACAGCAGTACCAGCACCACTTCCATAAAGAACACTCGAAGCACCCTTAATAATTTCGATTTCTGAAATAGTACTTGCAGGGATTAAGCGCAAATCATAATCGTTGGCAATTTGTGATGGGTCATTAAGTTGTACACCATCTACCATAATCACTACTTGACGATTATTACCCCCACGCACAAAATAACTAAGATTTTGTCCGTCATTACTTCGGCTACCGTTAATTTCAATTCCAGATACGGTGTTAATAATACTGGCTACACTTTTACCAGCTTGTTGTTGCAGTTCTTCTTGAGTGATTTTTGCAACTACCTTCCCAGAGTTTTTTCTTGCTATAGGGACTTTTGTATCAATAAATACAGAGTCTAACGCTTCAACTTTTTGTGTTTGTTGTCCAAATGCGACAAGGGATGTAAATAAACACCCGACTAATAATTTTTTCATAATAGAGTCTGGAGACCAGAGTTTTTATGAGAAAAAGAAGATTTTAATAAATGAGAAAGACCACCATAGATGGCACAATTATTATT
>CAYGMB010000127.1:0-5049 GCA_964350765.1 uncultured Flavobacteriaceae bacterium
TCTCAACCTGCTAGAAGCTTTTTATTTAATACACAAAAAACATCCCGATTGGGAGCTTTATCTATTTGGTAAGTCATATAACGATGCTTACGAGGAAAGCTGTAAAGAGTTTGTAAGAGAAAAACAACTATCAAAAAAAGTGACTTTTATGGGGTCTATCAATGATGTTAGCAGCTATCTTTTTGAGGCAAGTATAGGAGTGCTTTCATCAGATAGTGAAGGGTTGCCAATGGCATTATTAGAGTATGGTGCTTCACAATTGGCAGTAGTTACTACAGATGTTGGTCATTGTAAAGAAGTGATAGGGGACAATGGACTTGTTGTGAAAAAAAATCAATCAGAAGCCTTGGCAACTGCTATAATGACTTATATTGAAAATGAAGACAAAAGAAAAAATGACGCTAAGGGATTTTTTAATAGTGTTTTAAAAAACTATGCGGACAAAAGCGTAATAAAAAAATTAGTATCGCTATATTCATAAAATGAATTTCACAAAGATTACAAAAGTTTCTTATGTACAACTTGTAGTACTCCATATTGTACTTGGGGCGGTAATTTTTTTCTTTGAGTTTACTGCTAGAATACATCTTGTTGCCGTATTGGCCTATTTTTTATTGAGAATTTTTACAAGTGGTAATAAAAAAGATGAAGTGTTGCTTGCTGCGGCCTATGTAACAGGTTTTGAAGTTTTCTCAAGGATGACGGGTGCTGGATTTTCGTATGAGTTTACAAAGTATAGTGTCATGGGGTTTTTAATTTTGGGGATGGTGTACAAAGGGTTTAAAGTTAATTCATGGCCTTACATTCTTTATTTACTTCTTTTGGTGCCAGGGATTTATTTTTCTGTTCTTAATCTAAATTATGAAACAGACCCCCTTAGGGCAATAGCCTTTAATTTAAGTGGACCAGTTTGTCTTGGTATATCTGCTTTGTATTGTTATGATAGAAAAATGCCAATGGAACGTTTACAGGGTATTTTATTGTCAATGTTTCTACCCGTTATTTCAATGACAGTTTATGTGTTTCTTTTCAACCCTAGTATTAGGGATGCGCTATCAGGAACACAATCTAATTATGCTGCTTCTGGAGGTTTTGGCCCTAATCAAGTTGCAACGGCTATGGGAATTGCCATATTTATATTGATGAGTAGGTTGTTTATTGTAAAAAATAGATTAATCAATATTGTTGATCTGTTGATTTTAGGATTTATAGGGTATCGAGGTGTCATTACTTTTTCTAGAGGGGGAATTGTGACCGCTTTAGTATGTGCTGTTGCTTTTATCTTTTATTTATACCTAAAAAAATCCACGAAAGAGAAGGCCCTTATGCTTCCAAGGGTTGGTTTAATTACTGGCTTGGTTGCTGTTGTGTGGTTAATTAGTTCTTTCTCAACATCTGGACTTATTAACAAAAGATATTCTAACCAAGATGCGGCAGGTAGGATAAAAGAGGATATAACCACGGGAAGAATAGAATTAATATCATCAGAACTTGATATATTCTATGAGTCACCTGTTACAGGAATTGGTGTAGGAAAAGTGAAAGAGTATCGTATGGAAAAAACAGGTGTTAGCATTGCTACGCACAATGAGTTAACTCGTCTATTGTCTGAACATGGTGTCTTTGGAATTTTGGCTTTGTCAATATTAATTTTTACCCCGCTATTTTTTAGAATCCAAAATAGGTCTAATGTATATTTATTTTCCTTTTTAGCCTTTTGGTTTTTAACTATAAATCACTCCTCAATGCGGATTGCTGCTCCAGCATTTATATATGGACTATGTTTAATCTCAATAGTAAATGTCAAAAAGAAAAAAGCTATTATACGTAGGTAACAAACTTTCCAAGTCTGGAAATACGGTTACATCTATTGAAACTCTTGGCACTTTATTAAAGAGAGAAGGGTTTAACGTAGTATTTACTTCTTCAAAAAAAAATAAAATACTTAGGTTGCTAGATATGATTTCTAGCGTGCTTAGAAATGCCTTTAAAGTTGATTATATTTTAATAGACACCTACAGTACTCAAAATTTTTACTATGCAATTGTAGTAGGTAACCTCGCCAGGTTATTAAAGGTAAGATATATTCTAATTCTTAGAGGAGGAGACTTACCTTCAAGACTTAAAAATAGTCCTTCGCAATCGAGAAAGCTATTTTTTGGTGCATTTAAAAATGTAGCTCCTTCTTTGTATCTCAAAGAAGCTTTTATGGAACAGGGCTATAAAAACTTAATACATATCCCAAATACAATAGAATTAAAAAACTATGAGTTTAAATTAAGAGAAACCCAAGAGGTAAAGCTTTTATGGGTACGCTCTTTTAATAAAATTTACAATCCTACATTAGCCATTAAAATTCTATCTTCATTAATTTCTGAAGGATATAATGCCTCATTGTGTATGATAGGTCCAGAAAAAGATGGTTCACTTGAAGAATGTAAGAAAATTGCAATAACACAAAACTTACCTGTTACTTTCACAGGAGGATTGCCTAAAGAGGAATGGATTAAAAAATCTGAAGAATTTAATATCTTCATAAACACTACAAATTTTGATAATACTCCTGTTAGTGTTATTGAAGCTATGGCGCTTGGACTCCCTGTAATTTCTACTAATGTAGGAGGACTTCCGTATGTAATAAATAACAATGAAGACGGAGTCCTTGTACCACCCAATAACACAGAGGCTTTTGTTACAGAGATACTAAAACTTATTGAACAGCCTACTATAGCTCAATCACTTTCAAAAAAAGCACGAGAAAAAGTTGAAAACTTTGATTGGGAAGTTGTAAAACACCAATGGTTACAACTTTTAAACCAATAAATTATTCCATAAATTTACAGCTTAACTGCCCAAACCAATGTCTAAGAAATCGAGTATCCATTTTGATATATCGGAGCGTAAAGTATTATTGCGAGTTCTAGATATTGCATCTGTACTCACTATATTATATTGAATAGGGCTTGTATTTTATTTTGATTATTTTAAAATTAATGAAACACATTGGGTCTGGTCTATTGTATTAGGTCTTTACATAGCAGTTTTTGCTACAATTTTTGAACTGTATAATCTTCAAAAAGCAAGTAAATTTGAGGTAGTAATTCAAAATATAATTCTTACTTCCTCGGTTACAGTACTATTTTATTTACTTACACCCTTCTTTACACCTGTATTACCTGAGAATAGATTACAAATAGTCTATTTTTACTTAGCTATAAACATAGCGTTATTTATATGGCGTTATGCATATATTACTTTAATTTCTACTCCTAGGTTTAATAAAAAAGTACTTCTTATAACGAACTATGAATCGCTGAAACCCATAATTAACTCTTTACATAAATCTGATCCCAATTACAGAGTGGTAGGCTATGTAGATACTAATACTGTTAAAGAAAACGTCCCTGTTGAAGGGATTAAGGCCTACAAAAAAAAATCACTTATTAATGATGTTGAAGAGGATTTTATTTCTGAAATAGTTGTAGCGCTCCCTAATGGTAAGGGGATGACGCCAACATTAAATTCTTTATTAATTAGACTACTAGAAAAAGGAACTCCAATTAGAGAGTACACTCAAGTATATGAAGAAAATACGAGAAGAGTTCCTGTACATCACGCCGAACAAGATTTTTACAGGTATTTTCCCTTTAGTAGAAGTAACCAAAATAAGTTTTATCTCTTTTTTCATAGAATCTTAGATTTACTTTTTTCTATGATAGGTTTAATTTTTGGTATTATAATTTTTCCAATTGTTTTGCTGGGTAATCTTTTTGCTAACAGAGGTCCTCTTTTTTACTCACAGGTGAGAGTTGGGAAAAACAGTAAAGAATTTAAAATCTATAAACTGCGTACTATGATTGTGGATGCAGAAAAGGAAGGAGCTAGATATGCTTCTACTAATGATACGAGAATAACAAAATTTGGTAGGTTTTTACGTAAAACTCGTATTGATGAAATACCGCAATTTATAAATGTTATTAAAGGAGAGATGAGTGTTATTGGACCCCGTCCAGAGCGACCAATTTTTGTTAAAGAATTGTCCAAACAAATACCCTTTTACGAAGTACGTCATCTGGTAAAACCAGGTGTAACTGGATGGGCGCAGGTAAATGCAGAATATAGCTCATCAACAAAAGATGCCCTACAGAAGTTACAGTACGATTTGTATTATATAAAAAGAAGAAGTCTTTTTCTTGACATTAGTATCGTTATTAAAACTCTAAGTACAATTATCTTTTACAGAGGGCAGTAAAACTATTGCTTTTTTATGTACAACGTAACATAAATATACCTGATTATTAAGGCTATAAATAGTGGCAAGAAACCAACAGCAAATTCTTGTACTCCAGTAAGCCAATGAATAAAGAGTAATGACATAAGCAACAGCAGAAAGATAAGATAACGAGATATCCATTTTTTTGGTGCTTTCTTACCTATAGGTATAAAAAACAAAATAGTAAAAGGAAAGGCCCATAATAAATTATAATTGTTAGCTGTAGCAGTATGGTCTGTTCCAAACCATAGTAGGGCTAAAATAACTCCTACAAGACCAGTAGAGAAAAAGAGTATGCTGTCTAAAAATCTACTTCGTTTGTTGTTCTTATAATCTTTATACGTAAAAAATAAAATAAGTAAGCCAAGTATTGAAAACAGAAAGAAGGGACTCGTAAAAAAGTTTGTTGATGTACTTGAATCAGTATTCTCAAAAAGTATTTTTGTTTCTTTAACTAGTGGTATTGTGCTGTTATTTTTTTTAATAGTTGCTACTGTTGCAGCTTCAAAAACATAATCTGGTAAAAATTGATGTTGCCATGCATTAGCCTTTCTATCGGTTACTGAACCAATAGCTATATCCATGCCTAGACTCCCCCAAGAATTTGATTTTACGTTTTTTTGAATAAGTTGCCTAAAGGTATAAGGCTCTTCAATAAATGAGTCTGTATAGTTAATTTTACTACCAAGAACTTCAATAAGCACATCTCTAATTTTAGTGGCACAATTGTCAAAAAAGAAATCGTATTTATAACTAGCGTTTTCAGGTTTTGCATT
>CAYGMB010000127.1:5059-6550 GCA_964350765.1 uncultured Flavobacteriaceae bacterium
TTGAAGATAATTAAACAACGATTTTTTTTCTGAATAGGTAACATTTAAAACTTGCTCCTTAACCCATCTATTTTGATTTTTATAGCTTTCTAAAAAAGGTTGGAAATTTCGCTCACTTAGTTGATATAATAACTTTCCTCGTGCAAATTTTGTGTAAAAATTGGGTGTAGAAAAATCATAGGTTCCATAATTGTATACAATATCAAAACCAGTTGCTACATCTTTTACTCTAAAAGCGCTATGACCAAATTTGTCATAAAGTTGTTCTCCAGGGCCAATAGTAATAATGCTTACTTCTGCACTTTCAGAAATTGGAATATACTGTGCTTTCGTAAAATGTATAATAAATAGAAATACTAGTAATGAAGTGATTTTTTTGAACACACCTTTGGGTTTCAGAGTTTAATACAAAGATACATTATTAGTTTGCTACCTAAAGATGCTTAAATCCATTTTAAGGGAAAAAACATTAGAATAAAGTGCCGCGCTTTGGTCTCCAATATCTGTTAAAGCATAATCTATCTGGATACCCTTGTACTTAAATCCTACGCCAATATTGGGCTGAAAACCAACAGAATCGCTTCCGTCTAGTTGTCTTATGTTTTGAAAATTACCAACACCAGCTCTTACAAAAACCATATCTATATATCCAAACTCAAACCCGCCAGAAGGAGTAATACTTGCAAATCCAGAAGAAATAATATCGTTAGTTTCTGCAAATCTAAAGTTGAGGTCTATCTCTGTTACAAGCGAAAAATCGTAGTGGAAAACAAATTTTCTCGAAGCTCCAAGCTGTAATTTTGGGATTGTTATTTCTGTAGTTTCTGGCAACTCTTGATTTTGATCATCTACAGCTCCTTGGATTGTCGCAAATTGCTCTTCATCTATAGTCCAGGCATTAAACGTTGTTGTAATGTCTCGAGCCATTAAGCCAAATTTCCAATCTCCTCTTTCAAATTGTATTCCAGCATCGAGTCCAAAGCCCCAAGAGGAAGCAAAGTCACCAATAATTCTCCTAATTACTTTCGCATTTACTCCTACATTAAGTCCATCTAAAGGGAGCCTTCGTGCATACGAAAATGTTACTCCGTAATCTGCTGTTGAGAAAAGACTTATTCTATTGTAGTCTATATTTCCTTGATCATCTATTAGTTGAGTAGTATTTAAAATATCATCTACGCCAAAACGTATTACTGAAAGCACTACTGCACTTCTATCGTCTAAAGGCATTGCAAATGCAGCATAATCGTAATTTGCAATATTGGCAAAGTAAGAAGCGTGCATTAAAGCTAATTGTTTATCTTCAATATTTACAAGACCAGCGGGATTCCAATACCCAGAATTTACATCGCCAGTAGATGCTACTACAGAGTTAGCCATACCAAAAGAAGCTGCGTCCACACCTATGTTCATAAACTCATTAGAGTATTTTCGTGTTGTCTGGGCAGAAACTGTTAGTGAGAGCAGTAAAAAAGCAATAAATAGATTCTT
>CAYGMB010000128.1:0-2161 GCA_964350765.1 uncultured Flavobacteriaceae bacterium
TAACATCAACATCACTATTTACATCTGTTTGTGCTGAAACGTTACAGAAACATAACAGTAGAAAAATAATACTAAGACTCTTAAAAAATTAATATAAGAAAATTCTTATTCTGTATATAAATATAGACTTTTAAAAGTATAATTTAAACTCTAAACAATCTAAAATCATGATTTTAATCGAATTTACTACTCTAAATACTTCAAAAATTGTTCTCTTTCGATTTCTATAGCCCCTAGGCTTTCTAGATGAGGAGTGTGCATTTGACAATCTATAAATTGATACTCTTTCTTCTTTAAAAAATGTACCAAATAGAATAACCCAACTTTTGATGCATTACTAACTTTACTAAACATACTTTCTCCGCAATATATTTTTTTATTGTGTAAATCAACTCCGTATAGACCTCCTACTAACTTTTTATCTTGCCAAACTTCAACAGAAATTATATGTCCATTTTCATATAAGTAGATGTAGGCTTCAATCATCTGTTCTGTAATCCAAGTCCCTCTTTGTCCGGATCTAGCAATAGTTGCACAATTGGCAATTACCTCTTTAAAATTGGTATTAAATGTTACTGAAAAGTGATTATCTCTAACTATTTTTTTTAAACTTTTTGAGACTTTAAAATCTTCCAAGAATAAAACCATTCTTGGATTGGGTGACCACCACAAAATAGGTTGTCCTTTTTCATACCAAGGAAAAATTCCTGAATTGTATGCAGCTAGTAAACGTTCCTGAGACAAATCACCCCCAACGGCTAAGAGCCCATCTTTGTTAGCTTTTGACGGATTTGGAAACATAATTTAAAAAAGTAATAAGCCAATTAAAAACACCACACAGCCCACTAGCATAAGTATTAAGGTGTACGGTAAAATTTCTCGTGCTTTAAGTTTTGTAATACCCAATAAAGGAAGCGCCCAAAAGGGTTGTAGCATATTAGTTATTTGATCTCCATACGCTAGCGCCATAATTGCTTTTGGCAACGGGACTCCTAATTTTAGAGCAGATTCAACCACAATAGGTCCTTGTACAGCCCATTGTCCTCCACCACTTGGCACAAAAACATTTACAAGACCAGCACTAAAAAAAGTAAAAATAGGTAGTGTAGTTTCGGTTGCAATAGAAACAAAAAAGTTGGAGATTTCAACCACCATACCGCTATCACGCATAATGCCCATAATTCCAAAATAAAGCGGAAATTGGATTAATATGCCCGTCGCTCCTTGAATAGCTTCGTCTAATACTCTGAGAAAACTTGAAAAATTTCCGTGCAAAACTAGCGCAAGCCCAAGCATAAAAAAATTAAGTAAGTTCGGGGTTATAGCTAGATTACTAAGGCTGTTAAAGTATTGATATGAAAAAACTCCTAATACTAAAAGTCCAAAACCAACACCTACCCATTTCGAAAAATCAATCCGCTCTGCACCTTTTAGTTTTTTAGAGTGATTATTTTCAGTTACATAGGTTGGTAAATTAATTGTAGTAGTTTTTACTCTTCTTGAAATTTGATAGAGAACAAAAGGTAGTATTACTAACAGAACTAAAAACAATAGTAAATTTTGAGTACTAAAAATAGTTTCAGAAAAAGATATAGCATTAGGCAAACTTTGTATTACAGCTGTATCACTAATACCTGCCATCAAGCTTGCTAAATGACCACTTTCTGCAACTTTAAGAGGTGCACTTCCACTTATACCACCATGCCAGACCATGAGTCCAACATATCCTGCAGCACCGATTAGCGGATAATTTATTTTAAAATTTCTTTCTTGAGCAGCTTCAGCTACTTTACGTGCCATGATAGCTCCAAAAATGAGTCCTAACCCCCAATTAAAAAAGGAAACCAGCAAAGTGGTTACACAAACTAAAACAACAGCATTTGATGTATTAGTCACTAGGTTAGTTAACCTTTTAATAAGTTTACTCATAGGCTTACTAAGAACTAAAATATGTCCAAGCACTAAAATGAGCATCATTTGGTAGGCAAAAACTAATAAACCTGTATTCCAAATACCATTTTCCCAATAAGAAAGTATTGCTAGTAAGTGATTCTCTGAGGCTGGCGGCTCAGTAAAAAAATAAGCTCGACCTATAGTGAGTATAGTTAGTAATACAGCAATCGTAAATGGAGAGGGTAAAAATCTTTTAAAGAGATTTTCT
>CAYGMB010000128.1:2171-4221 GCA_964350765.1 uncultured Flavobacteriaceae bacterium
CATTTAGTAAAAATAAAAAATCCTACCAATAGGCAGGATTTTGAAATTATTTATATTTAAATAAACTCTTAGAAAGGAAGGTCGTCGTGATCTTCTTCATTTAAATCATTTGCAGGTTCAAAAGCATCTGCTGGAGGCATTGGAGGCATATCTGCAGAAACTGCTTGGTCTACATTTTCAATTCTCCATCCTTGTATAGAGTTAAAGTATTTTACCTCTCCTTGAGGGTTTGTCCACTCTCTACCTCTAAGGTTGATGCTTACTTTTACATTTTGACCTACTTGATAATTGTTAAGTAAGTCTGTTTTGTCTTGTACAAACTCAACTAATATATGTTGTGGGTATTGTTCTTCAGTAGTTATTACTACTTCTCTCTTTCTAAAACCGTTATTTCCGTAGGTCTTAGTTTCATCAATTAACTTTATTTTTCCTTGAATTTCCATGTTCTAATTTTCGCTTTCTTTTGTTTGTAATCAAACACTATATAATTTAGTTTCAAAAGTAAAGACTTCAAAGGTAAAACCCTTATTTTTCTATACTGTTTTTTAACGAGTTATCAAGAAGTGGTTAAAGTTTTCCAAGCTTCTGAAACATCGCCATTTTTTAATAGTTCTTGGGCTTTTTTGTGAGTCCTATCGTCCTCTGAAACAAATTGCATAGCAGCTTGCGGCAATTCTTCTACATTAGCTAGCATACCTAAATCATTACCTGTAAGTATTTTACTTAATCGTATTGCTTTTGGAAGTGCATCTACTCCAATACCCAGCGTAGATAGTGGTTTGGGAACTTCAAACATACCTTCTTTAGCTCTATTATACCAGTTTCCGCCCATACGTGCCACAGCATCTATCTTTACTGGGTCAATCTTGCCTTCAGCATCTAATATAGCTTCATTAATATGTA
This sequence comes from uncultured Flavobacteriaceae bacterium, assembly GCA_964350765.1. Classification (GTDB taxonomy): domain Bacteria; phylum Bacteroidota; class Bacteroidia; order Flavobacteriales; family Flavobacteriaceae; genus CAYGMB01. Next base: position 3,075 of record CAYGMB010000128.1, read on the forward strand.
GTTGCACTACCTCACAAATTACTAAATTTCCAGCACCTCCTTCTTTTCCAAGCTCAACTACTTCATTTACTTTACATTCAAACTGTACAGGAGCTTCAGCTACTCTTGGAGGTTTTACTTTTTGGGAAGGAATTTCAGTTAAACCTGCTTTCACAAATTCATTTACTCCCTTAGCATATTCTGTAGAAGACAATGACATTTGTTGGACCATAGGGTAGCTTACTATGTTTATAACTACCTCCTTGGTTTCTAGTACATTTTCTAAGGTATGTTTTGTTGTATTATTTCTAACTCTCCTTGCTGGAGAAAATATCATAACTGGAGGGTTTGCACTAAAAACATTAAAAAAACTATAGGGAGAAAGATTTACATTCCCTTCAACATCTATCGTACTTGCGAAGCAAATAGGTCTAGGAGCTACTGCTCCCAATAAATAACTATGTAATTTCCCTGTGGAAATTTCTTTTGGGTCTATTGTAATCATAGTGCAAAGATATTTAATAATAAGTCCTTAAAAATGAATTTAAACAATAATAGTCACATATTTACTTTATATATTTAGCCAATAATACTGCTTTATGATTACCAAAAATTCGGTAAACCGATGGATTTACATTTTAGGTTCTATTACCATTATTAGTCTTATTTTATGGAATACGTACTCATTTTTTAACCAGTTAAAAGAGAATGAACGAAATAAAATGGCACTATGGGCATCGGCTCAACAAGAACTTGAAGAATATCAACTAAGTGATAAAGCAGAGTTAAGCCCTTTAATCTTAAAAACTATTTCTAGTAACTCTACCACACCTCTAGTAGTATATACACATTCTCAAGACAGTTATACATTGGGAAACTTTTCTACTGCAGATTCTTTAGACATTGTTACTAATAATAAATATGAAGAATACGCACAGCGGTTCTCAAAAGAGTATGCCCCGCTAGAAGTTACTTTTCAAGGAGAAAAACTGCAAACAATTTATTACGGGAATTCTCCCATAATTAATAAATTAAAATATTATCCTGCGGGTTTAATACTTATACTAATTTTATTTATTACAGCTATTTACTTTTTTTATAAAACTTCTAAAACATCTGAACAGAACAAGCTTTGGGCTGGTATGGCAAAAGAAACAGCGCACCAAAT
>CAYGMB010000128.1:4257-6461 GCA_964350765.1 uncultured Flavobacteriaceae bacterium
GTCTTCTCTTGTGGGTTGGACCGAAATTTTAAAATCTGAAAAAGTAAATCCAGATTATGTATCTGAAATCGAAAAAGATGTTGACCGCTTAAAAACAATTACCGAACGCTTCTCTAAAGTAGGTTCTGTCCCCACGCTTGAAAAAACAGAAATTATTAAGGAAACTAAAGATGCTTTTGAATATTTAAAAAACAGAAGTTCTAAATTAATAGATTTTAAAATAGACACTCCACAAGAACCATTATATGTCATGCTCAATTCCCAATTATACGGCTGGACTGTCGAAAACCTAGTGAAAAATGGAATTGATGCTATGAAGGGTAAAGGTGTAATCACAGTAAGTATTTCTCAAAATAGTAAATATGCTATTGTAAAGGTTACTGACACTGGAAAGGGAATTCCTAAAAGTAACTTTAAAAAAATATTTAACCCAGGTTACACAACCAAGAAACGTGGTTGGGGGCTAGGACTATCACTAGCAAAACGCATTATTGAAGAATACCACAATGGAAAGATTAAGGTGTCCAACAGTAGTATCGGCAAGGGAACTACATTACAAATCTCTCTAAAAATTTTAAAAGAATAATGGCAAAAGAAAAACAAGTACTGCATACATCTAAAATAGCAAATAACTGCCCTACCTGTTATGCGAATAATAATTTGGAATTTACTTTTTCTCAAGAAATTGCAGAAAACCCAATATTTATTATGCCCTCCAAAGAAATTGAAGAAACATTATTTTGCCACAATTGTAATACTACTATTTATCCTGTTAATTGGAATGAGGATATTGAACGAGTATACGAGTATCACAAAAAAATAGCAGAGCCTCAAAAAACCTCCTTCAAGCTTAAAACACTTGGCTATGTCCTAGTTATTGGAGATGTTTTACTATTGCTATATCTAGTTTACTATTTTGCAAAGTAATATTCTAAAGATTTTTAGCAATAGAACTCGCTAAAACTTTAAATTCTTCCTCACTAAGGGTAGTTTTACTTGAGAAAGTAGCATCTTTCATATCATTTAATGGAATTAAATGCACGTGCACGTGAGGAACTTCTAGTCCAATAACAGACATCCCTATACGCTTACAATTAACTGTTTTTTCAAGTGCTAAAGCAACCCTACGAGAAAACTTCATTAAGTCTAGATAAGTCCCTTCGTCTAAATCAAAGATTTTATCAACTTCTTTTTTAGGGACACAAAGTGTGTGTCCTTTTGCATTGGGGTTTATGTCTAAAAAAGCTATAAAGTTAGCATCCTCTGCTACCTTGTAGCAAGGTATTTCTTCATTAATAATTTTTGTAAATATCGAAGCCATTTATTGTCTAGTAATTTCTAGGACATCAAATTTCATCACTCCATTGGGAACTTGTATTTCTGCAATTTCTCCCACTTTTTTTCCTAACAATCCTTTTCCAATTGGTGAATCTACAGATATTTTACCTGTTTTTAAATCGGCTTCACTTTGTGCTACCAATTTATAAACCATCTCCATTCCATTGGTCTGGTTCTTAATTTTTACAGTAGAGTGTATAAGAGCTTTTGAGGTATCCAATTGCGACTCATCAATAACACGAGCATTAGCTAAAACCTCTTCCATTTTAGAAATACGCATCTCTAGCATACCCTGCGCCTCTTTTGCCGCATCATACTCTGCATTTTCACTTAAATCTCCTTTATCCCTAGCTTCAGCAATAGCTTGTGATGCCTTTGGACGCTCTATGTCTTTTAATTGATTTAACTCGTCTCTTAACTTTTTTAAACCTTCCGCTGTATAATACGATACTTTACTCATAACTTCATCGTTTTAATCTATAACCCCTTCAGTTTAGGGTATTAAAAAATCCCATGCACGACGAGATTGTAAATACAAATATACAAAAAATTAGTTTTTGGGTATTTATTGTATTTTTGAAATTATTTAAAATTATAAATGAAACGTCTATTACTTTTAGCTTTATTGCTGGTTATTTTTGTGAGTTGTTCTAATAATGATGATGTACGAAATGACAACCCAAATCTTATTGACCCTCTTGTGGACTTAACGTTAAACCTAAGCTTGCCACAATATCAATCTTTAAACTTCCCTGGAGGAAGTGTTATTATAAATACACAAGGTATTAAAGGAATTGTTGTTTATAACGTAAACAACGATTTATATACTGCTTTTGAGTTAAGTGACCCTAATCACACCCCTTCTT
>CAYGMB010000129.1:0-4423 GCA_964350765.1 uncultured Flavobacteriaceae bacterium
CGAAGACGAGGCCGCCGAGTAGTCCAACTAAAAACTGGACGGCTTGAAAATAAGTGATCGCCAAGACACCAAATTCACCCTGTCCCGCCACCTTTTCAAAAAGATAGTAGAAGGCCATCTGCCCCACCCCAATGCCGGCTGGAGAAATGGGCAGAATGGTGGCTAAAAAACCAAACGGAAAAATCAACAGAACCACCCAGAAGGGTAAAGAAAGCTCTAAATAGTAAGCTAAAAAAATCCCGATACCAATCACAAGCCCTTGGGTGAACAAACTCATCAAAAAGGGCAAAATGACTTTTTTAGGTTTCTGGAAAAAGAAAAACAGGGGCAATAAAGTTCTCTCAATGATAGGACGGGATTTTAACAGGCCATCAATTTTACCTTTTGGGCTAAAAATAAGAAGACTGACCAGAGTAGCAAAACCCAGAAGGATGGCTACACTCAAAGTCAAAAAGCTCCCTTGTAAGTCCGAGCTCAATTGAGAATAAAAAATCACACCCGTTAAACCTGAATACAAGAGAAGAGCTAACATCCCCAATATACGATCAACCAAAATACTCCAGCCGATAAACCACTTCTTCTCACCATATTCACGAATCAAATAACCGGCCTTGATGACATCGCCACCCACTCCACCAGGCATAAAAAAATTAAAAAAGATTCCCATGATGGACAAGCGGAAGGCTTGCAAAAAACTGATTTCCACGTTTTCAAAACTCAATAAAATCTGCCAACGTTTGCTATTAATAACGAGGACATTGAGAAAGAGGAAAAGCCCTACGCCCCACACCATAGGGGAGCTAATCTTTTTAAGTGCATCGAGATCAAAACGCCCCGACTGAATCAGCCAGTAAATCAGCCCTGAGGCCAGACCCAGCTTAATGACTGGCATAAGCCATTGCTTCAACGATTTTTCCTTGTTAACCATAGTCATTAGTATCTAAGCTTTTGAGAGGACTCTTGCCAAGGTAAAGATTATGGAAATTACGGTTGTAGGGACAGGCTATGTGGGATTGGTTGCGGGCGTTTGCTTTGCTGACGTGGGTCATAAAGTCACATGCGTCGACAATAACCCCGATAAAATTAACGCTCTTAACGATGGAAAAATTCCCATCTACGAACCAGGCCTGGAGGACATTCTCCGTTCAGCCCAGAGTCGCCTGAGCTTTACCACAGACCTCAGTAAAGCCTTAGCTCAATCAGAAGTGGCTTTTATTGCCGTAGGCACCCCTGAAACCGCTGATGGAAGTGCTGATCTCGGGCCCACCTTCAGTGTTCTCGAAGGGATTTGTAAGACGGCCACCTCTCCAAAAATCATTGTTCTTAAGAGCACGGTTCCCGTTGGCACAAACAAAAAGGTTCAAGAGTATATCGACCAGCACAGTGAACATGCCCATGAAGTGGTCAACAATCCTGAGTTCCTCAAAGAAGGAGCGGCCATCGATGACTTCTTGCGTCCTGATCGAGTGGTTATTGGCTGCAAAAGTGAGCATGCCCAAAAGGTCATGGGAAAAATCTATGGCCCCTTTGTTCGCAATGGTCACCCTATTATTTTTATGTCCAATACAGCTGCCGAACTCACTAAATACGCAGCCAACTCTTTTCTTGCTACTAAAATCACTTTTATGAACGAGGTTGCTAATTATTGCGAGCGAGTAGGTGCAGATGTGGACAAAGTAAGAGCAGGGATGGGTAGTGACTCAAGAATTGGAAAACGCTTTTTATTTCCTGGAATAGGATATGGTGGTTCCTGCTTTCCAAAGGATGTTAAGGCTCTTCAAAAAGCTGGAGCAGATGCTAACTATGATTTTAAAATTCTCGATGCTGTTATAGATGTTAATAGCAAACAAAAAACCATTTTATTACCTAAAATTGAAAATCACTTTAATGGTAATTTAAAGAATAAAAAAATTGCTATATGGGGCTTAGCATTTAAACCTGAGACAGACGATATTAGAGAAGCCCCATCCATCGATATGATGAAGGCATTACTAGAAAATGAAGCATTACTTTCTGTTTTTGACCCAGAAGCTATGCCAAACATCAAAAATAAATTTGGAGATAAACTTCACTATGCTTCAAGCATGTACGAAGCATTAGAAAATGCAGATGCACTTGTTATATGTACAGAGTGGAGTATTTTTAGAACCCCAGATTTTAATAAAATAAAATCCCTACTAAAAGAGGCCACCATTTTTGATGGAAGGAATCTTTATGATATACAATTAATGCAAAAGGAAGGTTTTTCGTATACCTCAATAGGTAGAAAGGAGATAAAGTAATGAAGAAAAGAGTTTTAATTACTGGTGCTGCAGGTTTTTTAGGATCTCATCTATGCGATAGGTTTATAAAAGAAGACTACCACGTTATTGGTATGGATAACCTTATTACAGGAGACCTAAAAAATATTGAACACCTTTTTAAATTAGAGCAATTTGAGTTTTATAATCATGATGTAAGTAAGTTTGTGCACGTTTCAGGAGACTTAGATTATATTCTACATTTTGCGTCACCTGCAAGTCCAATAGATTATTTAAAAATACCTATACAAACCCTTAAAGTTGGTTCTTTAGGAACACACAACCTTTTAGGCCTAGCAAAAGAAAAGAAAGCAAGAATTATGATTGCTTCTACTTCCGAGGTATATGGTGATCCACTTGTGCACCCTCAAACCGAAGATTATTACGGCAACGTAAACACTATAGGACCTAGAGGAGTATATGACGAAGCAAAACGTTTTCAAGAGTCCATTACTATGGCATACCATCGTTTTCATGGAGTAGAAACACGTATTGCGAGAATATTTAACACTTATGGACCTAGAATGCGACTCAATGACGGTAGAGTAATTCCTGCTTTTATTGGACAAGCACTTCGTGGTGAGGACTTAACGGTATTTGGAGATGGCTCTCAAACACGGTCTTTTTGTTATGTAGATGATGAGATAGAAGGGTTGTATAGATTACTTTTAAGCGATTATGTAGAACCTGTAAACATTGGAAATCCAGATGAAATTTCAATTTTGGATTTTGCTCAGGAAATTTTAAAATTGACAAATTCTCACCAAAAAATAGTGCTTAAACCACTACCTAAAGATGACCCTATGCAGCGTCAACCTAATATTGATAGAGCGAAGAAAATATTGGGATGGGAACCAAAAGTATCCAGAGCAGAAGGTATGAAAAAAACCTACGATTACTTTAAAAGCTTATCTAAAGAAGAGCTCTATAGAAGCGAACATAAAGATTTTAAAAAGCATATTAAAAAGTAAATGATATTTAAAAGAGGTAGATATTCAGGGTTTTTAAGACCTATTTCGTATGTGGTTGATCTTTTGATTATCCACCTCTTGGCGAAGCAATTTTTTACTGAAGATTTTCAGTTTCTTTCTTATGTTATTATCGTTACACTTGCTTGGATAATTTTATCTGTTAAATCTAACTTTTATGAAATCTATAGATTTACTCAGGTAAATAAAATAATGTCTCTAATAGGAAAACAAGGGGCAGTATTCTTTCTCATTGTGTTTGCCTTTTTTGGTTTTTATAATGAAATTGAAATAGAAGCCTTAGCCGTTTTTAGGTATTTTTTATTGGTAATGCTATTTATCACTATTGCAAAATTTGCTATTTATTATTTACTTAAAAAGTATAGGCTATTACTACAAGGAAATCTTAGAAAGGTTGCCATAATTGGTCTTAATCAAAAAACAGATCAACTTCGAAAATTTTTCGAGGAAAACCCAGAATATGGGTATAGACTTTTTAAAACTTTTGAAATTAAAGGGCCTAATAAATCTTCAATTCAAGAATGTATAGAGTATATAACTGAAAATGGAATAGAAGAGATATATACCTCTGTTGCAGAGATATCTAACACCGACCTAGCAAAATTGATAGATTTTGCGGACAATAATCTCAAGATTTTAAAATTTCTTCCGGATAATAAAGAAATATACAGTAAGAAGCTTGATTTTACGTATTATGGTTTTCTCCCTATTTTGTCGATGCGCAAAATCCCTATGGACGAACCCTTTAATAAGTTCGTAAAACGCAGCTTTGACATTTTTCTATCTATTTTTATTATTGTTGGAGTTCTTTCATGGTTAACACCAATTTTGGGTTTAATAATAAAACTAGAGTCTAGAGGCCCCGTTTTTTTTAAACAAAAGCGTAATGGATTGGACTACCAAGAGTTTTACTGCTATAAGTTTAGATCAATGCGTCCTAATCCAACTGCACATTTACATCAAGTAAGTAAAAACGACCCAAGAATTACACGTATAGGCCGTATTATAAGAAAAACAAGCATAGATGAGCTTCCGCAGTTTATTAACGTGCTTAAAGGCGAAATGAGTGTTGTTGGTCCTCGTCCTCATATGGTAAGCCACACACATATGTACGCCGAAAAAACAGATAAATTT
>CAYGMB010000129.1:4433-6453 GCA_964350765.1 uncultured Flavobacteriaceae bacterium
GGATTAGCACAGGTAAGCGGTTTTAGAGGAGAAGTAGAAGACGATAATCATATTATTAATAGAGTAAAATATGATATTTTTTACCTAGAAAACTGGTCTCTTTTTCTTGATATTAAAATAGTATTTCAAACTATTTTTAATGCTATAAAGGGAGATAAACGAGCGTATTAAATTTTCTGAAGAGATTCTACAAGAAGCTTAAATTGTGTGTCAAAATCAAAAGCATTTAAAGCCCTTTTTTGAACTTCTACTTTTTCAAAGTTATTTAACTTCTCTCTTGAAAGCTCATTTATAAATTTCTGAAAAGTATTATAATCTTCAGCTAGTATATTCCAACCCAACTTATACCTCTCAACTAGATCACCTCCTTCTCCACCTGCAAAATAAAGTATAGGTAATCCCAGCCTGGTATATTCAAATATTTTAGAAGGGACCGAACCATAAATCCTCTTTACTAAAGGTACAAACGCAATAGTATGTTTTTGTAATTCATTATGTAATTGTACCCTAGAAACTTCACCGTGAAAAATAATATTGGCCTGGTTTAAACCTTTAATTTTTTTTGCCTCAGGCCCAGCACCATAAACATGCAACTCAATATGCTTTGGTAACTTTATATTGGAACAAATACTATACAAACCTTGTGCAATCCCTAGTAAACCTGCATAAACAAGTCTTATTTTTTCTGTTGATTCTTTTGCTGGAATCTGAACCTTGAAATTTGGAAGATTTCTATATAAGAGAAGATTTTTTTGTATCCCTTTTTGCGTAATGTGGTTAAGTATTTCTTTCGATTGCCCAATAATAAGTGTTGCTTTTCTATAACAGAAGACTTCCATTGTTTCTAATACGCTATAATAAAAACCTTGAGTAAGTACTCCCATTTCTAACCCTGCCAAAGGCCATAAATCTGAAATATTAAGTAGCACTTTTTTTCTAAAAAACCAACTCCAAAAAACTGCTGTAAAACCTACAAAAACGGGAGAGTATTGCACAAATACTTTCTTCGGAATCCTCTTAAATATAAAGTATAAAGACAGCGAAAACGAAAACGAAAGCATAGATACTAAGCGTATAAACTTATTACTAGATTTACTGGGGAGCAACCACAATCTTTTTACAGTTACACTACCTTCTTTAGAAGAATGATATACCCTTCTTTTATACCCTTTAAAAACACTTCCTGTTGGATAATTAGGTAGAGGACAAATAACAGTAACAGCATAATTATGAAGACTTAAATTTTCTGCAAGAGTTTGTATTCTGTTAGGAGCCGCTCCTTTTTCAGGAGGATAATAATTACTTACCAGTAAAATTTTGGTGCGTTTATCCTTCATGCAGCTTTACTAGTATTTCTACAATTCTTTGTGAAGCCTTTCCATCCCATTTAGGGATAAGCTGCCCTTGCTGCCAATTTCCAGCGTGTAATTTAGAAAATGCTTTTTCTATTAATTGTGTATCATTTCCAACTAGCATATTAGTGCCTAAAGTGCAGGTTTCGGGTCTTTCTGTACTATCTCTAAAAGTGATACAAGGTACATCTAAAACGGATGCTTCTTCGGTAATTCCACCGCTATCTGTTAATATAGCTTTTGCATGCTTAACTAGATATATAAAATTTAAGTAGCCTTGAGGAGATACATAATAAAGGTTTTCAAAAACAAGGTTCGCTTCTTTTAATATTTTTTGAGTTCTAGGATGAACAGGAAATATAATAGGTAAGCCATTTGTTTTTTCAACTATTTGAGAGAGTAGTTTGCTAAAACCTTCCAAAGCATCTACATTAGAGGGTCTATGAAGAGTAAGCACGTAGTAGCTTTTTTCTTCTAGTTGCATCTCTTCCCAAAAAGAGGGTTGTTTTAATCTTTTGAGATTACTTAGTAAGGTGTCTATCATCACATTACCCACAAAAAAGGTGTTTTTTTCTGTGTTGCCTATGCTGTGAAGGTATGTTGTTGCTTTCTCTGACGTAGTAAAAAAATAATCGGTTATACTATCTGTAACAATGCGATTTATTTCT
>CAYGMB010000130.1:0-3334 GCA_964350765.1 uncultured Flavobacteriaceae bacterium
TAGCATTATTAGCTGCATCTATAGCTAATTCTACATCTTCCTTTTGAGATCTTGGGTATTTTGCAATAAGACTATTATCTATAGGAGATGTATTTTCAAAATATTTCCCCTCAATTGGTGCAACAAATTTACCATTGATAAAGTTCTCATATTTTTCTTTAAATTTTGGTTTCGAATAACTCATATTATAGTTTAATTAATTAGTAATTAGTTAATTTTAGTATTTAATTTTTGAATAGTTAGTAATTTTTATAAAGTTATTTTATCAAATCTTAATTCTCTTGAACATTTATATTATTAAATTGAACATATCTATTATAAAATATTTTTAAACAAATATTTTTTGTAATATTGAGTATGAAGTCCCTGTTAAACAGACATAAAGACACTAGAAAACTGACTACCCTAGTAGAAAATAGAACTACTTATAGTGCAGAGTATGCCGAATTAAATATTTACGAAACACATGCTTTTGCCGAAAAAGTTTCATTAACCTTCAATTTTCCAATTATAGCAAGCATGCTTACTGGAAAAAAAATAATGCATATAGATGGGTTTGAACCTTTTAATTTTTTTCCGGGTGAATCTGTAGTAATGCCTACAAACAAGGAAATGGTAATAGATTTTCCATTAGCAACAAAAGAACAACCCACACAATGCCTGGCTTTAGGTATAGATGCTTGTAAAATTGAAGAAATTGTAGAAAAATTTAATCACAAAGTTGCTATTGAAAATGAAAATAATGATTGGAGTCTAGATGATACAACTTCCCATTTAATAAACAATGCAGATGTAAACCATTTAATAGAAAGGCTCACTTATACATTTACTCACAATAATAAATCTAAAGATATTTTACTAGATTTAATGATACAAGAGCTTATAATTAGGTTATTACAAACAAAAGCTAAATCATTAATTATAGATGATGTAAATCAAATATTTAATGATACTAGAATAGGAACTGTTATTAAATTTATAAAAGAAAATTTTACCAACAAAGACATTACCGTAGACCAATTAGCTCAAAAAGCTTATATGAGCACCTCTCATTTTCATAAGCAATTTAAAAACACCTTAGGTGTATCTCCCATTGATTATATAAATTCTGAAAAAATTAAGTTTTCCAAAAAACTTATAAAAGAGTCTAAAGACTTTAGAATGTCTGAAATTGCATTTAAATCTGGCTTTAATAACACAAGTTATTTTAACAGACAGTTTAAAAAAATGGAAATGATGACGCCACAGCAATTTAAAAATTCTATTTCTTAAATTTTATTTAGGCACCAAAGCGAAACTACAACTAATGCTCAAGACCTAACATCAGTATAATTGCGATTATACATTGTTGTAGGCTGGCTTTTTTCGTTCCTCAATACTTTTAATCAAGTCGTTTTGTAAAAATTCAAATTCAGATTTTTTCCAAAAAGTCAGATTTATCAATCCAGTTGTACTGTCCGCAATCCATTTTCCATTTTCATTCGATTCCACAGTCCATTTTATAGGTCGATTTCCTTTTTTTGTCAATTTCAGTCGACAATCTTTGGAAAGTCCGAAAGCAAAGCAATTCAGGGCATCATTTTCATTATCAAATTCTTCGTGCCAAAAGTCAAACGCAACTGTGTAATTTCCGTTTCCATTGTCAGTCAGAGTAACTGGAAATCCGTTTTGGTTTTTTGGATTCACAGTTATTGATTCCGCATTTAATTCATAATCCGCTTCTGGATATTTTTTTAATCGGTTAACTATTTGGTCTATCGTTTTGCTCATTTTTCAGCTTGTGTACAACGCAGGGCTACGCGCAGTGCGGCTCTGGATTTTAGTTTGTTGTAACTGCAAGTTACCTAAATTCTAAAATACAATTAGAGCAATACCTAATTGCGGTTATAAATTGCTATGTGCGATTTTTAATTCGTTTTCAATGTTTTTTAAATAAATTTTATCCATTGGGTTTGAATAAGAGTCAAACATTCTGCTCTTTTTGATGTAAAGCTCCCTAGCTTTTTCTAAACAAGATTTATACTCCGACAGTTTATTTAAACTCTTGTATGCCAATGCTAAATAATACTGGTTTTCAGCTAATTCATTTTCTTTGGATTGTTTCTCAAATAATTCAATTGCCTTAGTGAAGTTTTCAGTTTCTAAATAAAGAACTCCTAAATGTAAATAGTCGTAAGCTCCCACAAAGTTTTCCTCTTCGTTTAGTTTTATTTGATTTTCAATAATATCAATCGCTTTTACTTTTTCTCCAATTGCTTTGTAGCACAACCCTTTTGCAATATTTAAATGATGTGTTCCATTTTGAGAATAACCAATATCATATGTTACCATACTTTCAAGCTTCTCAATATCTTGTATTAGCCCTTTATAATCTCTAAAGAATTGGTAACGACACCAACCTCTATACCCTAAGTGCTTTGTAGGATTGTATTCAACAGCTTTATCAATTAATTTTTTCCAAGTAACAAAATCTCCACTTTTAAGGTATGCAATGGATTTTGCATAATAAGCATGATCAAAAGTTGAGTCAATTTTTAAAGATTTATCTAAAGCTATTTGGTATTCTTTACTAAACTGGTAGTGACCAGCTCTCTTTTTTGCAACTTTACAAGCCTCGTACTTCAATGTGTCTCCATAATATTTATAAGCTTCACAATTTTGTGACAATGAAAACGAATAACAAAGAAACAATGTTATAAAAATAGAGTACTTCATTAAGGTAAAATTTCTGTTAGTTGTCCATCTGTAATTTTAAATATTAAATACATATAATAATCAACAGGTTTTCCGGCTTTATACAATATTTCCCAATTATTAATTTGCTTCGTAATGTTTAAAAGTTGAGAAACAATTTTTTCGTTGAAATCTTTTTCTTGATATTCATAGTCTGATTGTAAAACTCTAAATCTACCAGCTTTACCTTCACAATTTACAACAAAACGAATTCTAATTAGTCCACTTTGATCTTCGCCTGATATTGATTCAAATTTTGATTTAAAAGTTTTCAAAATCTCAGACTTTTCTCCCTTGTATACTGGTCCTTCACCAATATTAAAATACTGTATAATATTGTCATTCCCATTACAAATAGTAAAGTCCAATTCATCAATTTGATCGTTTTGCTCAATGTCTCCAACCCAACGTAGATATTTCTGATTATCGCTGTCTTTTGTGTTGTTTTGACATCCAAACAACAGTAAGGAATGTAAAATTATTACTATAAATAGTTTTCTCATTCAGTTGGTTTTTCTAATGGAAGAGACTTCATAACCATAAATTCCAGTATTAAAGTTACTAATTTTTGGTTTAGCACAGAAGTTAGCAATTTCAAGTG
>CAYGMB010000130.1:3344-5893 GCA_964350765.1 uncultured Flavobacteriaceae bacterium
TCGAATTCGCAGTAATTGCGGTTATACATTGTTATGTGCATACTGAATTTAATAGTGTTTCTTTTTTAGTATTACTTTCCTGAAAATCGTCCATGCCATAGTAATAAACATCCATTCCACAGTCCTTTATTTCTCTCCAAATTTACACTGTAACAAAAAAACAAGAAAAAATGAAAACTACAGTTCCATTAAAATTAGCGCTCCTGGTTTTTTTACTAGGATTTACAATTCAAACATTTTCAAAAACTAAAAACACAAACATTATGAACAGTACAAAAAATGAAACAATCGGATTATTAGTAATTATGAAGGCAAAACCAGGAAAAGAACAAGACGTAAAAGACTTTTTGCTTGGTGGATTAGCACTAGTCAATCAAGAACCTCAAACAGTATCTTGGTTTGCCTTTCAGATAGACAGTAAAACTTTTGGTATCTATGATACCTTTGAAGTTGAAGAAGGTAGACAAGCGCATTTACAAGGAGAAGTTGCAAAGGCACTATTAGCAAATGCAGATGATTTATTAGAAGATTTTGATGCTGACACAGATATTCAAGCCATAGACATATTGGCATCTAATCATAAGTCTGGACTGCAAAACAAAGGCTTGCTTGTTATCATGAAATCTAAAGAAACAAAGACAGCAGATGTCGAAAACTTTCTAAATGTTGGAAAACAATTAGTAAGTGATGAGCCAAAGACTTTATCTTGGTATGCTATAAAAATAGATGCGACTACGTATGCAATCTTTGATACTTTTGCTGATGATTCAGGTAGAGATGCCCACTTAACAGGTAAAGTTGCTGCAGCACTTATGGAAAATGCTCCGGTTCTTTTAGAAGGTTTTAAACCAACTGCAATTCAAAAAATAGACATCATTGCTTCAAAATAATTTATATCTTTAGAAAGGAGTGCAATAAGCACTCCTTTGTTTTTAAGGATACTAAAAAAGAAATAGATGTTTATGGCTCAAATTATTATTGATAAACAAAATGGTGAATTAGCCTTTAGACTAGAAAGGTTTGAAAATCTTAATCAATTTGACCATTTACAGCGAAAGAACTATTATTCTATTATTTTACTTTACGGAAGCAACTATAAGTTAAGTGTGGACCTTTCTAAGTATGAACTGCAAGGTTATCAAATGATTTGCCTGTCGCCTTATCAGCCATTTATGATTTCTTCTGCAGCATCTTGTTCGGGCTGGTTATTAAATTTTCACCCAGATTTTTTCTGTACTTATCGTCATCAAAATGATATTGAAACAGAAGGCGTTCTTTTTAATAATTTTAGTGGAATACCACATTTTAAGATTTCTGAAGAGGCTTTGTTTTTTAATCTCATAGACCAAATTTCAAAAGAGATGGATAAAGATTCTATAGCTCAACATGAAGTTCTTGTCGCATTTTTAAAGATATTTTTAATAGAAGCAGTGAGGCAGAAAAAACAATTCGATAAAGAGATAGTTCCAAAATTTTCAGATGGCCAATCTGAAATCCTACAAAATTTAATAGATTCTATTGAGAAAAACTTTTGTGAATTACATTCTCCCAAAGATTATGCAGATGTTTTGAGTGTTAGTACAAAAACATTGGCAAAGATTGTAAAAAAGTATTTACAGCAAACACCCAGCGATTTAATTTCAAATAGAATTATTATAGCGGCCAAACGGGAGCTATATTTAACGTCAAAACCTTTGAAACAAATTGCAGCAAATCTAGGTTACGATGATGAGTTTTATTTTAGTCGGTTTTTCAAAAAGAAAGTAGGTGTTTCTCCAGATAATTATAGAAAGACAGTTGGTTTCGCCAAATTAGAAAAAGTATAATTGTCATTGTCTTAAGTTGCACATAACGGTTTCGTATAACCCGTCAGTTATCGGGCTAAATTGGCCAAAAGTTTTTAGTTATTAACTAGCTTAAGCAATTTTGAGTGGATTCGACTTCGTTCGAATTCGCAGTAATTGCGGTTATACATTGTTGGCAACAGTTTTTAATTTATTCTGGATATACTCTTTCAAATAAATTTGGATAAGTTGTTACAAACCCAAAATTGTCAACAGGTAATTCAGCTGTAAAACCCCTAAAAACTCCTTCATACTTATACAGGTTGTTTGATAGTTTAGTATAATACTGCTCAACTTTTTCAAATTTCCAATCGGCTAGATTTAGGTATAGAACGTTTAGTTTTGTTCGTTTTAGAAGAGAATCACCAAGTCTTTTTATTGGTAATGTATTTGTAAAGGGCGTTAAAGAAATGTCAATATCAATACAGCCTTTTAATTCTGGTATTTCATTGTTCATTTCGTCATACCATCTTTTATCAATTCCAGACTTCAGCACTATGGGGTTATCTTCCCTAATTAGAGTTTTAATTCTAACTTCTTTAACTTTCCAGTTCTTATCAATCTTTATAAAGTATTCAATTGAAGTTGGTTGACCATTTAGAATTCCGTTCACAATACTTTCTATATTGAAAAGATTTTTTTTACTATTGAACCGTAATACCTCTATGGTTTGGGTATCTTCATAGTTTCTTTCCCATACTAGTA
>CAYGMB010000130.1:5903-6438 GCA_964350765.1 uncultured Flavobacteriaceae bacterium
GCCCATACTTTTTGTCAAATTGTTGCCAACTCGTTATATAGTTATATTTAGTAACGTTATCCCGTAAATAAATCAGGATATTACAAGTTTTTTGTTAGTGTTATCCTGTAAAGCTATAAAAATAAAATAGATAGGTATAAAAAAGTAGTTTCTAAAAGGAAAAAATAAGATTACTTATAAAAAGTAGCATCCTTTTTAAGCTGTGCCATTTTAATAGCAGCGATAGCGGCTTCTGTGCCTTTATTACCATGTTTACCTCCACTACGGTCTATAGCTTGTTGTAGAGTATTGTCTGTTAGTACACAAAAAATTACAGGGATATCACCTTGTACATTTAGGTCTTTAATGCCTTGTGCTACGGCTTCACATACATAATCAAAATGCTTGGTTTCGCCTTGTATTACACTACCAATGGCAATAACAGCATCTAGCATCTCAAAACTTTCGGTAATTTTTTTACAACCGTAAATAAGCTCAAAACTACCAGGTACATTCCAACGTACTATGTTTTCCTTGATACCTCCACAATCTAGTA
>CAYGMB010000131.1:0-6405 GCA_964350765.1 uncultured Flavobacteriaceae bacterium
TGTGGTTAGAGAGTGATCGTATGGGATTTTTTATAAATACCGTAACAGAATCGGCTTTTTATAACCAACAAGAAGTTGTTCAAAACGAAAAGAGACAGCGTGTTGATAATAACCCTTATGGTCATACTAATTGGGTATTAGACAAAAATATTTATCCAGAGGGACATCCCTACAACTGGCAAGTGATAGGTGAGTTAGTAGACCTTCAAAACGCAACAGTAGAAGATGTTCGTGAATTTTATGATAAATATTATGGACCTAATAATGCAACTTTAGTTCTTGCTGGAGATTTTGAAACAACCGAAGCAAAAGCAATGATCGAAAAGTACTTTGGTGAAATTAAAAGACGTCAAGAAGTACCTAAGTTAGAGCCACAGCCAGTTACAATTTCTGAAACAAAGAGACTGTATCATGAAGATAACTTTGCTACGGCACCTCAATTAAATATGGTTTGGCCTACTGTACAACAATATACAGAAGATGCATATGCATTAGATTTTCTTGCTGAAATTTTATCGAGTGGAAAAAAAGCTCCTTTGTATAAAGTATTAGTAAAAGATAAAGAATTAACTTCTAGAACTTCTGCTTATAATAACTCTCAAGAAATTGCAGGAGAATTTCACATTATTATTACTGCTAATGACGGTAAAGACCTAGATGATGTAGAAGCTGGTATAATGGAAGGATTTAAACTATTTGAAACTGAAGGTGTAACAGACAGAGATGTAGAGCGAATTAAAGCTGGTTTAGAAACTAGTTTCTATAATGGTATTAGTAGTGTATTAGGAAAATCTTTCCAGTTAGCACAATACAATGTATTTGCAGGTGATCCTGGATTTATTGAAACTGATATTGAAAACATTAAGAAGGTAACTAAAGAAGATGTAATGCGTGTTTACAACAAATACATTAAGGATAAGCCTTTTGTAATGACTAGTTTTGTGCCTAAAGGACAACTAGAATTAATTGCAGATAATAGCGAAGTTGCTCCTGTTGTTGAAGAAAAAATTACAGAGAACGTTACAAAAGTTGTTGAAGATACTGAGACTGAAGTAGCAAAAACACCTTCTAATTTTGACCGCTCTAAAGCTCCAGATCAAGGAGAAACACCTGCACTTAACGTACCAACAAATTGGACTGCTGAGTTAGCGAACGGAATTGATGTGTATGGAATAGAGCAAAATGAAATCCCGACTGTAAACTTTAGTTTAGTTATAGAGGGTGGACACTTACTAGATAATATGGATAAAAATGGAGTAGCCAATCTAATGACGGATATCATGATGGAGGGTACTGCTAATAAAACACCAGAACAACTAGAAGAAGAAATCGAGTTACTTGGAGCTAGTATTAATATGTATACAACTAGAGAGTCTATAGTTATTAGAGGAAATACTCTTACTCGAAATTTTGATAAAACTATTGATCTTATTGAAGAGATTTTATTAGAACCTCGTTGGGACGAAGAAGAGTTTGGACGTATTAAAACAGCAACAATTAATAGTATTAAGCGTTCAGATGCAAATCCTAATGTAGTTGCAAATAGAGTTTACAATAAACTTTTATATGGAAAAGACCATATCTTTAGTTATCCAACTAGTGGTACAGAGGAGTCTGTTAATTCGATAACAATTAACGATTTAAAAGAGTTTTATAATAAAAATTTCTCTCCATCTATAAGTAAGTTTCATGTAGTAGGAAAAATCAATAAGGACGATGCTTTAAAGAGCCTTAAAGGACTGGAGGAACGTTGGGCTTCTAAAGAAGTTACACTTCCAGAATATCCAATTGCAAACAATAGAGATAAATCTAGTTTATACTTTGTAGATATTCCTCAAGCAAAACAATCTGTTATTAATATTGGATACATAGCATTACCAAGAACAGATAAAGATTTTTACCCTGCAGAGGTTATGAATTATAAGCTTGGTGGATCATTTAGCGGAAACGTAAACTTAATTCTTCGTGAAGAAAAAGGATATACTTATGGAGCTCGTACTGGATTTAGTGGAAGCAAAATACCTGGAACATTTACAGCTTCTTCAAGTGTAAGAACAAATACAACTGGAGAGTCTGTACAAATATTTAAGGATCAAATCGCTAAGTATAAAGAAGGAATAAGTGAAGAAGACCTAGAGTTTACTAAAAATGCACTTATAAAATCTAATGCAAGACGTTTTGAAACTCAAGGCGCATTACTTGGAATGTTACAAGAAATGAGTAATTATCAATTACCAACTAATTATATCGAAAACGAAGAAGAAATAATTAGAAACATGACGCTTGAGCAACATAGAGAATTAGCAAATAAATATCTAGATGAGTCAAAAATGGCATACTTAGTCGTAGGAGACGCAGAAACACAATTTGCTCAATTTAAGAATATGAATTTTGACGAAGTAAAGCTTGTTGACAAAAACGCTGAAGAGATTAAACTCGAAGAAGTTAAACAATAAGTATTTATTTACGGAACAGAAAAGGATGCTCAATAAGCATCCTTTTTTTTTGATACCTTTAGCAGTAAATTTTTGTTCTTATGAAAATCAAAGTATTGCTCATAATATCTTTGCTTATATTTTTTTCTTGTGATATAAAGCGTAAAGAAGTTTCTTCAGAAGAAAGTAAAGCTTCAGTAATTATAAAAAAGGAACCTTCTCCAACCTTCACTTTAGGAGATGCCAACAAACTAGTTGAGCTACCTTTACAATGCGTGGAACATAACTATCCTTATAAATTAGGACAAACCCTTGGGAGTGCTTCAGATTTAAAAGAACCTAAAGAGTTACATCCTATCTTTTATGGTTGTTTTGACTGGCATAGTGCTGTACATGGGTATTGGTCTATGGTAACCCTTTTGGATGCTTTCCCTGAGTTGGATAGGGCTAATGACGTAAGAACTATTTTGAAACGAAACATAACTAAGGCGAATGTAGCACAGGAAGTAGCTTATTTTCAAGGGGAACATAATAAATCTTTTGAGCGTACTTACGGTTGGGCTTGGTTGTTAAAACTAAGCGAAGCTTTGCATAACTGGGATGACCCATTAGCTCGAGAACTAGAGAATAACTTGGCTCCGTTAACGGAGTTAATTGTTAATAAATACAT
Source organism: uncultured Flavobacteriaceae bacterium (assembly GCA_964350765.1). Classification (GTDB taxonomy): domain Bacteria; phylum Bacteroidota; class Bacteroidia; order Flavobacteriales; family Flavobacteriaceae; genus CAYGMB01. The sequence goes on from CAYGMB010000131.1 coordinate 3,106, forward strand.
TGAGTTTTTACCGAAATTAGTGTATCCCATTCGAGTTGGCGAGCATACTAATACTGCTTTTGGTTTAACATTCGCGCATGATTATGCAATTACAATTAAAAATGAGAAACTAGCATCACTCATTGAAAAGCGTGCTAAGGATTTTTATTTAAACGATGCTAATTGTCCTATTACTTGGGAACCCAGTGGCTATGACTTTTTATCTCCTTGTTTGGAAGAAATAGATATTATGCTTCGTGTATTAACTAAAGAAGATTTTACAAAATGGCTTTCTAACTTTATGCCTCAATTAAGTAGTCATGACTATGATTTAGCAGTTGGTGAAGTAAGTGATAGAACCGATGGAAAACTAGTACACTTAGATGGATTAAATTTTAGTAGAGCTTGGGTTTTATATCGACTTGCAAATACTTATACTGAATACAGCCATTTAAAAAATGTTGCAAATAAACATGTAAATTATTCATTACCTAATCTAGTAGGAGATAGTTATGAAGGAGGCCATTGGTTAGGAAGTTTTGCGATCTATGCACTTACCCAAAATCAATAATGAAATCTATCTTTAAAAACATAGGTCCAGGAACTTTAATAGCTGCAGCTTTTATAGGTCCAGGTACTGTTACAGTTTGTACCATTGCTGGAGTTACTTATGGTTTTACATTACTATGGGCAATGCTAATATCAATTATTGCTACTATTGTTTTACAAGAAATGGCACTACGATTAGGTCTGGTAGGTGGAAAAGGACTAGCTGAAACAATTACAAATCAAATTAGTTCGAGACCTCTACGTTGGCTTGCTATAGGACTAATTATTGGTGCAATTTTAATAGGTAATGCAGCGTATGAAGCAGGGAATATAAGTGGGGGAGTATTAGGATTAGAAACACTTCTAGATACTACAACTTTTAATATTTCTGGATTAACTATAAATTACTTAAGTATTATAATTGGAATAACAGCTTTTATATTACTTTATATAGGAAATTATAAAATAATAGAACGCTTTCTGGTAGGTTTAGTGATTATTATGAGCTTATCTTTTTTAATAACAGCATTTATAACAAAACCTAATCTAGTAGAAGTTATTAAAGGGCTTTTAATTCCAAAGGTACCTCAAAGGGGAGTTCTTACAATTATTGCTTTAATTGGAACTACTGTAGTTCCATATAATCTTTTCTTACACGCTTCATTAGTAAAAGAAAAATGGAATGGTATTACTGATTTAAAAGCAGCTAGAAATGATTTATTTTTTTCAATTATTTTAGGTGGAATTGTTTCTATTGCAATTATCATTACTGCTACAAATGGTAAAGGAGGTTTAGTTACTAATGCATCAGATTTGGCAATAGGTTTGGAGCCTTTATATGGTAGTTTTGCAACTTATTTTTTGAGTATAGGTTTATTTGCCGCAGGAATCACATCTGCAATTACGGCTCCTTTAGCAGCTGCTTATGTTGCAAGAGGATGTTTTGGTTGGGATGCCAATTTAAAATCAAATAAATTTAGGAGTGTCTGGGGGTTAATATTATTGTTAGGAGTTATTTTTTCTTCTGTAGGATTTAAACCTATAACAATTATAACTTTTGCTCAAGTAGCAAATGGTATATTACTACCTGTAATAGCAGGATTTTTAATTTGGATTGTTAACAAAAAAGAAGTTTTGGGTTCTCACACAAATACAAAATTCCAAAACCTTGTTGGAGTTTGTGTTGTTAGTATTGCATTACTGTTAGGCTTAAGAAGCCTTTATTTAGTGTTCTTTGCTTAATTGTAAACTGTATTAAGTTGCCTACCTTCTTTTTCAGCCTTTTTATCCATGGAAATGCCAACTGCAATTCCAATAACCATTCCAATAGGTAAAAAAGCACCCATTAAAGCGATATTACCCATGGCGGTCCCAAAAGCTACTCCAATAGGGATTCCAAAAGCAGCCATGCCTATTGCCATCCAGATATTTCGATAATAATTTTTGGCAACAATTTTATGTTTTTTTTCAAGAGCTTTTAAAACTTTATTTCTGCTTTTTAAAATATATTTTCTAAGTGATTTAAAATCTTTAGAGTAATTATTTATTGTGTCAATTTGCCCATTAATTTCAGAAATAATACTGGCTTCAATGTTTCTTGTTTTTAATTCGCTGACAAGTTCTTTATAACAAGAAAAGTATTTTTTAAGCCTTTTCTCTTCTGAAGGTATTGAGATTTCTTTTAACGTATTAATTTCCATTTCTAATTAATTTTTTAAGAAGTACAATTTGCCCTAAGTGATAATGTGTGTGTTCAATAATACCAGCAAGGTTTCGGTAATAATTACCATGCTTTTTAGCAACAAAATCCTCCCAGAGTACTTCTTCTGAAAGTGTTTCGATTGCATTTACAAATTTTTCAGCTTCAGTAAATTTAATTTCAAGGAAGTCCTCCCATTCTTTTTGAGATGTTACCGAATCATGTATAAAACTTTCTTTGTCACTTCCTACTAAAGGACCACCTTCAAGTACTCTTAAATCTAAAGTTACATAATAATGCAGATGATGCACTAAGGTTTCAATTGTATTTAAGCTATTTATTTGTCTTATTGCTTCTTCAAAAGTTACATCTTTAAGGGTGTCCTTTAAATTTACAGCTGTCCAATTACCCCCAAAATAGACTTCCTTAAAATGTTTGGCTAGTTGTTTTGGTGTTTTCATGGTGTATGATTTAGATTAACAACCACATTCTCCTATAATCTCTCTCTCTAAGAGTATTTTATCTTCACTTTTTAAAACCATTTTTCCTGTTTGTTGCCAAGTTTCATCTATTTGACTTTGTTGAATTGTTTCAACCAGTAAAGTGTAATTATCATTTTTCCAAATTAAGTTTGTTTTGTCATCTGGACCTTCTGCTTTCTTAAGTATAAATTTTGTAATTACTCCATTTAGCTTTAAAAATGCAGTATCTCGGTAGTTTGTGGCATACACATACTTTCCATTTTTAAAAGCTGTTGGAGTTGTAGAAAAGTAACATGCACAACCATCAATTTCAGGCGGAAAATCTTTGAAATCCATACTCTCTAAAGACATAGTTACTTTATAGTCTTTTTTTACAACCGTATTTGTTTCTTGGTTTTGAATAGTTTCTTCTTTATTCGAGTCAGTTTTGCAACTTATTAAAACTAGGACTAGAATAATTTTAAAAATAGATTTCATTGTAATTAAAAATAAATTATCCTTTTTTTGGGAATAACACCTGTAATAGCAATGCGATTGCCATAACTAAAGCACATCCTACTAGGTTGAGCCATAAATACGGTAACGTGATTT
>CAYGMB010000132.1:0-1074 GCA_964350765.1 uncultured Flavobacteriaceae bacterium
TTCTAGCAGGTAAGCAAGATCCAACATCGGGTCATGTGCATTTAGAACCAGGTAAAAGGATGTCTGTATTGGAGCAAAATCACAACGCTTATGATGAGTACCAAGTACTAGAAACAGTAGTGCGAGGTAATAAAGAGTTGTTTGCTATAAAATCTCAAATAGATAAACTTTACGAAGATTACACAGATGAAAACGCTGAGAAAATTGGAGAGTTACAGGTCACATTTGAAGAAATGAATGGATGGAATGCAGATAGTGATGCGGCAGCAATGCTTTCAAATCTAGGAATAAATGAAAGTTTGCACTATAGTACTATGGGAGACCTAGATGGAAAGCAAAAAGTACGTGTACTGTTAGCACAAGCACTTTTTGGAAGTCCAGATGTACTTATTATGGATGAGCCAACCAACGACTTGGACTACGAAACCATTTCTTGGTTAGAAACATTTCTTGCAAACTATGATAACTGTGTTATCGTAGTATCACACGACCGTCACTTTCTGGATGCTGTATGTACTCATATTAGTGATATAGATTTTGGAAAAATTAACCACTTTAGTGGTAATTATACTTTTTGGTATGAGAGTAGCCAGCTAGCGGCGAGACAGCGTGCTCAGCAAAACAAAAAAGCTGAAGAAAAAAAGAAAGAGCTTGAAGAGTTTATTCGTCGTTTTTCTGCAAACGTTGCAAAATCTAAACAAGCCACTAGTAGAAAGAAAATGATTGAAAAGCTTAACGTATCTGATATTAAACCATCCAGCCGTCGCTACCCTGCTATCATTTTTGAACGTGAGAGAGAAGCTGGAGATCAAATTTTAAATGTCGAAAACTTATCTGCTTCAATAGATGGTGAATTATTTTTTAAAAACATAGATATCAACTTGGCTAAAGGGGATAAGGTTGTAGTATTTTCTAAAGACTCTAGAGCAACTACTGCTTTTTATGAAATTATAAATGATAAATTAAAACCTGATTCTGGAAACTATAGCTGGGGTGTAACTACCAATCAGAGCTATCTTCCTCTAGATAACAGTCACTTTTTTGCGAGTGACCTAAACTTAGTAGATTGGTTAC
>CAYGMB010000132.1:1131-1487 GCA_964350765.1 uncultured Flavobacteriaceae bacterium
GGAAAAATGCTTTTTAGTGGGGAAGAAGCTCTTAAAAAATGTAATGTTTTGTCTGGAGGAGAAAAAGTACGTTGTATGTTAAGCCGTATGATGATGATGCGTGCTAATGTAGTTATGCTAGATGAACCTACCAATCACTTAGATTTAGAGTCTATTACAGCTTTTAATAATTCACTTAAAAACTTTAAGGGAACCGTACTATTAACTACGCATGATCATGAGTTTGCTCAAACAGTAGGTAATCGCGTTATTGAGCTAACTCCTAATGGGATTATAGATCGTTATATGACGTTTGATGAGTATATGAGTGATAAGAAGATTAAAGAACAACGCGAAAAGATGTATAGCGTTACTAT
>CAYGMB010000132.1:1497-5205 GCA_964350765.1 uncultured Flavobacteriaceae bacterium
AAAAGCAGAAATAATATATTTTTAAACTAAAAAGCTTCTCATTTTTTGAGAAGCTTTTTTTATCTAGTTTTATATGATTTGTTACATACATCAATGGGTTTGTATTTAACTCAAAAGATTAAACTTATTTATTACAAATGGTTATATTAAACTATTTAGATTTATAACATGAAACCTTTAATAGAAACAGATAGATTAGTATTAAGGGAGATTTCTCTTAACGATAAAGAAGAAATGTTTAGGTTGCACTCTAATCCAGACGTGCAAAAATACACAGGAGAGCCTCCTGTAACAACTATCGAAGAAATGGAGGCAGCTATACAAACTAGAGTTAAAGATTATAAAAAGTATGGATATGGTAGGTGGGCCACATTCAAAAAAAATAAAATGCAATTTATTGGCTGGGCTGGTTTGGCGTATCTCCCAGAATTTGATGAAATTGATCTTGGCTATAGATTTTTGCCACAATATTGGGGCATGGGTTATGCGACAGAAGTATCACACGCAATATTAAAATACGGATTCGATGTGTTTAATATAAAACGGATAATCGCTATTGCTATGAAAGAAAATGTTGCTTCTATTAGAGTCATGGAAAAAGTTGGGATGCAGTTTGATAAGTTTGCTCCTTATGAGCCCAATGGGGAAGATGTTGTTTGGTATTGGTCCAATAAAGAAATGATAAATAGGAACTAATTGTTTTTTAAATTAATTAACTAAAACAGTAATAGCTATTTATAAATACCGATAAGTTCTATAATAAGTGAGTATTCTATTTTTTGTATTTTTAAAGCATGAAACAAAACGAAAATCTTTCTCTTGTTAGTGATCTTATAGTACTCGCCAAAGCAGACGAAAAAATAACAGCTGGGGAGTATGACTTCATTTTACGTTTGGCAAAGCGTATGAATGTTACTCCAGAAGAGGTAGATGCATTGTTTGAAAATCCTATTCCGTCAAAACCATTAGCTTCAGAAATGGATCGAATTACACATTTCTATAAACTTATTTTAGTTATGAATGTAGATGACGAAACCCATGAAAAAGAAGTAGCACTTCTTAAAAATTTTGGCTTACGAATGGGAATACGTGCAGGAGTTATCACTCAAATACTTCATAAGATGGAAGCACATGATAATAAAATTATTCCTACTGAGGACTTGTTGAAGATATTTCAGACATACTATAATTAATTTTCCTCAAATTTTCATTTTTACTATTAATAGTGAGTTTTTTGCAATAAGGAGCTTAAGAATAATCTTTATTTAAAGAATCGATTATAGTATTAATAGCCGAATAGTATTCTTCTTTATAGGCTTTTTGATCTAAAAGATATTTTAGCATGCTTTTAATTTTTGTTGCAAGAATTGGATCTTTCATACAGTAAGTTTCTAAAGAGGTTACTATATCTTCAATAAGTTTTTTAAAATTCAATGTCTTTAACTCTAACAATGTTTCACCATTAATTTTGTGAATATCTGTGTCGTTTTTTTGCATCCTTAATGAGAGTAACTCTGTTAAGTAATCTATTGCGTTAATAGCAGTACCTGGGTCATTTATGCCAGGAGACATAGCTTTTACAGCAATCTCGGTAATCTGTTTAAAGGCAAGAACATAGTTGTCTGAGATAAGCTCTGTCTTTGAAAAATTAAAGTTATTTAAAATTTTATCTAGTGTTTTTTTATCAATCTCTTTACTAGTCATCAAGAAATCATCATTGGATAAAACAAAGAACCCCTTAGGAATTAAGATTTTTACTTTAAAATTATTCTCTTCGCAAATCTTGAGGATATTTTTCTGCGAAAAATTCTGAAAATAACCACATCGATTAATTTTATAAGTTTTCCATTCTTCATTTACTTCTAATTTTCCTTCCTCATCATATTGTTTTTCAACTAATATTTTTAGTCTTCTATTAGCTTTATTAAATATCTTCTCTAAGATATTCCCTATCTGAATACTTTGAGACATGTTATGTATAAAGTATATAAAAGATGCTAAGCAAAAAATAGTAATAAAAACACCTACCAAAATACTTAACGATGGAATTGCTCTTTCATTTGCATCTGGTTGGATGGAGAACAGAATAAACATTAAATAGACAATTGCTCCTAAGTAATACCCTAGTACGTATTGATTTTTTTTGTCACTTAATAAACCAGGGAGTATTCTTGGAGAAAAGTTACTTGACGCCTGACTTAGCAATAACATAACTACCGAAAAGCTAAAAACCATAATTGATATTAGACCTCCTATACATACACTAATCATTGTAAGAGCGGTATCTCCACTTTTTATTGATAACGATGTAAAATTTTCTTGGAAAAAATTAGAAACAGAAAGTGTTTCTACAGATGTTATTACAATTGCAAGTAAAACCCCAGCTAGTGCTATAATAGACGGATAAAAAGCAATCTTGCCTTGTATAATATTAAATATAGACTTTATCTTATTAAATGATTCGTTTACTACTTTCATATTATAAAGGTACAAATATCTAACTTCTGCTTTCTTTAGTGTAAACAGTCAAAAAGACAGATAAAAATTCAAAATTCAAGACAAAATGTCCTTATTTTAGTGATGGAATATTAATTGTTATTAACTCTTCAGAAATTGAATATAAACTTTTAAACTATATTAAAATGAAAGTAATTAATAACAGAAATGTATGGTTTCCATCTATATTTGAAGACATATTTACAGAGAATAGACTTGATATTCCGAATTATGAAAAATTTAGCAGTCCAGCTGTAAATATCTCTGAGAATTTTACGAACTTTAGCATTCAGGTTGCAGCACCAGGATTGGAAAAATTAGACTTCAAAATTGAAGTAGAAGAAGACACCTTAAGTATTGCTGTTACTAAGGAAACCGAAGATGATAACAAAACAAAGTTTACAAGAAAAGAATTTGACTTTTCAAACTTTAAAAGAACCTTTTCGCTTCCTGAAAACTGTGATAAAGAAAACATTAAGGCAACCTACGTTAATGGATTGTTAACAGTAATAATTGAAAAGGTAGAGGAGCCTAAGAATATTAAGAGAATGGTTGAGATTTCATAATTGAAATTTAATTTGGTTAGTTAGTTGAAAATTACCACGCATTACTCAATCGATGCGTGGTTTTTTATTTCTATTTTCTACCTCTTCTTCGTCTTGGACTATAGTTACCTACATTCTTTTTTTCTTGTACATCTACAAAAGCACTATTGTTTGAAGTTTCAACGGCCTGCTTTAGTGTATCTAACTCTTTCGCTGTAAGGTCTCTCCACTTTCCTATCTCAAGATTGCCCAACTCAATGTTCATAATGCGAACTCTCTTCAATGTAACAACCTCATAACCTAAGTAATCACACATTCTTCTAATTTGTCTATTAAGACCTTGAATCAATATTATTTTAAAAACAAATCTGCTAATTTGCTCAACTTCACATTTCTTAGTAGTAGTTTCTAGTTCGTGAAGAGGTATTCCATTTTGCATCCGGTGAATAAAATCCTTAGTAATGGGTCTATCTACTTTAACAATGTACTCTTTTTCATGTTTGTTTCCAGCTCTAAGAATTTTATTTACTATATCGCCATCGTTGGTCATTAATAATAAACCTTCGCTGGGCTTATCGAGTCTTCCAACATGGAATATTCTTTCCTTATGATTAATAAAGTCTACTACGTTGCCTTCAACTCGCTGGTCTGTAGTACAAGTAACCCC
>CAYGMB010000132.1:5215-6403 GCA_964350765.1 uncultured Flavobacteriaceae bacterium
TTCGTTTTCCATTAACGGTAATAATATCATCTGGCATTGCTCTATCTCCAAGAGTTACTTTTTTACCATTAATTTTTACCTCACCAGCCTCAATGTACTTATCGGCTTGGCGTCTTGAACAAAACCCACTATCACTAATGGCTTTATTTATTCGAATAGAATCTGGATGATATTGCATATTGCAAAGGTACGAGACTTATGTGTATTCTTCTTGTTATAACAAAGTTTCAAAGCTATTCGCCAATTTCTAAAAGATAAGCATCAATAACTGGTTGTGCTTTTTCGAGTTGATCTTTTCTAACAAAAAGAGTTACTTCACCAGGTAGTCCTTTAACTAAACCAACAATAATCCCACTTTCGTTATCTTTTCTTTCAATAGGGCTTATACCTATCTCGTTAAGTCTTGCTGTTAAGCCTAAGGCTATCATAGCTGGGCCTGTGTATATTCTAGTAGTTGTTTTGTCTTTTTCCATGCGTTATGCATTATAATACTTACTATTCCAAATCACATTATTAAAGTTCTTTCCTTTTGCAAAACCATAGTAGAGTACAATACCAGCAACAGCCTTGAACATAAACAAAAACATTAAGAAATATTCTTGTAATGTAACCTCCCCTTTAGTAAAAGCTTGCATAGGGGTAATAGAAGTTAAAATTATACTTACTAGTAAAGTAGTAAAGATTAAATTTTCACAACACTTGTAAGGCCACATGGCTATTTTTCGAAAAGGGTGCAAATCATTCCCCCATTTATGAATTAAGTAATAATAGCCATTACCCATAGGGGCAAATAATAGAGGATCGTCTGCATTTTCTAACTTTAATAATTTAGCTGGTGCTACAATTTTTAAGTTATAGAGTTTAGTATCGTGCTTTTTTTCAAGCATTCTTATCTTCGAGATAGCTTCTTCGGGAATAGTTCCGTTAAAAAAATGACTATCTAAAAAGCGAAGTCTGTACGTAACACATAGGGCTTTAATATCATTAACATGGTATATATTTTCTGTCTTTAGGTACTCTAAGTTAAGTTCAGGATTTAGACCCGGTTTTTTATTTAAAACCCTTCCTACAATAGCCTCTCTTTGTGCTTCATTTTCAGCAAAAATAGAATGCACTTCATCAATTAGCTCTTTTTCGGTAACTCTTTTGTCTCTGAGCTTGCTAAGTTTTTGTTGAATGTTTGTTTTT
>CAYGMB010000133.1:0-6345 GCA_964350765.1 uncultured Flavobacteriaceae bacterium
ATAAAGAGTTACTAGAAAAGCTTCAATAATAATATTTCATATACAAAATAAAAAAGACTGCTCTTTAAGCAGTCTTTTTTATTTGTTTGAGTTTTTTGAGTTTGCCTAAGAAAGGTCAAAGTCGAAACCTACATAAAACTACAACTTATCTGCTGTAATTCGTTCATCTCTATTGGCAACTTCCCAAGCTGTTTGGAAAATAAGCTGCGCTCTTTTTGTCATTAAATCGTATTCTATCTTGTCTGGTGTGTCCGTTACTTTATGGTAGTCTTCGTGTACTCCGTTAAAATAGAAAATAATAGGTATGTTGTTTTTTGCAAAATTGTAATGATCACTTCGATAGTAAAAACGGTTAGGATCATTCTCGTCATTGTAGGTGTAATCTAACTCTAGATTAATATACTTTTCATTTACTTCTTCCGAAACATTGTGTAATGTCTGGCTTAGTTTATCACTACCAATTAAATAAATATAATTTGGACTGTCTTCTTTGTCTGGGTCAATACGTCCAATCATATCTGTATTTAGATTACAAACTGTATTCTCAAGCGGAAATAAAGGGTTATCTGTATAATACTTAGATCCATACAGTCCAATTTCCTCTCCAGTTACGTGCAAAAATAAAATAGAACGCTTAGGCCCGTTACCATCTTTTACTGCTTTTTGAAATGCTTGTGCTATTTCTAACATAGAAACTGTACCACTTCCATCATCATCTGCTCCATTCTATACTTCTCCTTCTTCATTTGTACCAACATGGTCATAATGAGCCGATAATACAATAATTTCATCTGGTTTTTCTGAACCTTTAATAAAAGCTACCACATTTTCTGATGCTTTTTTATCTCTAGCTCTTTTAAAATATTCAGCAGGAATATTTTGGTAATAACCTGCGTCTGTTGGAGCTACAATTCCTTCTTTGATGTAGAAGTCTCTTAAATAGGCTGCTGCTTTTTTCTGCCCTTCAGTACCTGTCATACGACCTTGCATATCATCGCTAGCAAATGTGTATAGGTGTTTTTTAAGCTCTTCGCTTGTTATTGTATTTGCATAATCTACTCTAGACATAGAAGACTTGGAGGCTTTATTGCTTTTATTTTGAGCAGAGTTGCATGCCACCATACACATAGTCAAGATTGATACATAAAGATATTTCATGGGAGTATAGTATTTAGTTAAAAGATTTTAATTCATAATCGTCTGGAGAAAGTCCACCTTCTCCAATTTTTTCATATTCTAAAGTATGTGTTTTTACTACTTCATTGCCTTCTCGATCTTGAGATTTTATGTTAAATGTTACAACATATACAGACTCAATACTTTCGATGTCAGATTCTTCTTCAGAAACTTTTATGTCTTTTTGGTCAAATTTGGTTCCTTCAGGAAGTTGTAATTGTATTTGTAAATCTTTGATAGCTAATGCTCTTACAGTTTCAAGTTGTTTTTCTTCTGTAGAACATGCAAAGAATAAACAAACTGCTAGAAGTGTGATTATTTTTTTCATTATAATGTGTTTTAGTTTGTAAATATAGAATTTGTTACAAGGTATATTGTAAAATTTATGTGAAAAATCTACATTTTAAATCTACATGTAGAAAGATACTCTAATCACTACAATTAGTATCTTTGCATAAAAGATTATTACATGACTATTGAGCAAATTTACACCGGTTGTTTATCACAAGGAGCTTACTACATTGAAAGTAACGGAGAAGCTGCTGTTATAGATCCTTTACGAGAAACGGCTCCTTATTTACAGCGTGCTGAAAGAGACAATGCTAGCATAAAATATATTTTTGAAACACATTTTCATGCTGATTTTGTAAGTGGACATATAACATTATCTGACAAAACGGGTGCTCCCATTGTATATGGTCCTAATGCTAATCCCTCATTTAAAGCTACTATAGCCAATGATGGTCAAGAATTTAAAATAGGTAATGTAACGATAAAAGCTCTGCATACTCCGGGGCATACTATGGAAAGTACAACTTATCTTTTAATGGACGAAAAAGGAGCTAACAAAGCTATTTTTACTGGAGATACTTTATTTCTTGGAGATGTTGGACGCCCAGATTTGGCACAAAAAGGAAATCAAGTAACACAAGAAGATTTAGCAGGAATACTTTTTGAAAGTTTACGTACTAAGATTATGCCGCTAGAAGACCACATTACAGTCTATCCAGCTCATGGTGCAGGTTCGGCTTGCGGAAAAAACATGATGAAAGAAACGGTAGATACTTTAGGTAATCAGAAAAAAATGAACTACGCGCTGCGTGCAGATATGACTAAAGAAGAGTTTATAAAAGAAGTAACCGATGGTTTAGCACCTCCTCCAGCTTACTTTCCGCTGAATGTAAAAATGAATAAAGAAGGATATGAAGATATTGATGAGGTAGTAAAAAAAGGAACTAGAGTGTTAACTCCAGATGCTTTTGAAAATTTGGTAAACACAACAGGTGCTTTAGTACTAGATGTAAGACATCAATCTGAATTTATGAAAGCTCATATACCACGTTCTATTTTTATTGGTATCGACGGTGGATTTGCTCCTTGGGTTGGTAGCTTGATAAAAGATGTACAACAAGCTATAGTTTTAGTTACTCCAGAGGGTAGGGAAGAAGAGACTATTACACGTTTGTCTCGTGTAGGATTTGATAATACATTGGGATATTTAAAAGGAGGAATTGAAGCATGGAAAGCAGCAGGAAAAGAAATAGATAGCATGCAATCTGTACCAGCTTCAGTTTTAAAAACCGAAATAGAAAAGGATGCAGTTGTTGTAGATGTTCGTAAAGACGGAGAGTTTGAAACTGCACATATACCAAATGCAATTCATGCATCTTTAGAGTACATTAATAGGCATCTTGATAAAATGCCAACAGATACCCCTTTTTATATACATTGTGCAGGTGGATATCGCTCAGTAATAGCTGCTTCTATCTTAAAAAGTAGAGGTATCCATACAGGTATTGATGTAGCAGGCGGCTTTAAAGCAATTAAAGAAGCAGGAATTGAAGTAGTATAGTCCTGCTTTTTATTTTACAATTCTATTTTGAAAGTTTAAAACAAACGAAACTTTGTGATTTTTTGATGTGGTATAGTTAGCAGTATACTCTGTTACCAATGCATTTGTTAATACATGTGTTTCAATTTTCCCATTAGGCTTTCTAATCTTAATGGTAACATTACTTATTATTTTACCTGTTTTTAAAGCTTGTTCTATTTTTTTTGCATTACCATCATAGGCATAAGTCATTTCATAACTTGTACCGCCATTTTGAGATTTAGTTGAATAATCTATTGTAGTGGCTGAGAGTTTAGTAACAGAATTTTGGTTATCGAGACTTTTTAACGAAACCTCAAGATTTTGAGACAAAGCAGATGCAGTAATAAAACAAAAGAGTAGCGTATGTATTATAGTTTTCATAATAGTATATTTTAATTACTTAAAATTAAATTAACTATTATCTATGAGCATCAAAGAATACTAGTAGTTGTAAGAATTACTTGATTTCATAGAGGATATTTAGATGTTATAAGCATTTCTGTTTCTTCTAGAAATATGTGCTTGCCCGTTGTTTGCAGTCCTGTTTTTTCGTTTAAAAATATTAGATATTTGATTGTAGTCAATAAAGTACTGTAAACGCAATGAGAATATATGATTCATATCTTGGCTAAATAAGTTGTCTAAGCTTCTAAAAAAATCATTATCTACGTTAGTTCCACTTTCAAATAATTGATTTCTGTACAATGCGGTTAAAAAACTACCAGGACCTACCTGCCATGTATAGTTTAAATCTAGATTCCACGTGTTAAAATTAACATTTGAGTTGCCTAAGCCAAGTTCTTCATAGGTGTTGGGTTGTATCTCAAGACTTCCATTTTCTTGTAAAAAATAAGGTCTAGAATCGTACACAACTTTTGTCCAAAAGTGCCTAAGCGATAGAGAAACACTATGAAACGGGTTAAATGTATAGCTGCCTGATAAGTTATTCTCTATGGTGGTAATATCTCGCTCTCCAAAAATTATTTCTCCTTCAATATCATTAGAAGAATTTGCGTATCCTCTACTACCTTTGTTATTGTTGTAATTAAAATTATAACCAAATCTAAGTTTATCACTAGCCAATATAGAAGGACCTACTCCAAAAAAGTAACCAAATAAGTCCCTCTCACTATCGAAAGCATGAAATGTACCTAAGTTAGCATTTACCGATAATGTTTTGTTTGAGTTTGTTTCAATCCAACCGTTAATATTTCCTATGTTTTTAAAAGTAAAAAAGCGTTTGTTTTCAAAATCTCTAGGCTCAAAGTAATCAAATTGTGTTCCTGGCTCAAAATTAATATTACCACCAAACCACATTAATTTTTTAGTTTGTCCGTTAAGCCAGAAACCAAAGTTTGTTCCCGTAAATGTGCTAGGTTTAAATAAACGCCTGTAGTTTACAAATGTTCCTACAGAAAAATTATTAAGTTTTTCAGTAGGTTCAAAAATTTGGTAGGAGGCATCTATACCAAAGTTATTAAAGTTATTTCTAAAATTGAGTCCTAAATCGTTGATGTCAAAATTTTCATTAGAAAAACTATGGTCAAAACTATATCTAAATTTTCCATGTGCTTTTCTTATAAAGAAGAATGAACTAAATCCTGTATCCAAGTTTTCGGTGCCTGGAAGATTACGATTACTCATTTTAACATCTGCTCTAATGTTGTAAGTGTTTCTTTTGTTGTAAATATCTGTTACAAGTGCTGTAACGTTGGCATCTCTAAATTCACTTCCCTCTCGGGTTACATTTGTATTTACTAAACTAATAGAAGAGTTGCCGTTAAATAGTTGATCTACAACAGCTATATTATAATTGGTAAAGGGTTCTACGACTTCCCTTCTATTAGTGATTAAAGTTTCTATTGCATTAGAGTCTGGATTAATAAACTCTTCTGTTTTTTGTACAGTTACTTCAGTTTTTTCAGTAATCGCATTAAAAATTCCTATTCCTAAGCCTTTTTTAGTTCTTCCAGATATTTTAATGGCGTTTAGTACTTTTACTTCATCTGGAAAATCTCCAACGATTTCTTCATTTTCATCTAGGTTTAAATTACGACTAGGCCTACTACCTACACGTCTGGAAAAAAATAAATTTCCTTTATTAAATAAATCTACTCCTTCTTTAAAAAACTGGCGTTGTTCTCCAAAAGTTTGTTCAAAAGGACCAAGATTGAGTGTTAAGTTGTCAAAAGCTGCTTGACTAAAATCTGGAATGAGTGTAGCATCTAGTGTAAAATTTTCTGTAATACCGTATTTTACATCCAACCCAACTTTGTAGGTGGGACTGTCAAAATTATCAAAAACAGTTGTAGTAAAAGGATAAAGATTGAGACGTACTGGAGGGTCAATATTTTTAATTCCATTTAATTCTCCATGATATAATCCAATATTACCTTTAGTTCTGTCAATAGCATTCCATGTATATTGTGTGTTGTCTATTCTAAATCTTCTATGAAATTGTAATCCCCATGTTTCTACATCTTTTGAAAAACGAAGTGTTCTGTAAGGGAGTTTCATTTCTACAATCCATCCATCTTCTACAATTTTTACAGCACTATCCCAAACAGCACTCCACCCAAAATCTTCTCCATTGCTAGGAGTTGCAATAGCGTCTGCTTGTGTTCCAGAAGCAAACACAAAAAACTCTGCGTCATTTTGTGCATCGTTATTAGGGTTTAAAACCACAAGAAAAAAATCTGATTGCCCAAAGTTATCTCTACTAGTTATTTGTTTCTGAATATCTTCAGGTTTATCTTTTAAATAGGCCGAAACATAAATAGCATCGTCATCGTAACACATCTTTACTAGTGTTTTTTGATGCTCTTTGAGGGTAACTCCCATTTCGGGTCTAAATTGAATAAAATCTGTAGCAACCTCTGCATCTTGCCAAGCAGTATCATCTAATACTCCATCAATTTTGGGAGCTTTGGTAACACGGTTAATAGAAAGTGATTTTTTTTCTTGAGCTGAAATACGCAATATAGAGACTATTGCAATCAAGGTTAGCAGTTGATATTTCATGGATAGGTTTTTGATTGATATTTTAAAGACCTGAGAAATTGTATATTGTTACACTCTCAAAGAATGATTAGTTCCAGTCTTTATAGCTTAACCACTTATATACTGAACTTTTGGTTTAAGTAATTACGTGGTTTATAAGCCAATTCATATTAATAACTAAATAATTGAAGATTTATTTCAAGAAAATAAAAAAGCATCTTATATTTGCACCCGCATTCAAGCAAATAGCTTGATGAGGCACTCAAGGAGAAATGGCAGAGTGGTCGAATGCGGCA
>CAYGMB010000134.1:0-2682 GCA_964350765.1 uncultured Flavobacteriaceae bacterium
CATGTGGGGCAGCAATGGTAGGGATAGACGAATAACGCATACGCATCATTGTGTCTTGGAAATACTTAATAGCCATGTTAAGCTCATCATATTCTTGCTCTACAGCCATCATAAATATCATTCCAATATTTGCGCCTACAGAGAAATTAGCGGCTTGATTTCCTACTACAAGACCTGCAAAATCTTTTTCAGCTATATCAATGGCTTTATTTAAACCAGCAAGTACATCACCGCCAATAGTGTTCATTTTAGATTGAAACTCTACATTAAGAATGTCATCTCCTAAATCTTCGACAACGACTCCAGAGTTTTTAAACACTTCTTTAGACTTTCTAATATTATCTAAAATAATAAAGGCATCTTGTCCAGGAATTTTTTCTTGTGATTTTTTAGAAATATCGTAGAAATAGGTCGCTCCATCTTTAACAGTATAGAATGAAGTGCTACCAGCATTCATCATCTCATGTACCCAAGAAGCAGCTTCAACACCTTCATCTTTCATTATTTTTAATCCAGCTTCAACACCTATTGCATCCCATATTTGGAATGGGCCATGCTCCCAACCAAAGCCAGCTTTCATAGCATCATCAATTTTATATAAATCATCTGATATTTCTGGGATTCGATGTGTTACATATGCAAAAAGTGAAGCAAAACTTTTTCTGTAGAAGTCACCAGCTTTATCTTTTCCATTTACAAGAACTTTAAATCTATCTGCTACATTATCTATAGACTTTGTTAACTCTAACGTAGCAAATTTTGCTTTTTTACCATCACGATATTCTAAGTTATCTAGGTCTAGAGATAAAATCTTGGAAGAACCATCATCTGCTTTTACTTTTTTGTAAAACCCTTGTCCAGTTTTACTTCCTAGCCATTTATTTTGCATCATCGTGTTGATAAAGTCTGGAAGCTTAAAGAGTTCATGGCGCTCATCGTCTGGACAGTTCTCCGCTATACCATTTGCTACATGTACTAATGTATCAAGACCTACGACATCTACTGTTCTAAAAGTTGCAGACTTAGGACGTCCAATTACAGGCCCGGTTAATTTATCAATTTCTTCTATAGTTAATCCCATCTCTTTGACAGTATGAAACAAACTCATAATGCTAAAAATCCCTATTCTGTTTCCTATAAATGCAGGGGTGTCTTTTGCAATTACAGATGTTTTACCAAGAAACTTTTCTCCGTAATTGTTTAAAAAGTTTAAAACTGAGGCATCTGTTTTTGGGCCTGGGATAATTTCAAATAACTTTAGGTAACGTGCTGGGTTAAAAAAGTGCGTTCCACAAAAGTGTTTTTGAAAGTCTTCTGAACGACCTTCACTCATAAATTTTATAGGAATTCCAGAAGTATTTGAGGTAATAAGTGTGCCTGGAGTTCTATGTTTCTCTAGTTTTTCAAAAACTTGTTGTTTTATATCTAATCTTTCAACTACAACTTCCATAATCCAATCTACACCTGCTACTTTGCTAATGTCGTCCTCAAGATTTCCAGTAGTAATTCTGTTTGCGAAATCTTTATGGTATAATGGAGCAGGTTTAGACTTTATCGAAGTTGCAAGTGCATCATTAACCAAACGATTGCGAACTATTTTGTCCTCTAGTGTAAGTCCTTTTGCTTTTTCGGCATCTGTAAGTTCTCTAGGAACGATGTCTAATAATAAAACTTCTACACCAATATTTGCAAAATGACAAGCGATACCACTTCCCATGATACCTGAACCAATAATTGCAATTTTATTTATTGTTCTTTTTGACATGTTTTATGCTATTTTTTTTAAGTCGTAAATTTTCTTTGAATTAATTAACTCTAATATGTTGTTAGCTACCTTTTTAAAAGTTGCTAAATCTTCTGGAGAAACACTAGCTTTAACAGCTTCATCAAATTGTAATACTACGTTTTTTGAAAATGCTCTCATTTCTTTTCCGAAAGGAGTAAGGTGTATTAAAACACCTCTGCCATCAAGAGGGTTCGGTTTTCTTTCAATGAGACCCTTTTCTTCCATTGTTTTTAATGTACGAGACAAACTTGTAGCCTCCATACCCATTTTAGGACCTAATGCGGTTGATGGGGTTCCCTCTTCTGGATCTATGCTTATAAGTGCAAACCCAGTTGCCATAGTACTGCCTTTTTTACTAGCTTCTTCGTTATACATTTTGGTAACACTCATCCAAGTTGCACGAAGTATATAATCTATTGTTTTTTCTTTCATAAATAAGATGGTAGCTGTTAGTAAAAAACTTTAGAATTCAAATATATAATAAAATACTATGCATGCATAGTAAATTTTAAATAATTTTTGTTAAAACAATCCTAATACAAACATAATTGATAGTAATACTATTATATTTGCATATAATTATTTTAAAATGGATAAATTACTAAAGTCGATTAAAATTGTCGTTAATGACAAAGTTTATAAGAAAGATCCTGAGTCCTCTCAATTAGGTAAAAATATAATTGAGAATAGCATTTTACTAATTAATGAGATTGGTTTTGATGCTTTCACTTTTAAAAAGTTAGGAAATATAATTGGTTCTAATGAGAGCTCTATTTATAGATATTTTGAAAATAAACACATGCTTTTATTATATCTGGCTTCTTGGTATTGGAGTTGGATGGAGTATCATTTAGTATTTTCCACCTCTAATATTAGTAATCCAAAAGAAAAATTAG
>CAYGMB010000134.1:2692-6323 GCA_964350765.1 uncultured Flavobacteriaceae bacterium
AAAGCTATAGAAATAATATCCAGAACAGTAGAGGTCGATTCTTCTTTTTCACATGTTAATGAGGTTATATTACATAAGATTATTATTAATGAATACTCCAAATCATATTTAACAAAAGAAGTTGATGAAGAAAACAAAGAGGGATATTTCTCTATTTATAAAAGGTTAGTCATTCGTTTAAGTGAAATGATACACTCTCTTAATAATAAATATCTATATCCGCTTAGTTTGGCAAGTACATTAGTAGAAGGAGTTTTACATCAACATTATCTTAGAGAACACTTTCCTTCAATTACAGATTGCAATAGTGTTTCTACTACTGCTTATTTTAAACATTTAGTGTTTACTAATCTTAAAGAATAATAAATGACTAAGAAAATAATTACTTCTTGGCAAAGACTTATAAACTTATTAAAACTTGATAGAAAAGATGTTTTTCAAATATTTTACTATGCAATTTTTGCAGGTATTGTAAGTTTGTCTTTGCCTCTTGGAATTCAAGCAATTATTAATTTAATTCAAGGGGCGCAGATAAGTACTTCGTGGATTATTCTGGTGATTTTGGTAACGTTAGGAGTTATTTTTGTTGGATTACTTCAATTAATGCAGTTTAGAATTATAGAAAACATTCAACAAAAAATTTTTACAAGGGCTTCTTTCGAATTTTCATATCGATTCCCAAAAATTAAAATGAGTGAACTTAGAAATTACTACCCACCTGAGCTTGCAAATCGGTTTTTTGATGTATTAACTATTCAGAAAGGGGTTTCAAAAATTTTGGTAGACTTCCCTGCGTCAATATTACAAATAGTTTTTGGGTTAATCTTACTTTCGTTTTATCATCCCTTTTTTATAATCTATGGATTTTTATTAGTTGGGCTTATCTATATACTTTTTAAATTTTCTGTTCAAAAAGGTCTTTCAACAAGTTTAGAAGAATCTAAATATAAATATAAAGTAGCACATTGGATTCAAGAAATTGCTAGGTCAATTGTTAGTTTTAAACTTTCTGGTAACACGAATCTTGCTATGAATAAAAATGATGTATTAGTTTCAGATTACTTAGATGCTAGAGAAAATCATTTTAAAATTTTAGTAATACAATTTATTAAAATGATTGGTTTTAAAGTTCTTGTTACTGCAGGACTGTTACTCATAGGAGGATTACTTGTTTTAAACCAAGAGATGAATATTGGACAGTTTGTTGCTGCTGAAATCATAATATTAACAATAATTGCATCTGTCGAAAAATTAATTACTGGTCTAGAAACCTTTTATGATGTCCTTACTTCGTTAGAAAAATTAGGACAAGTAGTAGATAAAGAACTAGAATCTCAAGAAGGTGAAAATCCACTTTTGTTGAATGATACACTAACAATTGAACTTAATAAGATAGGATACATTGCTCCTATAGACAATAAAAAAATTTTAGAAAATATATCACTTAAAATAACCCCAAAAAGTAGAACACTAATAAAGGGTAGTAATGGTTCTGGAAAATCAACTCTCTTACGGATTATAGCTGGAATTTTAGAACCAACTTCAGGAACAATTTTTGCCAATGAGATGTCTTTAAGAACTATTCAAATAAATAAGTATAGAGGGCTTATTGGTCAATCTCTCGTAGAGGAAACACCTTTTGAAGGCACTATTCTTGAAAATATCACATTTGGAGATAAATCAATCCCTTTAGAGGACGTTTATTGGGCACTAGAAAAAACAGGTTTAACAGAGTTTGTAAAAAGTAAAGACAAAGGCTTGCAAACTATTTTATATCCTGAAGGAAAGCAACTTTCATATTCATTAAGTAAAAAAATTGTCTTAGCTAGAAGTATAGTTGCTAAGCCAAAATTATTAATTCTAAAAGAGCCTCTTGACCAATTAGATACTAAGGATCAAAATGCAATTATAGATTTCTTAATCAAGCCAGACAACCCTTGGAGTTTAGTTGTTGTGAGCCAGAACCCAAGATGGGAAAAAGTTATACCAAATACTATAACTATTGGAGATGGTCATAAAATTGAAAAATGCTTAACATCACACATAATCAACTTAATAAAAAAGTTTCAATAGAGGATTATACGTCTAGCAAAAAGGTGTTTCATAAAAGACACCATAGGCATTTCAATAATTTTCTAAAATTATTTGCTATCCTGGTTTTAATAATTATGTTTTTACCTTGGACACAAAATATTTCGGGGACAGGGTTTTTAACTACTTTACGTCCAGACCAGCGACCACAAACGATACAATCTCCAATTCCTGGTAAAATTGAAAAATGGTATGTAAGAGAAGGTGATTTTGTTAAGAAGGGTGATACTATCCTTTTTATATCTGAAGTGAAAAGTGAATATTTTGACCCTAACTTAGTGTCGAGAACTGGACAGCAAATAGACGCTAAAACACGCTCAATAACATCTTATGAAAACAAAATTAAATCTTTAGAGAACCAAATAGGGGCGTTGTATAATGAGCAAAAGTTAAAACTTGAGCAGGCAAAAAACAAACTAACACAATCTAGATTAAAAGTTAAAAGTGATAGCATTGATTTACAAGCTGCAGAAACAAACTTATCTATTGCGGAACGTCAATTTAACCGAACCCGGACTTTGCAAGAAGAGGGTTTAAAGGCGGTAACCGATGTTGAAGAAAAACGACTAAAGCTTCAAGAAACTCAGGCAAAACTTGTTTCTCAACAAAATAAACTATTAGCTGCTAGAAACGATGTAATTAATGCTCAAGTAGAAATTGGTAGAATTCAAGCTGAATATACCGACAAAATATCAAAAGCACAGAGTGATAAATTTACGGCAGAGTCTAGTAGGTTTGATACGGAGGCGCAAGTATCCAAATTAGAAAATGATTTTACAAATTATGAAATTAGGAATAGCCTTCTTTATGTTAGGGCACCACAAGACGGATACATTAATAAAGCTATTAAAAGTGGGGTAGGTGAGACTTTCAAAGAAGGAGAACGATTGGTTAATATTATGCCATCAAACTTTGAGTTTGCCGTAGAAACTTTTGTTGAGCCTATAGATTTACCTCTGTTGCATAAAGGAGAAAAAGTAAGAATCCAATTTGATGGATGGCCCGCTATTATCTTTAGTGGTTGGCCTAATTTATCATACGGAACCTATGGTGGAGAAATAATTGCTATTGAAAATTTTATAAGTGAAAATGGAAAATATAGGGTGTTATTGTCGCCAGACCCAGATGACCATCCTTGGCCCAAAGATATTAGAGTGGGCTCTGGGGTAACAACACTTGCATTATTAGAAGATGTCCCTATTTGGTTTGAAGTATGGCGTAAGCTTAATGGTTTTCCACCAAACTTTTATCAACCAACAAACAAAGTAACTACTAACAAAAATAAATAGTTAATGAAGAAATTTGTTTTTTATAGTTTTTTGTGGTTAACATATGGACTTACAGCTCAGTCCGATAGTATTGTACTCACATTTAAGGAGTATTTAGGCTATGTAAAAAAACACCATCCTATTGTTAAACAAGCAGAATTAACTTTAGAAATAGGAGAGGCTAATTTACTAAGAGCAAGAGGAGGTTTTGATCCTAAAATTGAAGTTGATTACAGCCGTAAAAAGTTTAAGAATAGTGAGTATTATGATTT
>CAYGMB010000135.1:0-6251 GCA_964350765.1 uncultured Flavobacteriaceae bacterium
GAAGAACAGACCGAAGCCCAAGAGGTACTGTTAGACTTTAGAGCTGTTAAAATACACGGATGACATTTCAGAAAAAAAAGAATTAAACGGTAATATATCTACAATATCTAGTAGCTTAAATGAAACACTAATACAGTTAAATGAACTACTTATAATTCAACATAAAGCTAAGTTGCCAAAACAAAAAATCGAGTTTTCACAGGTGCTAGCTAAAATTCACAAAGAATATCAAGAAGCTATTGAAGAGTATGGCGTTGAGATATTCTCAGATTTTTCTGAGGTTATAGATATTAAATACATCCCAAGCTTTCTTGAAAATATTTTTAGAAAGTTAATCTCTAATTCTATAAAATATCGTTCACAAGAGAGGGCTCTTGGATTAGATATATTTACTTTTAAAGAAAATGGTAAGAAGTGTTTACTCTTTAAAGATAATGGTGTAGGAATTTCAAGTACAAAGGTAAATAGCATTTTTAACCTTTATACTAAAGAAGAAAACCCAGAAAATAAATTTAAAACTAGTCTTTTTGTGCTAAAAAACCAGATTGAAGCACTTAATGGTTCAATAACAGCCACTAGTGTAGAAGGCCAAGGTACAACCTTTAAAATATTATTCTAAGATTAGATTGTTTCGCTAACTGTTTCAGTATTATTACTGTCTTTCTTTTCTTCTTCTTCTTTTTTAGGGAAAGCTCTCTTATTAAATAGTAGTAGTAAAATCACACCAATACTTATTGAAGAATCTGCGATATTAAAAACAGGTTCAAAAAAGATAAAATATTTTCCTCCAAAAAAAGGAATCCACTCAGGCAATACACCATCCCATAGAGGAAAATAAAGCATATCGACAACTTTACAGTAAAAAACTCCTGCATAACCACCTCCCTCTGGTAAAAAGTGTGCCACTTGAGCTGTGCTATGGTCAAATAGAACACCGTAAAAAACAGAATCTATTATATTTCCAAAAGCTCCCGCAAATATTAACGCGACACATAAAGTTAAAATTTTCGGAGCGTTTTTTCTAACAGTATCCCAAAGCCAGTATCCAATTCCTACAATTGCAATTAGCCTAAACAGGGTTAAAAATAACTTTCCATATTCTCCAGGAATTTTTGCACCCCATGCCATCCCTGGGTTTTCAACAAAGTGAATTTTAAACCAGTTAAACACCTCAACCTCTTCTCCTAAAGCAAAATTAGTTTTTATATAAATCTTTGATATTTGATCTATTAATAAAATAACAAAGATGATTATTGAAGCTTTTTTTAATGACATAAATGAAATTATAGAAAGTGTTTTTATACACTTGTAAACGGCAAAAATAGCAATATTATTTGGTTTCTAATAGTTGAATATCACCTAACAAACTGGTAGCATAAATAACAAATCTATTTCCTTCTGGAAGTTCATTTTTTACGATTCCTTTTTGTGAAATAGCTACTCCAGAAACATCTATTTTACTAGTTTTTACAAAAATATTTCCTGACCTAGTCTTAATATCTCCATCACCAATAAAATTCTCTAACCTAACAGCACCACTATCTGTCTCAACATACAAGAAACCAAAAGCTCCCATCACTTCTACAAATGAATTTTTTGAAGTAATACTAACAAACAAGTCTATTGGAACTCTTATTTCTAAACTTACAGAGAGTACTTTATGAGCTGCCAATTTATCATTGTGTCGTTCAAAAAATGGAGTGAAAGCAGGTGCGACTAATAAAGTCTTATTTTGTTGGAGAACCTCTAATAATACACTTTCGTAATATTCTCCTTCAATAGTAAGATTGATTTTAATGGTTTCTCTTTTTTCTGCAATCACGCTAACCAAAGAAGCTTCGTGCCCATTAACTACAACACTTGTAAAAGATGATGCATCAAATTCCTTTTGAAGCTTTTTTTGGGAAATAGCCTCAAAAGAAAAAATAAGTAATAATAAGACAAATACTCTACTTTGCATATAATTAAAAAACCTCAAAAGAATTTACATTATCATTTTCACGTAAACACCTATGAGGTTATATTATTTAAGAAATTTGCTTTGTAGCAGGATAAGTTTTTTTGAAGCATTTTAAAAAAATGCTAGTCACTTACTTCTGCATATTCTTTGCTTCAATACTTAGTGTAGCATGAGGAACTAGCTTTAAACGCTCAGGATTTATAAGTTTTCCTGTAACTCTACATACACCATACGTTTTGTTTTCTATACGAATCAAAGCATTTTTAAGGTCACGGATAAATTTTTCTTGACGTATCGCCAATTGAGAAGAAGTTTCTTTACTCATTACTTCGCTACCTTCGTCAAATGCCTTGAATGTAGGTGAAGTGTCATCTGTCCCATTATTACTATCATTACGGTAAGCACTTTCTATAAGCTCTAACTGCTCTTGTGCTTTTTCAATTTTTTCTAGGATAAGGACTTTAAATTTTTCTAATTCTGTGTCGCTGTATCTGTTTTTTACATCTTCTGCCATACTACTATCATTTAGTGTTTTTTTATTTCTAGTTGGGTTGCAATTTCATCAAAAGCAATTTCTGTTCCATTGCTTAATTCATCTTCAAACTGCAATACCTCAGTTAAAGTTTCTTGTTTAATATACTCAATATTTTGCGATACTGCCTGCTCTAGGGTATCCTCCTTTTTTATTTTAATTGCCACTTTATCGGTAACTTCAAAACCAGAGTCTTTTCTAATGTTCTGAATTCGATTTACTAACTCTCTAGCTATACCTTCATTTTTAAGTTCTGGTGTAATTGTAATATCTAGTGCAACTGTCACTCCATTTGCATTTGCAACTAACCAACCTTCTATATCTTGAGAAGTAATAAGTACGTCTTCTATTGTTATGGTAGTTGGTATGTCATTAAGCATGATGTCTATTTCACCATCTTTTTCAATTGCAGCAATTTGCTCTTGATTAAAACCAGAAATTGTACCAGCAACCAACTTCATATCCTTACCAAAACGAGGGCCTAGCTTTTTAAAGTCTGGTTTAATTTGCTTAACAAGTATTCCAGAACCTTCATCTATTAGCTCAATTTCTTTTACATTTACTTCAGACTTTATTAAGTCTGAAACCGCTAAAATTTCTTCTTTTTCTGAAGCTTCCAGTACTGGAATCATAATTTTTTGAAGCGGTTGTCTTACTTTAATCTTCTCTCGTTGTCTCAACGACAATACTAAAGAAGATATTGTTTGTGCCTTTTGCATCTTATGCTCAAGCACCTTGTCAATGTAAGACGTGTCTGCAACAGGAAAGTTACTTAAATGTACCGATTTCTCTCCACCTTTACTAATACCTAAGGTTAAATCTTTATACAACCTATCCATAAAAAATGGAGCAATGGGTGCTCCTAGTTGAGCTACTGTTACCAAACAAGTATGTAATGTTTGATAAGCAGATATTTTATCCTGCGCATACTCTCCTTTCCAATAGCGTCTTCTACTTAAACGAACAAACCAGTTACTTAAGTTTTCTTGCACAAATTCGTTTATTGCACGAGCTGCTCTTGTAGGTTCATAATCTGTAAAAGCATTATCTACCTTACTTATTAATGTGTGTAATTCTGAAAGTATCCAGCGGTCTATTTCTGGTCTATCTGCCAATGGAATATTTGCCTCTGCATACTCAAAATTATCAAGATTCGCATATAAGCTAAAAAAGCTATAAGTGTTATATAATGTTCCAAAGAACTTGTTACGAACCTCTGCAATACCATCACTATCGAACTTTAAATTATCCCATGGGTTTGCATTACTAATCATATACCAGCGTGTAGCATCTGGACCATATTGTGCTAACGTTTCAAAAGGGTCTACTGCATTCCCAAGTCGTTTGGACATTTTTTGTCCATTTTTATCTAATACTAAGCCATTAGACACAACATTTTTATAAGCTACATCATCAAAAATCATAGTAGCAATAGCATGTAGCGTGTAAAACCAACCTCTAGTTTGGTCTACACCTTCAGCGATAAAATCGGCCTTGCGCCATGTATTTTCTACTTTTTCTTTGTTTTCAAAAGGGTAGTGCCATTGTGCATAAGGCATAGAACCACTATCAAACCAAACATCTATTAGGTCTGCTTCGCGCTTCATAGGTTTTCCACTAGGAGATACAAGGATAATAGTATCTACAATGTTTTTATGAAGGTCTACCAAGTTATAGTTTTCTTCAGAAAAATTACCTACTTCAAAAGATTCAAAAATATCTTCTTTCATGAAGCCTGCTGTAACAGCTTTACCCATTTCAGCTTTTAACTCTTCAATAGAGCCAATACATATTTCTTCTTTTCCATCTTCTGTTCTCCACAATGGTAACGGAATCCCCCAGTAACGAGAACGTGATAAGTTCCAATCATTTGCATTAGCAAGCCAATTTCCAAAACGTCCTTCACCTGTAGCCTTTGGTTTCCAGTTTATGGTTTGGTTGAGTTCGAACATTCGGTCTTTAAAGTTGGTTGCTTTAATAAACCAAGAATCTAACGGATAATATAGAATTGGTTTGTCGGTTCTCCAACAGTTAGGATAACTGTGTACATATTTTTCAACCTTAAAAGCTTTGTTTTCGGTTTTAAGCTTTATAGCGATTTCTACATCAACACTTTTTTCTGGTGCTTCGCCATCTTTGTAATACTCATTTTTAACATACTTGCCAGCAAGTTCACCCATTTCTGGTCTGAATTTACCTTGCAAATCTACAAGAGGTACTAAATTGTCATTTTCATCTTTCACTAATAAAGGAGGTACCTCTGGAGTAGCTTGTTTTGCTACCAGAGCATCGTCTGCACCAAAAGTAGGGGCGGTATGCACAATCCCTGTACCATCTTCTGTAGTAACAAAGTCCCCAGTAATTACTCTAAAGGCATTTTCTGGAGTATCATTAGGTAATGCATAGTCTAATAACTGTTCGTAACGGATACCTAAAAGGTCTTTACCTTTACATTCGGCAGCTATAAAAAATGGAATTTTCTTTTCTTCTTTTGTATAATTTGTTAAAACTGAAAGATCTTCGGTTTGTTCATACTTTCCAGTAAATTGTTTACCAACTAAGTTTTTTGCTAAAATTACATGAACAGGCTCAAAAGTATACTGATTGTATGTAGCTACTACAACATAATCTATACTAGCACCAACAGTAAGTGCTGTATTACTTGGTAACGTCCAAGGTGTAGTAGTCCAGGCTAAGAAATGTAGATTATCATACTTTTTAAGGAAATCCGGAAGTGATTCTTTATTGGCTTTAAACTGTGCTACTACAGTAGTATCAGTAACATCTTGATATGTCCCTGGTTGGTTTAACTCGTGAGAACTAAGTCCTGTTCCTGCTTTAGGAGAATACGGCTGTATAGTATAACCTTTGTATAAAAGATCTTTGTTATATATCTGCTTAAGCAGCCACCACACCGTCTCCATGTATTTAGACTTGTAAGTTATGTATGGATCCTCCATATCTACCCAATAGCCATAGCTTTCGGTTACTTTGTTCCAAACATCTGTATAGCGCATTACCGCTTTTCTGCAAGCAGCATTATAATCTTCTACCGATATTTTTTTTCCGATATCTTCTTTAGTAATTCCTAGTTCTTTCTCAACTCCTAGTTCAATAGGCAAACCATGTGTGTCCCACCCTGCCTTTCTATCAACTTTAAAACCTTTTTGAGTTTTGTAGCGGCAAAAAATATCTTTTATAGCACGAGCCATTACATGGTGAATTCCAGGCAGTCCATTTGCAGATGGAGGTCCTTCAAAAAACACAAAAGGAGTTGCTCCTTCACGAATAGAAATACTCTCTTCAAAAATGTTTTCACGTTTCCAAAAACTCAGTATTTCTTCTCCTAATTTTGGGAGGTCTAATCCATTGTATTCTTTAAAATTCTTGCTCATATCTATCGCCCTTTTTTGAGGGTTAAGTAGTTAAAATTCAACACTTCCCAACACCTTTGTTAGGCAGGATGCGAAAGTACTAAATTTTGATTTAATTTACTATGTGCAACAACATCAAATAACAGTTTAATAAAATCTCTCTTTTTTTAGTTTTTTTATCTAAAACTTTACAATAATTCTAATTTGTATATTTACTGAAATCAACACGCTAACCATTGAAAAAAATATTACTCTTTTTATTTTTTGTTCCCGCTGCAGTTTTTGGACAGAATTATGTTGATTTACTCAAAATAGGATATGGACAAACGTTTAATAATGACTTTGTTGATACTGAAGAAAGCACCTTTGTAAAATCTTTTGAAGC
>CAYGMB010000136.1:0-6189 GCA_964350765.1 uncultured Flavobacteriaceae bacterium
TAAACCTAACTCCAAGATCGTCACTTTCTAGTTCGTCTCCACGTCCATTAGTTAGTAATTTATTTTGTCCTATACCGCCAATAATACCGCCTATATCTCCTCCTACAGATCCAGCTTGAGAGAGCCCTTCCCATAAACCTGCTTCTGCAATACGTTCACTAGAATGACGTCCTAAAACATGTCCTATTTCATGCCCAAGTACTCCAGCTAATTGGTCCTCAGAATCTAATTTTGAAAATAGTGCATAGGTTATAAATATTTGTCCACCAGGTAATGCAAACGCATTAATTGTCTGGTCATCTGCTAGTAAATGAAAATCGTATTGGTAAACACTCTCTCTTGCAACACTATTATCTACCAGCTTTTTGCCCACCATATCTACGTATGCTTGGTACTGCTGGTTTTGGTAAAGTCCCCCGTGTTGTTGAGCCATTTGTGGAGCAGACTGTATACCCATTGCTATTTCTTCTTGAGGGTCTAACGCTATTGCCTGTTCTCTACCTGTATATGGATTAACTTCTTTACTACTGCAATACTTAAAAAGTGTAAAACCAGCTATAAGTAACCCTATAATTATTCTTATTTTCCAACTACCTCTCATAGTATAGTGTTTTGATGCTTATAAAGTTACGAAAGTAATTTAGGATTAATATCAAAAATATTTTCATTTCGATAGCGTGTTATAAAAGAATCGGTGAAATGCTCACTTCCTAATAACTTTTCCTCTTGTAAGATACTTTTTAAGTCTAACCTCTTCTATTCATTAAGCATTGGTATAGAAATGGGTGCATACCTAAAATGCCATGGCTCATACTTAAATCCTTTCCTATTAGGGTTATCTGTGTATACTTCAAAAAAACCAAAGCTATTTGCATGGAGGTTTAACCAATCTTTTAGTTTACAAAAAGGACCCTCTCCATGAAAGTGCTGCGCTTGCAATACATTTTGTGGACGTTTTACATTACCTTGTATAATGTCAATATCAGTTCCCCAATGATGTCTAGAAGTTCCTGGTATGGTGGAGTATTCTATTATTTTTACTAAGGAATCTTTGGGAGATAATCCTTGCTTTGTAAAACGTTGATATTTGCCCTCAAATATTTCTTTTTGTCTTTGAAAACTTCTGTAAGCTGAAACTACTTCTATAATTACACCTTCTTTTTTAGCTGCTGCCGACATTTTTTTTAAAGCATTGGCAGTTTCTTTGTGCATTTTTGAAGTGTAAGTATTGCCAACAATATTTGGATTTCCTTTTCCAAGTAGCTCGTTTCTTGTAAAAGTTTTTTGTAGTACTGAAAATGATAAATTCGGCAAAAGGCTAATGCCAATTCCAGCAGTAGTACTTAATTTTATAAATTTATTACGGTTCATTTTATATCTTCGTATCTCTATAAAAGTACTATAATTTTGAACAATTTTTCTGTTAGCTTTCGTATAATTCCTTCTTCAAGAATTGAAATTATTCTTCCATTACTTTCAAAGCTTAACGAGTATAAAATTTCAGAAGAAACTTTACTAGAGAGAATTCATGAAATGAAAACTCAAAATTATGAATGTCTTGGGATGTATGATGGAGAAATACTTATGGGTATATGCGGAATGTGGTTTCAAACTAGGCATTATGCAGGAAGAAGTCTAGAAGTAGATCATGTTATTATTGATGAGAAGTATAGAAATCAGGGAATTGGAAAGCAAATGATGCAGTTTATTTATGAATATGCAAAAAGTAAAAACTGTAATTGGGTAGAATTAAACACCTATGTTCATAATTTCCCTTCTCACAAGTTTTATTATAACGAAGGTTTTGTAGCAAAGGGGTATCATTTTGTGAAAACGATTAAGTAAGTGTACTTATTTTTGTATTTGGTTTTATCTCATAAGCTGTCCTATTTTTTTCAAAAACTCTAGCAGATAGTTCTCCTTTTAGGGTTATTTTTTGTCCTTTTACCTCTAGCCAGCTCCCTTCTCTTAGCCCTAAAACAGGAATGCTATTTTGTGTGTGATATTCCTTTATTCTAGTTTCACGAGTTTCTCCCATGTGTTTACTGGAAGTATCGGGGTCTAAAAAATGTGGATTAATATTAAATGGTAATACCCCAAGTGTTTTAAACGAAGGGGGATATACAATAGGCATATCGTTAGTTGTTTGCATTGTGACACCACAAATATTACTACCTGCACTTGTACCTAAATAAGGGGTCCCTGCAAATAGTGCTTCTCTTAATGGTTGCATAATTTCTAAGGTATGTAGCGCATTTACTAATACAAAAGTATTGCCTCCTCCTGTAAATATACCCTTTGCACTTTTTATAGCTTCTACAGGATTTTTAAAGGTATGTACCCCTTTTATAGTAATATTCAAGTTAGAAAAGGTTTTTGAAACTCTTTGGGTGTATTCATTATGAGAAATACCACCAGGTCTGGCATAGGGTATAAATACAACTTCATCTACATTGTTAAAATGATTTTTTAGAGTTGGTAATAAATAGTCAAGATAAGAACCTCCGTAAATCGTTGATGTACTCGCAATTAGTAATTTTTTCATAAAATGTATAAATTATATCTTTTACCTAAAAAATAAATTTAACAAACAATTACTAATTTTTTTCGTCTTTAAAGTGTAATTTCAATCTATTATGCATCGATTTATACTTTTACTCGCTTTAATTTCTTCTTTTTCAGTAACTGCACAAGATGTAGACCGTTTATTTGTTGATGGTAAAATTACAGCACCAGTTGGTGATGATGTAGAAGGAGTCAACATTTATAACATTTCAACCCAAAAAGGAACTGTAACAGATAAAGAGGGAAAGTTTAAACTGTTAGTAGGAGAAAACGATAGGGTACAGGTGACCGCTTTACAGTTTCAATCTTTTACAGTTATTATAGACAAAGGAATCGTAGATTCTATGCAAATGACAATTTACCTTAATCCATCCGTAAATGTTTTAGAGGAAGTAATTGTTAGACCTTATGATCTTTCAGGAAATATTAATGTAGATGTTAAACGTATAAGAACTGTTAATCTAGATGAAGATTTAAGTTTGTCTTACGAGGATGTAGACTTTAATTCTGGTTTTTTAGACGATTCGCAAACAGCAATTAGAGGGAATTATGCAGAGTCTGCTTATTACAATGGGCAAAATTTTACTGGAGGAAATATAATAGGTTTAGTTGGACTCCTTTTTAAAAGTAACAAGACTAAGATTAGTAGAAAAAAACAAAAACTGGCTGTTTCAACAGCATTAAGACAGCGTTTTAGTAATGCGTATTTAATTGAGACTTTTAATATACCACAAGGTAAAGAAAATGATTTTTTATATTTTGTTGAAGACAATGGGTTAAGCCCTACTATGCTAAATGCCGAAAACGAAGTTCTTCTCTTAGAATATATGTTTAAATCTGCTGAAGCTTATAAGTCCAAAAAATGAAGTCTTGGATTTTAAATTCTCTTTTAATCTTCATGTGCCATTTTCTGCATGGGCAAATCACACTTCAAGGAACAATTGATAATACTACTGATGTTGAAGGTATTCATGTATTAAACACTTCATCTAGGTACAATACAATTACAAACAAGAATGGAAACTTCTCAATAAAAGTAGCTATACTTGATACTTTATTTATTTCTTCTGTAAAGTATCAACCCAAGCAAGTTGTAATTACTAAAGAAATTTTCGAAAAAGAGATTCTAATTATAACATTAGATGAGTTAATTAATGAGCTAGATGAGGTTGTTTTAGGACCTAATCTAACAGGAAATATAGAGGCTGATTTAAAAAAAATTAAAACGGAAGATGCTATAAACTTTGATGATGTAGGTATACCAGGTTTTAAAGGGGTTCCCCAAGAGAAAATACCTACAGTTATTGGTCAAACCATAGGGCCAACTCATGTTAACATAGAAGCTTTATATAAACATTTGAGTGGTTATTACAAGAAATTGAGAATGCAAAGAAAATGGGAAGCTCAAAACCAAGACGCTAGCAAGATCTTAAATTTTTATACACATCAATTTTTTGTTGATGCTTATAAAATACCAGAAAATAGATTATACGATTTTATGCTTTTTTGTATAGAAACATCAACGCTTCAAAAGGATTTTAAAAAAGAGAATTACACTTCGGTTATTGCTATTTTTGATGAAAAGAGTAAGGCATACAATTTACGTTTAGAAAATTTAGAAAGCAAAAAGGAATAATAATTGTAACAATTATACCCAGACAGCGTCAAACATCTTATTAAAATTTGCTATGAAGTTATTTAAAGTTGCATCACTTTTACTTTTATGTTGTTTATTCACTTCTTTCACAACACATAAGTTTTATGTAAGTACCACAAACCTTGAGTATGTTCCTGAAGAAAAATCGGTTCAGATCATTACAAAAATTTTTATTGACGATGTAGAAAATGCAATAAAAGAACGCTATGGGGTTGAGACTTCTTTAGATACTAAAAAAGAAACGAAAGCCGATAGAGAATTTCTTAAAAAATATATCCTTCAGAAATTACAAGTTAAAGTAAATGGTAAAGAAGAAGATATGAGTTACCTAGGTGTAGAGTACGATATTGATATAGTAAAAGCTTATATAGAAATAAACGGGGTTAGAAATTTAAAATCCTTAGAAATTGAAAATACTGTGTTGATGGATATGTTTGAAGAACAACAAAATATAATACACATTAAAACTCCTAAGATGAGAAGAAGTATTATTCTTGAAAAAGAAAATCCTAAAGGATTGTTAAACTTTGAATAAGGTGTATTAATACATTAAGAAACAAGTATTTTTAAGACTCGAAAATTAGAACTCTAATTAACAATAAATAAAATGAAACTGATTAAGTACTTATCATTCGCAGCATTTTTTCTAGCTGTAGGTATGACGTACGCTCAAGAAGATAAAAAAGAGCGTAAGCCAGGTCATACAAACGAAAACAGATTTAAACAACTCTACGAAGAGTTTTCTACACCTAATTCATATCGTTCTGCTAGTGGAGCACCGGGTCCGGAATATTATCAGCAGCAAGCAGATTATGTGATGGATTTAGAGCTTGATGATAAAAATGCAAGAATTTATGGTAACGAAACTATTACCTACACAAATAATTCTCCAGATGAATTAGAATACTTATGGGTACAACTAGATCAGAATGTTCGTGCTAGAGATTCTAAGTCACCTCTTATTGAGCCTAGTGGAGCACAAGGAGCAGATCTAGCTAGTAACTTTGTAAATAATTACATGGGTGCTGGATTTGATGGTGGTTTTAAAATAGACCATGTAAAAGATACAAAAGGAGGGAACTTACCTTACACCATTAATAGAACGATGATGCGTGTTGAAATGCCAAAAACACTTAAAACAGGTGAAAAGTTTAGTTTTTCTATTAAGTGGTGGTATAATATACCAGAGCATACTGTAGATAGAGCCAGAAGTGGTTATGAAACTTTTGACGATGGGAATAGAGGATATGTAATTGCACAGTTTTATCCACGTATGGCAGTTTACAATGACGTAGAGGGATGGCAAAACAGCCAGTTTTGGGGACGTGACGAGTTTGCATTACCATTTGGAAATTTTGACGTTAACATCACAGTACCAGCAGATCACGTACTAGACGCTACTGGTAAGCTTTTAAATAGAAAAGAAATTTTCTCTAAAGACATGATGTCTCGTTACGAGAAAGCAAAAAAATCATACGACAAACCAGTTATTATTGTTACTCAAGATGAAGCAGAAGCTGCTTCAAAAGGGTTTTCAACAGCAAAGAAAACATGGAAGTTTAGAGCAGAAAATGTAAGAGATTATGGTTTTGCTACCTCAAGAAGATACATTTGGGATATGATGGCAGTAAAAGTTGGAAACAAAGACGTAATGGCTGTATCTGTGTATCCACCAGAAGGAAATCCTCTTTGGGAGGATTATTCAACGCTAGCTGTTGCAAGTACACTTAAATCGTACTCTAGAATGACTTTTGACTATCCATACCACAAAGCGATTTCAGTTCATGCAAAAAACCAAGGGATGGAATATCCTATGATTTGCTGGAACTATGGTCGTCCAGATAAAGATGGAAATTATAGTGATAGAACAAAATATGGAATGATAAGTGTAATTATTCACGAGGTTGGACACAACTTCTTCCCAATGATTGTGAATAGTGATGAGCGCCAATGGACATGGATGGACG
>CAYGMB010000137.1:0-6144 GCA_964350765.1 uncultured Flavobacteriaceae bacterium
AATAGCTGGGAACTATTTGGTGATAACCTTCCCAATGTTGCTATGCACGATTTAGTAATTCAGGAAAGAGATAAAGACTTAGTAGTTGGAACCCATGGTCGTTCTATTTATGTGGCAGATATTGAGTTGCTTCAACAACTTACTGCAGCGAATATGAATCAAGTTTTAGTTGCTGAAATTTCTCCAGTTAGAGCTTCTAGAAGATGGGGAACTACTGGGTTTAATCAGTTTGGAGATTATTTTGAACCTAATGAAGATATTCAACTTTATGTGCCTACTAACGACAAAACGTTAATTTCAATAACTACTGAAGATGGCACCAAAGTAAAAGAATGGACTGAAAATACAGATAAAGGAATTAACGTTGTTATGTATAACTTATCAATTTCAGAAAAAGGAAAAAAGGCCTTAGATAAAAAGGATATCTCAGTTAGTAAAGCAGATAATGGAACCTATTATTTGCCTAAAGGAATATATAAAGTTCTCGTTTCTCAAGGAGGTATGACGGCAGAAACCAAGTTAGAGATAAAATAACATTTATAATTATTCTAAATACGGCTTAAAAGAAATACGATTGTTTGGCAATCACCCTTTTGAGCCGTATTTTTGTATATCAAAATTTTAGCTAAAACACGACCATAATGGGATTAATAAATTCTTCAATTGCTAGAAAAGTGGCTATGGCACTTTCTGGTTTGTTTCTGGTTTTCTTTCTAGGACAACATTTTGTAATAAACTTCACCTCGGTAATTGCTCCGGATACCTTTAACTCTTGGTCCCATTTTATGGGTACAAATGGTGTAGTGCAGGGACTTTTACAACCCGTTTTAATTTTCGGAGTTGTATTTCATTTTGTTATGGGATTTATCTTAGAAATTAAAAATAGAAATGCACGTGTTGTTAAATATGCCAAGTATGCAGGAAGTGCAAATGCGAGTTGGGCCTCAAGAAACATGATAATTTCGGGATTGGTTATTCTTGCATTTTTGGGATTACATTTTTACGATTTTTGGATCCCTGAAATGATTCACAAATATGTTGAGTCACATCCAGAAGATCCAACAAGATATTATGCAGAGACAGTTCATAAGTTTGAAAGCCCAGTTAGAGTAGGAATTTATGTGTTATCCTTTGTGTTACTAATGCTTCATTTATGGCATGGATTTTCTTCCGCTTTTCAAAGTGTAGGATTTAACAATAAGTACTCAAAAGCCTTACAGGGCTTCACCAAATTTTATGCAATTATAATTCCATTAGGATTTATTTTTATTGCCTTATACCATCATTTTAATCAAATACCCCACTAAAATATAAGCTATGTCGATATTAGATTCTAAAATACCAGAAGGACCCTTAGCAGATAAGTGGACAAACCATAAAAATACTATAGATCTAGTAAATCCAGCAAACAAACGTAATATAGACGTTATTGTAGTTGGTACTGGATTAGCTGGAGGAAGTGCTGCTGCCACTCTTGCAGAGCTAGGTTATAACGTAAAAACATTCTGCTACCAAGATTCTCCTAGACGTGCGCATTCAATTGCTGCACAAGGAGGAATAAATGCCGCAAAAAACTATCAAGGAGATGGAGATAGTAATTACCGTTTATTTTATGATACCATAAAAGGTGGAGATTATCGTTCTAGAGAAGCAAATGTGTACCGCCTAGCAGAAGTTTCGGCAAACATTATTGACCAATGCGTTGCTCAAGGAGTACCTTTTGCAAGAGAGTATGGAGGATTGCTAGATAACCGTTCTTTTGGTGGTGTATTAGTATCTAGAACTTTTTACGCAAAAGGACAAACAGGACAGCAACTTTTGTTAGGAGCTTATTCTGCCATGAATAGGCAGATTAATAGAGGGAAAATAAAAGCATATAATCGTCATGAGATGCTTGACGTAGTAAAAATTGATGGTAAGGCGAGAGGTATTATTGCTCGCGATCTTGTTACCGGGAAATTAGAGAGACATTCAGCCCACGCTGTGGTTCTTGCTTCTGGAGGTTATGGAAATGTATTTTTCTTGTCAACCAATGCTATGGGAAGTAATGTGACAGCCTCTTGGAGAGCGCACAGAAGAGGTGCTTTCTTTGCAAATCCTTGTTACACACAAATACACCCAACTTGTATTCCAGTTTCTGGTGACCATCAATCTAAATTAACATTGATGTCGGAGTCTTTACGAAATGATGGACGTATATGGGTACCTAAGAAAAAAGAAGATGCTGAAGCTATACGAGCAGGAAAATTAAAACCAACAGAATTAAAAGAAGAAGAAAGAGATTACTACTTAGAACGTCGTTATCCAGCCTTTGGAAACTTGGTACCTCGTGATGTTGCCTCTAGAGCAGCAAAAGAGCGTTGTGATGCTGGTTTTGGTGTAAATAAAACAGGGGAAGCTGTTTACTTAGATTTTGCTAGTGCAATACAACGGTACGGAAAAGAGCAAGCAAAGATTAATAAGATTGAAAACCCTTCTGAAGAAAAAATATATGAATTAGGTGCTAAGGTAGTTGAAAATAAATATGGAAATCTTTTCCAGATGTACGAGAAAATTGTTGATGAAAACCCTTACAAAACACCTATGATGATTTATCCCGCAGTACACTATACAATGGGAGGTCTTTGGGTAGATTATAATTTACAAACTACTGTAGAAGGATTATATGCAACAGGAGAATGTAATTTTAGTGATCATGGTGCAAATAGATTAGGAGCTTCTGCGTTAATGCAAGGATTGGCAGATGGTTATTTTGTGTTGCCATATACAATTGGAGATTACCTATCTAAGGATATTAGAACAGGTACAATACCAACGGAT
The DNA here is from genome assembly GCA_964350765.1 of uncultured Flavobacteriaceae bacterium. Lineage (GTDB taxonomy): Bacteria > Bacteroidota > Bacteroidia > Flavobacteriales > Flavobacteriaceae > CAYGMB01. Next base: position 2,821 of record CAYGMB010000137.1, read on the forward strand.
ACACCTGAATTTGCAGCTGCTGAACAAGAAGTGCAAGACCGGATTACCAAATTAATGAGTGGAAAAGGAAAACATTCTGTTGATTATTACCACAAAAAACTAGGTAAGATTATGTGGAATAAGTGTGGAATGTCTAGGAATGCTCAAGGGCTTACCGAAGCAATCGAAGAGATTTCTGCTCTACGAAAAGACTTCTGGGAAAATGTAAAAGTACCTGGTACAGCAGATACACTTAACCAAGAACTAGAAAAAGCTGGGCGTGTTGCAGATTTCTTAGAATTGGGAGAATTATTTGCAAAAGATGCCTTAGATAGAAATGAATCTTGTGGAGGTCATTTTAGAGAAGAGAGTGTAGAACAGAGTGGAGAGCAAAAAGGAGAGGCACTTCGTGATGATGAAAACTTTAAGTATGTGGCAGCTTGGGAATATAAGGGAGAACCTAAAGATGCAGCCTTACATAAAGAAGATCTTGTATTTGAAAACATAGAATTAAAAACACGTTCTTATAAATAAATAGCTATGAAATTAACACTAAAAATTTGGAGACAAGCAAATGCAGATGTAAAAGGAAGTATGCAAACATACCCTATTACTGGAATTGAAGGCGACATGTCTTTCTTAGAAATGCTGGACGTGCTTAATGAAGAATTAATTAATAAGGGAGAAGATCCTGTTGTTTTTGATCATGACTGTAGGGAAGGGATTTGTGGAAGTTGCTCCCTACAAATTAATGGAGAACCTCATGGTCCAGATAGAGGCGTTACTACCTGCCAATTACATATGCGTAAGTTTAAAGATGGAGATACTATTGTAATAGAGCCATTTAGAGCCAAAGCATTTCCAGTAGTGAAGGATTTAATGATAGATAGGAGTGCTTTTGATAGGATACAACATGCTGGAGGCTATATTTCTGTAAATACTTCTGGTAATACAATAGATGCCAATGCTATTCCTGTTGAAAAAGAGGATGCAGACGACTCTTTCTACGCAGCAACTTGTATAGGTTGTGGGGCATGTGTAGCTGCTTGTAAAAATGCAAGTGCAATGTTATTTACATCCGCAAAAGTTTCTCAATATGCCTTATTACCTCAAGGGCAAGTAGAAGCTACAACTCGTGTATTGAATATGGTTGCTCAAATGGATAAAGAAGGATTTGGGAATTGTACCAATACTGGAGCTTGTGAAGTAGAATGTCCTAAAGGAATCTCTTTAGAGAATATAGCAAGAATGAATAGAGAATACCTTTCTGCTAGTATTAAAGGGTAAACTATAAAATAGTAATTTATAAAAAAAGCCAAGTTTTATTACTTGGCTTTTTTAGTTTATTCCCTAAGTATCTTTTCCATTTTACGTCCTCTTGCTAACTCATCAATTAGTTTTTCCATACGTCTGCATTGCTTATAGACTTCAAATTCATCCTCAATTTCTTCAATTCTATATCCGCAAACAACGCCTTTAATTAAGTGCGCATTTGGGTGTATATTGGCTTTTGTAAAAAAAGTTCCGAAACTTACTTTTTCATCAATAAGTTTTTGCAGCGTATCTTGATCAAAACCAGTAAACCATGTAATTACTTGGTCAAGTTCTTCTTTCGTTCTTCCATTTTTTTCTAATCTGTTGAGGTAATGAGGATAAATGCTAGCAAATATCATATTAGCAACTTTTTCGTTCTTTTCTGGAGTTACTTTCATTGTTGTCCGGTTTTGAGTTGATAAATACGCAGTACAAGTAAAGTTTTAAAGTTTATAGTGACAATATAGCAATTTGTTTTTCAAATATCATTTTCAGAAGTAGGCTAGAGCTCACAAGTATAGATACTTATTATTGTGATATGTTATTTTTTCCACCATTAATTAAAAGCCAAATTGTAAATGACATTTCTCCTAGAATACTTGGAAAAGCAACCATAATTAGAAAAATATCTGCATAGTCTGAGTAGTTTGAAAGTAAAAAATGTGCTATTGTATCTACCACATAAGCAATCCCTGCAAGTGCAAGAAACACTTTAATAAATTTTGGTATACTGGCTATTCTACTTAATAAAATAAGATGTATACCAAAAAAGAAAAGCCCAATGAGCCATATAATATTAAAGGTTTCAACCTGTCTCAGTATCTCGTTTTGTGTTTCAGCTTTAAGTGCAAGAGGTAAAGCAAAAATAGCAACTCCCATAACCGTAGCATGCATCATCCTAAAATAAGTACTTAACAAAGTTAAAGTGTGTGTATTGTAAAGTTTCTTAAGTGCCCAGGCAACCACAACATCAAATACTACCGTAATTAAGAATGCTACTATGCCAATTCTTACAATTAAATGATTTTCTGTAACTGTTTCGATTGGGGATTCAATAATAGATTCTAGTGCGAAGAAATTTGCGAAAATTGCAGCAAAAAATATTATTAAATAGCTTATTCCGGCAATTTTTGATAAAGCTCTATGGTTCATAACTTTCTCCCTTTTATTAAAACTAACTCATACCTCTGCATTGGTGTTAGCTTTTATTTTTTAGGTAGATACAATTTCATTTCCCCTAGTTCCACTTTGTCTAAATGTCCCATTTTACTTTCATCTTGAGTAATTAAATGCATATGCAAATTGGTATCGTGATGGGTAAACACTCCTTTGTGTTCTGTAGAGAAAAATCCAATAATTTCAACATTTTCATTTTCTAGATTATAATTGGTTTGTCCTTGATGCGCTTCGGCAGGTGAAGACACTTTTGTTCCTTCTGGCAAATTTTGAATATGAATTATTGCACTAGATACTTGCCCTATTACTTTAAACACGAAAGGTCGTTTAAATTTGGTTGTTTTACTGTTAACAAATTTCTCCAAATCTTTGATTGTCTTGAGGTCTGCAGGTAATTCAATTTCATCCCATTCAGTTACGTTTCCATAAACTAGAAAAGGCGCAGAGACATCAAATGTTTTTTCAACTGTCATTGTCGAGTCAGATGTGACTTTCGACACGTAGTTTTTCCCGTTATTAATCAGCAATTCTCCTTTTAAATAACTTAAAGGCCCAAGTCCATAAAGTCCATTTTTATTTGAAATGGTGTCTAATTTAATAGTGCCTGCAAGTTCACCTTTCCACATCACGTTTTTCATGGCTCCCACAATTTTTATGTCTGGATAGGTTTCTGTTTCTGCTGCTTTCTTTTCCTTTTGTGTCGAATTGCAACTCATCAATCCAATTGTCAGAATTCCGAATGCTAATTTTTTAATATTCATCTATAATATTCTCGTTTTAAAATTACCGCTATTGCAGGTCTACGCGCAGTGCGGCTCTGGATTTTAGTTTGTTGTAACTGCAAGTTACATAAAA
>CAYGMB010000138.1:0-3008 GCA_964350765.1 uncultured Flavobacteriaceae bacterium
GTACCCATTCTCCAATTTTTATGTTATTTGAATCGCCAAAAGGTACAAAAGGCAATTCTTCGTCTGCATCTATTTTTATTAAAGCGATATCTGTTTTAGGATCTGTCCCAATTAATTCGGCTTTAAAAATTCTATTGTCATTAAGTGCTACTTCTAATTCTGAAGCATTCTCAATAACATGATTGTTTGTTATGATATATCCATCTGGTGAAATAATTACTCCGCTACCTGCTCCAACCATCGCTCTTGGGGTTCCGCCTCCATAGAAAAATTCCATAATATTAGAGGGCTGAGTACTTATAGTTGTATTCTTAACATGCACAACAGAATGTACTGTTTTTTCGGCAGCTTCAGTAAAATCAATACCAGCATTAGCAGCTACCATTTTACTTGAATAATTTGTAGGTATAAATGAGGTTTCTTCTTGTTGAGGAATAAAAGCAGTATTACTGTTTTTGCTAGACAATAGCGAGTATCCTCCTAATGTTATTGCACTTGCGATAAGTGCTACAATAACTAACTTGATGTTTTGCTTCATGGTCTTCAAATTTTTATTTCATTAGTATTAACACTTTTAAGACGAGAATTAGTGTACAAAGTTTCATACTTTAACGTCCATTTAACAGCTTTATTTAGTTGATAGCCAAATAGGCTTTTGGTATCTTTGCTGTTGTGAAATTATCTTTTTATAAATATCAAGGAACGGGTAATGACTTTGTAATTGTCGATAATCGTCTATTACAATTTCCCAAAAACGATACCAAACTAGTAAAGCGTCTTTGTGACCGAAAATTTGGCATAGGTGCGGATGGGTTTATCTTATTAGAGAATAATGATAATTGCGATTTTACTATGGTATACTATAATGCGGATGGCAATTTAAGCAGTATGTGTGGTAATGGGGGCAGATGTATTGTCCACTTTGCAAATTACCTTGGCATTATTACTAACAAAACTACTTTTAAGGCTATAGATGGTATTCATGAAGCAACTATTGAAAAGGGAATAGTCTCATTAAAAATGAATGATGTTTTAGAAATTGAAGATAATAATGCGCATCTATTCCTTAATACTGGATCTCCGCATCATGTGCAGTTTGTTGAAAATGTAAGCAAGTATGATGTTTTTGGCGAAGGGAAAAAAATTAGAAATAATGTGTATGGAAATGATGGAGCCAATGTAAATTTTGTTACTCAATTAGGAGATGACATTTTTTCAGTTAGAACCTATGAGCGTGGAGTAGAAGATGAAACTCTTTCGTGTGGAACAGGAGTGACTGCAGTTGCATTAGCTGTTTATGAAAAAGGCTTAACAAATAAAAACCAAATACAATTAAATACACCTGGGGGAGTTTTAAAAGTATCTTTTACAAAATCTGAGGAGGGCTATTCTAATATTTATCTTATTGGTCCTGCAACTATGGTTTTTAATGGAGATGTTAATCTATAATGTTACAATCTAAAAATATAATATTAAGAGCCTTAGAGCCCGAAGATTTATCTTTTCTTTATAGATTAGAAAATGATTCTAATATCTGGGAAGTAAGTGCTACCTTAGCTCCATATTCTAAGTTTGTATTAAAGGATTATTTAGCAAACTCTCACAAAGATATTTATGAAGTAAAACAACTACGATTAGTTATTGAAACAATAGGTACTTCAAAAACAATTGGATTTATTGATTTGTTTGATTTTGATCCCAAGAACAAGCGAGTAGGAGTGGGGATTATTATTGCTTCAGAAGAAAATAAGCAAAAGGGATATGCTACAGAATCATTATCGCTGGTTATTGAATATGTATTTAACCAGTTATTGGTACATCAAATACATGCTACAATTGCAGATGGAAATATTGCAAGTATAGGGTTGTTTGAAAAGTTGGGTTTTAAAAAGTATGGTGTAAAAAAAGATTGGTTGGCAACAAAGGATAAATATAAAGATGTATTCTTGTATCAATTAATTTCAGAATAAAACAGAGTTGACCATAGTATGAGTTCCTACATAAAAAAAATAATAGTTACAATTTTATTGCTTGGGGTAGTAGCTATGGCAGTATTTTCTTGGTTTATCTACCAAACTATATTTAGTCCTAATACTTCTTTTAATAATGAAGAAGCACATGTGTATATATCTTCAGACGCCTCTTTTAATGAAGTTTTACGAGATTTAGAGCCTTTGTTGCAAGATATTTCTACCTTCGAGACAGTAGCTGTGAAAAAGGAATATCACAATAATATAAAACCAGGTCATTTTATTATTAAAAAGGGGATGAATAATAATGATATTGTAAATGCGATTCGAAGCAATAATGTTCCTATTATTGTTAAGTACAATAATCAAGAACGACTCGAAAATTTGGCTGGGCACTTGTCTAATCAATTAGATGCAGATAGTCTTTCCTTATTACAAGCAATGAAAGATTCTATTTTTTTGAAAAAAGCTGGGTTTACTCCAGAGACGGCATTAGGTATGTACATTCCTAATAGTTACGAGGTGTATTGGAATACTTCTCCAGAAGCTTTTCGAGATAAAATGTTGACTGAATACAATCGTTTTTGGAATGTAAATCGAAATAATAAAGCTAAAGAAATTGGTCTATCAAGAGACCAAGTGATGGCGTTGGCAGCTATAGTACAAAAAGAAACAGCTAAAGTTGAAGAGCGTCCCAGAGTTGCTGGTGTTTATATTAATAGAATTAACAAGGGAATGCCTTTACAAGCAGACCCTACAGTAATCTATGCGAAAAAAATAACTGAAAATGATTTTAATCAAGTTATTAAGAGAGTGCTTTATAAAGACTTAGAGATAGATTCTAAATACAATACTTATAAATATACTGGTGTTCCTCCGGGACCTATTTTTATGCCAGATATATCCGCTATAGATGGAGTGCTAAACTATGAGCAGCACGATTACTTTTATTTTGTTGCCGATGTAACAAATTTCGGTTATCATAAGTTTGCTAAAACACTTTCGCAGCACAACCAAAACAAAATGGCTTACGTTCGC
>CAYGMB010000138.1:3018-6143 GCA_964350765.1 uncultured Flavobacteriaceae bacterium
TGGGTAAATGAAAATGGAGTAAATAGATAACTATTTGCTTTACAGTTTATTAACAAAAAATAGTTGATAAATGCTATCTATATTTTTCTTTAACATTATTTAACTTATTGATTTTCATTTTATTATAATTTATTGTATATTTGCGCGCTGAAAATAAGAGGCATTTAATGTTTCTAAATTTCAAATAAATGAAGCAAAACATTATACAATTTGTAGCCGTTTTAATCGTAACTATAGTAGTTGCAACCGGCTTTACTTACAAAAAACAAATAGATTTATCGCACTACAAAGTAGCAGATGACTCCGAATTGTTTTTTTATGTTCCTAATGTAGATGAAATTATTTTATCTCAAGAAGAAGTATCTCCTTATAGTTTATTTTTAGGTAAGTCATATGTAGGTTTTAAAGAGGCTTTAGGTTTTAAAGAATCTAGAGGCAATTACTCAACAATAAATACATTTGGTTATTTAGGAAAGTATCAATTTGCGAGAACAACTTTACAAATGATAGGGGTTTATAATCCAGATCTTTTTTTAGCAGATTCAGAATTACAAGAAAAAGCATTTAGCGCATATACTTCTCGTAACAAATGGATACTTAGAAAAGATATTAAAAGATATGTTGGTAGAAATATAGGTGGTGTAAAAATTACTGAATCAGGAATTTTGGCAGCAGCACATCTTGCAGGTGCCGGAAATGTAAAGAAGTATTTAAGAAGTGGTGGAGCAATAGCTTTTAGTGACGCTTTTGGCACTTCAATAAAACATTACTTACGCAAGTTTTCTGGTTATGATACTTCGCACATTATACCTAATAGAAAAGCTAAAGTGCTTTTGTAAAAATTTTATTACTTCTGTATTATAAATAAAGTGGGTCTCTTATTGAGATCCACTTTTGTTTTTTTCCAAAGCTTTATAGGTAATGTTTTAATATACTCTGTTGGTAAAGTAATATCACAAGCAATACAAACTTGTGTTTCATCATGTAAGCTAGTTAATAAGCTCTCTAGCATTTGGTTATTTCTATATGGTGTTTCAATAAAAAGTTGTGATTGACCTTTGTCAAGTGAAAGTTTTTCTAGTTTTTTTATTTCGTTTTTCCGCTCTCTTCTATCAATTGGTAAATACCCGTTAAAAGCAAAATTTTGCCCGTTAAATCCACTAGCCATCATCGCTAGCAGTAAAGATGAAGGACCAACAAGTGGAACTACTTTTATATTATTTCTATGTGCTTCTGCAACAAGCATAGCACCAGGGTCTGCAATACCTGGACAACCAGCATCACTAATAATTCCAACATCGTGTCCTTCTAAACAAGGGTTTAGCATTTGAGGAATCTCTAGCTCATTAGTAAACTTATTAATAAGTTGAAACTCTAAATCTGGTTGCGCTTTTTTTGGGTCTATACTTTTAATAAAACGTCTTGCTGTCTTTTCATGCTCAACCACATAGTGATTAATATGCTCAATTGCTTTTTTAACTAATAGTGGTAATACTTCTAGAGGAGGTGTGTCTCCTAATGTACATGGAATTAAATATAGATTTCCTTTAGTATTTACCATACTACTTAATAACAAGTTTTTTTACGATGTTATATCCTGTAACTGTTTTAACAGTTACTAAATAGAAACCAGTATTAAGATCGCTTACATTAAGTTCAGTTCGTGATGTGTTTAAATTGCTGTTTGATAAAACGATACTTCCTTTAACATCTGTAATAGAAATAGCTTCAATTTTATTATTTTGTAGTTTTAAGGTTACGCTTTCTGAAGCTGGATTAGGAAACATTTCAAAGGTCTCTGCTATATTTTCTTCTATTCCAAGTTCTACTGGTTGTCTTACTCTTGATATACTACCAGTAATACTAACTATATATAATTCATTGTTAACATCTTCTCCAAAGGAAACCCAAGAGCCTCCAAAAGTTCCATGTTCTGTTAAGTTTCCATTTTGATCTACTGTACCTATTAGCCCACTACAAACATCAGCGAAAAAATATAAACCTACAAAGTCTGGATATTCGGTTCCTCGATATACATTCCCGCCAGTTATAGAACAATTAGATGTGTTACTTGCAGAAGAATATTCTGCAATTGGGAAGGTTAAGTCAGCAACCGGTGGACAACCAGCTGTATTAAAGGGTTCTGAACCTTCATAACATCTCCATCCGTAATTCAACCCTGCATCAATAAGAGCTGCTTTATCAATCTCTTCGACTTCTCCCTGTCCAACATCTCCTATCCAGATGTCTCCATTAGCACTATCGAAAGAAAATTTCCATGGATTCCTTAGTCCATATGCCCAAATTTCTTGTGCATTAGCGGTACTTCCTGCAAAAGGGTTGTCTGGTGGTATACTGTAATTATTACCTCCAGATGGTATATCTACATCTATTCGTAATAATTTTCCTAAAAGAAGTGTGGTGTTTTGTGCTCTATTTCCAGGATCTCCACCACTACCGCCATCTCCAGAAGAAATGTATAAGAAGCCATCTGGGCCAAAAGCTAGACAACCTCCGTTATGATTTGAGAATGGTTGCTCAAAATCTAATAGAGGGAACTCAGAACCAGGGTCTGCAAGATCTGGATTATTTGAGTCTACTGAAAATCTTGAAATTTGAGAATCTCCGTTTGGTTTTGTGTAATACACATAGAAAAAACCATTATTAGAATAATCTGGATGAAAAGCGAGACCAAGTAGACCGCGTTCTCCACCACTAGAAATTTGTGATGAAATATCTAAAAACAAATCTGCATTAACATCCCCATTAGGTTGCATAATTTTAATACGACCTCCTTGTTCTACAACAAATAAACGTTCGTCTCCTGCATTTTGAAGATTTACAGGATTATTAAATCCGTTTTGTACAAGGTCAAGTTCAATAAATTGGCTTGTAGCTACACTTACCGAAAAGATAAGGAATAGCATAGTAGTAAATTTTTTCATGGCTTTTTTTACTAAAGTACTAAAAAAGAAGCGAATCTTCTAGTGCGAAAGTCTATTTGCGATACTCTCACAAGCTTTGTCTAGCATTTCATAAACATTTTCAAAGCCTTGGTCACCTCCGTAATAGGGGTCTGGTACATCTACTTTTTCACTAGGGAAAATTTCTTCTAAGATGAGTTG
>CAYGMB010000139.1:0-611 GCA_964350765.1 uncultured Flavobacteriaceae bacterium
AACTACCATCACACTTGTTAAAGTATGAGCGAATATTAGCTACAGTACGTGTATTGTTATCTGTTGCTGTTTCTACTAAAATGGCAATACCATGAGGGGCATAACCTTCAAAAAGAACCTCTTTATAATCACCAATACTTTTGTCACTTGCTCTTTTAATAGCTCGCTCTATATTGTCTTTAGGCATATTAACAGCCTTGGCATTTTGTATAACAGCTCTAAGTTTTGAGTTTGCGTCTGGGTCTGGACCTCCCTCTTTTACTGCCATAACAATGTCTTTACCTATACGTGTAAATGCTTTGGACATTGCAGACCAACGTTTCATTTTTCGTGCTTTTCTAAACTCAAAGGCTCTTCCCATAAAAATGTATTTTTTGCAAAAATATAAAAATGTGATTAGTATTAATTACCCAACAAGTTTATCAATAATCTTTGCGAGTTCAAAATCTTTTTTAGTCACACCACCAGCATCATGCGTATTTAAAGAAATGTGAAGTGTATTGTACACATTAGTCCAATCTGGATGGTGTTGCATTTCTTCAGCTTCAAAAGCAATGCGCGTCATCATTGCAAAAGCATCTTTAAAAGAAGAAAACTGAAGTGAGGTATGT
>CAYGMB010000139.1:621-5755 GCA_964350765.1 uncultured Flavobacteriaceae bacterium
TCATAATACTCCCAACCAGGGTGTTCTTTTAAATTTTGATGGATTTTATTTTCCTCTAAAGGATTCATATTTTTTGTTTTAATGTATTTATTTCGTCTTTTAGTGTACAACTTTCTATTACTTCTTCTATAGTAATAGTATAATTCTCTGGTAATGTATTGTGTTTTGGTAGAATAGCTAAAAACCTATCATCGTTACTAGAAAATACATGTTTAAAAATAGGCATTTGTGAACCAAAAGCCTGAGCAATTTCTTTGAAAAGATCATCGTGATGTATTACATCTTTACTTGATAAATGAAAAATTCCGCTTAAGTTTTTACTAATTAAATAGTGAATTTGTTGACTAACTTTATCTACTGTTGTTGCGCTTATAACTAGATTAGGATAAACATCAAAAGCAGCATGATTTTTTATAGCTTGCTGTAATTGTATTACACGTGGAGCTGTTACTCCAAGCACCATTGGTAATCTAGCAATTATAACCTTTTCTTTAGGTATTGTTAGTAGCATTTTTTCTACTGAAGCAAAATAGCGCCCCTCTATAGTTTGAGGGTTTAATGAATCAGTTTCGTAGGATGGATATCTACATGCGCCATCAAAAACAGATGAAGAAGAAAAAAATAAAAGTTTACATTCTTGAGAAGTTGCTGTATATGTTGCAATTTCCTCATGTGCCTTAAATCTACTTGGATACTTGCCACTAAAACAAGATATTATTAAAGATGGCGCTACCTCTTTTAAAATAGTATAAATGCTATCTTCTTCACAGTTATAGGAAAAAAGTATACTGTTTTCAGTTGTATAAGTGGTTGGAGTAGCGTATGTACCGTAAATATCAAAGTAGGCACGCAGCTCCTTATATATTGATTGACCAATAAAACCAGTAGCACCAAGAATTAAAATTCTATTCAAAACAGATATCTATTTTTTGTAAAATGGTAGTTTAACAACTTTGGCAGCTACTTTATTTTTTCTTATCTGAATAAAAATTTCTGTATCAACTTTACTATTTTCTATGGTTACATAACCTAAACCAATTCCTTTATTAAGGGAAGGAGACATTGTTCCACTAGTTACAACGCCAATTGTAGTACCTTCATTGTTAACGATTGTGTACCCTTGTCGAGGGATTCCTCTTTCTGTTAATTCGAACCCAACCAATTTTTTTGAAACTCCAGTTTCTTTTTGCTTTTTTAAGTTTTCTGAATTAATAAAGTCCTTTGTGAACTTGGTAATCCAACCCAACCCAGCTTCTATTGGTGAAGTGCTATCATCTATATCATTTCCATAAAGACAGTAACCCATTTCCAAACGTAAGGTGTCTCTAGCAGCAAGACCAATAGGTTTTATTCCAAAATTTTTTCCTGCTGTTAAAACATGATTCCATATTTGTTCTACCTCGTTGTTTTTGCAATAAATTTCAAAACCACCACTTCCAGTATAGCCTGTCGCACTAATGATTACGTGAGGAATTCCAGCAAAATCTGAAACTTTAAATGTGTAAAATTTAATGGCACTCAAATCTTCAGAAGTTAAAGATTGCATAGCTTCAACTGCTTTAGGACCTTGAATGGCAAGAAGTGAATATTCTTCAGAAATATTTCTTAGTTCCGCCTTCATTGTATTATGAAGGTTAATCCAGTTCCAATCTTTTTCTATATTGGAAGCATTTACAACTAGTAACCATTTTTCAGCATCTAGTCTATACACAATTAAATCATCTACAATACCTCCTTCTTCATTAGGAAAACAACTGTATTGCGCTTGTCCATCCACTAACTTAGAGGCATCGTTACTACAAACTTTTTGAATTAACTCTAAAGCATTAGGACCTAAGACTAAAAATTCTCCCATGTGGGAAACATCAAAAATACCAACCGAGTTTCTAACTGTTTCGTGCTCTACATTTACACCTTCATAAGAAACAGGCATGTTATATCCTGCAAAAGGAACCATTTTTGCGCCAAGTGCTTCATGTACTTTAGTAAGTGCTGTATTATTCATAGTTCTATTTAAAAAATTACAGTTGCAAATGTATAGAATAGAGTTTAGGTAAATAAGGCATTTAATCCTATTTTAAGTATTATTTTTACAATAAAAGATTTTATAACAGTATGAAGGTATTTTCAGCAGCACAATTACATGAAGCAGATAAGGTAACTGCAGAGAAACATAATATTACATCCTTAGATTTGATGGAACGAGCAGGAGGGCAAATCTTTGCTTGGTTGCATCAACGTATGCAAGGTGCACAAGTACCTATTCATATTTTTTGCGGGATTGGTAATAATGGGGGAGATGGTTTAGTTCTTGGAAGACTATTAATAGAAAATGGGTATAATGTCACTATTTATATTGCCAATTTTACTGACAAAAGGTCTAAATGTTTTTTAATAAACTATGATAAAGTAAAAAACATAACAAAGAAGTGGCCTATTTTAATGACAAGTGAGGCGGCCTTTCCAGAAATACATAAAGATGATATAATAATCGATGCTATTTTTGGTATTGGATTAAATAGACCTCCTGAAGGATGGGTTAAGGAATTGATTAAATATCTTAATGAAAACAAGGCGTTCACATTGTCAATTGATATACCAAGTGGAATGTACGCTAACCAACCTTTAGAGGATGCTGATGCTGTAATTAAATCTAATCATACACTTGCATTCCAAGCGCCTAAATTTTCTTTTTTTCTACCCGAAACTGCTAAGTTTGTTCCTTTTTTTGAAGTATTAGATATAGGATTAGATCCAGAGTACATATATACCACAGAGCCTTATGCTCAAGTAATTTCTAAACCTGAAGCCCAACAATTATATAAACCCCGTGACAGGTTTAGTCATAAAGGTACATACGGTCATACGCTTGTTGTTGCAGGTAGTTATGGTAAAATGGGTGCAGCTGTTTTAAGTACAAAGGCTAGCTTAAAAATTGGGAGCGGTCTTACTACTGCATTTATCCCAAAAGCAGGATACACAATTCTACAAACGAGTCTCCCAGAAGCTATGATATTAACGGATGATAATGAAAATGAGCTATCTAATATAAACTTTAGTTTTTCTCCTAATTGTATTGCTCTTGGTCCAGGAATAGGAACTAGTGACCAAACTGTTAATGCAGTTAAAGATCTTTTTAAAAAAAGTAATACCCCAATAGTAATTGATGCAGATGCAATAAATTGTATAGCAAAAGATAAAAGTTTGCTAAAATTAATTCCTGAGAAATCTGTATTAACGCCACACAAAGGAGAGTTAGAGCGCCTTATTGGTACTTGGAAAAATGATTACGATAAAATAGAAAAAGTAAAAGCATTAGCAAAAAAGTACGATGTTGTTATCGTAATTAAAGAGACATTTACAATTGTTGTTTTTGAAGATAAATTATACATTAATACTAGTGGAAATCAAGCCTTAGCTACCGCAGGTAGTGGTGATGTGTTAACTGGTATTATTTCTGGGTTGTTATCCCAAGGATATGATAGCCTACTTGCTTCAGTATTTGGGGTTTATTTACATGGAAGTTCAGGTGTTTTAGCGTCCAGACAGATGGGATATGAGGCAGTTATGGCTAGTGATATTATAGACTTTATACCAGATGCCTATATAGAATTGTTTAAACAGGAGCAAGCTACACAGGAAAAAGCAGAGACTGAGTAAACGAAACAAAATACTTATAACTTAAATCTGTGCAATTTTATATTAATCTATCAAATACCTCACGTAGTTTTGGGTCTGATGGTCTTGGTGCACTTGCATCTATAATATTTCCCTCTTTATCAATTAATATAAACCTTGGAATTCCCTTAATTTTATAATCTTTAATAAACTGTGATTGCCATCCTTTTGGCGCCATAATCTGTATTCCACCCAGTTTTTTATCTGCTACCATAGCTCTCCAGTCTTTATTGGCTAGTTCCCATGATCCTTTATGAGTTCTATCATCATCTATAGACATACTTACAAAAGCAATTTCCTTATCATGATAATCTGCTTCTATTTTTTTTAAATGAGGAATTTCAACTTTACACGGTCCACACCAAGTTGCCCAAACATCTATGTATACATATTTTCCTTTTAAATCTTCTAGGGAGGTAGTCCCACCAGCATAATTTTCGTAATTGTTAAAAGTAGGAGAAGTAGCTCCTTTAGGTAATGCTTTCCTAAGAGAAATTAATCCAGAATAATAATTCTTGTAAGACTTTATAAGTCCTTTGACATCTTTTTTACTTGAGTTAATAATCATAGTATCAATATCCTTAGCATTATCTATATACTCATTTAGACTTTTTTCAATTGTAGTCATTTTAGTATTCAAGCCAGCTTGATCAAGGTTATTCAAATCTGCCTCTAACAGTTTTTCTTCAAGTAAAGATTTTTTTGCAAGAAAGTTACTGTTTTTCGACCCTACGCCACTATAACTAACGGTTTCGTCAAATTGCTCTACATCTATGCTCATATCAATTTCATATCCATTTTTTAGAAAAATAGTAGTCCTTTCTTTTCCAATATAAACAGAATAGATACCAGTATCTATTTTAAGTGTATCATTAAAATTACCATTTTCGTTTACTTGTATGGTTTTAGAATATCCCTTTTTACGAACTTGAAGAGAATTAATATCGCTATTTGTAATTTTTCCTGAAAAGATTACAAAATCTTTTGGCTCTTCAGCACAGGAAAATATTAAAACTGATAGTAGTATTAACGTTATTTTTTTCATAAAAAGAGATTTTTTATAAAAGTACATTTTTATTTTAGAGTTGTTCTTTAAACAAGCTATTTTGTAATCTAAATTGTATTTTAGCAAGACAAAACAACCTAAACTATGCAAGAAATCCATTACATAAGTAGTGAAGTTCTACAATTATCTACTATTAAGGATATTATTGAATCTAATAAGCAACTTGAACTTTCTGAAGAGGCAACACTCAACATTAAAAAATGCCACACCTACTTATCTAACAAAATAAAGGATAATGATACACCTGTTTATGGTATTAATACTGGATTTGGGTCATTATGTAATGTGAAAATTTCTACTGAAAACTTATCTAAACTCCAAGAAAACTTAGTAATGTCTCATGCTTGTGGTACGGGCGATTATGTTCCAAAACCTATTATCAAGCTACTG
>CAYGMB010000139.1:5869-6129 GCA_964350765.1 uncultured Flavobacteriaceae bacterium
TCTGGTGATTTAGCTCCTTTAGCTCATTTAGCTTTACCACTATTGGGTAAAGGGGAGGTTTACCTTGATGATGCAATTGTTTCATCAAAAAAAGCTTTGAAAAAATATGATTTAGAACCTGTTGTATTACAAGCAAAAGAAGGTTTAGCATTACTTAATGGTACACAATTTATGAGTGCCTATGGGATTTATAGTCTATTGAAAGCTCATAAATTGTCATACCTTGCAGATGTCATAGGTGCTATTTCGGTTGATGCATT
>CAYGMB010000140.1:0-6116 GCA_964350765.1 uncultured Flavobacteriaceae bacterium
CAGATTGGAGCGGTGTTTTTGATAATCCTAAAGCAATTATGGCACATGAGCGGCTTGCCATTGTAGATCCTACCTCTGGAAAACAACCTTTATTTTCTGAAGATAAAAATTTAGTATTAGCTGCCAATGGTGAAATTTATAATCATAAAGAGCTACGCCAGCAATTTGAAGGCACTTACAATTTCCAAACAAAAAGTGATTGCGAGGTTATATTAGCATTATATAAAGAAAAGGGAAATACATTTTTAGACGAACTAAATGGAATTTTTGGATTTGCAGTATATGATGTTGAAACAGACAATTACTTAATTGCAAGAGATCACATGGGGATTATTCCATTATATATGGGTTGGGATAAAGATGGAACTTTTTACGTTGCAAGTGAATTAAAAGCGCTAGAAGGTGTTTGTACAAAAATTGAATTATTTCCACCAGGACATTATTTAGATAGTAAAGAAGGGGAACTTAAAAGGTGGTGGACACGTGATTGGATGGAGTTTGAAAATGTAAAGGAAAACGAAACATCCATAAAAGATTTAAGAAAAGCACTAGATGCTGCAGTACATAGACAGTTAATGAGTGACGTGCCATATGGAGTGTTACTTTCTGGTGGCTTGGATTCCTCTATTACCTCTGCCCTAGCTAAAAAATATGCAGATAAACGTATTGAGAGTGGAGACAAAGAAAATGCTTGGTATCCTCGTTTACACTCTTTTGCGATTGGACTCGAAGGCTCTCCAGATTTAGCAGCGGCGCAAAAAGTAGCTAACCATTTAGGAACTGTACACCACGAAATACATTTTACTATACAAGAAGGTATAGACGCTATAAGAGATGTTATATATCATGTTGAAACCTATGACATTACAACTATTAGAGCCTCTACTCCTATGTTTTTATTAGCAAGAGCAATAAAGGCTATGGGGATAAAGATGGTTTTATCTGGTGAAGGAGCCGATGAAATTTTTGGAGGATATCTCTATTTTCATAAAGCACCATCAGCAAAAGACTTTCATGAAGAAAATGTAAGAAAACTTGACAAGCTTCACATGTATGATTGTTTACGAGCAAACAAATCACTAGCATCATGGGGAATTGAAGGTCGTGTTCCATTCTTAGATAAGGAGTTTATGGATGTAGCTATGCGATTAAATCCAAAAGATAAAATGATAATTTCTGGACAAGACAATCCAAAAGCCAAACAAGCTATGGAAAAATGGGTATTACGTGAAGCTTTTGGAGATATGCTTCCAGAAGCTGTAGCGTGGCGACAAAAAGAACAATTTAGTGATGGAGTGGGTTATAGTTGGATAGACACCTTGAAAGAATTAGTAGACTCACAAGTTACCAAAGAACAAATGGAAAACGCACAATACCGCTTTCCTATACAGACACCAACTAGCAAGGAAGAATTTTATTATCGTACTATTTTTGAAGATCATTTTCCTAGTGATGCGGCAGCATTAACAGTACCCTCAATACCAAGTGTGGCCTGTAGTAGCGCTGTTGCTTTAGAATGGGACGAGAGTTTTAAAAATCTAAATGATCCTAGTGGTCGAGCAGTTGCTAATGTGCATGATGAAGCGTATTAACTATAAAACAATACCTAAAGTTGAAAAATTTGGTTCATGAAATGCTATTTACATTACCTCTTCATTGAAAATGAATATTAATTTATATTATTTTTTTGATTTAAGAGTTAAAGTGCGTTAAGGTTTTTTAAAGCCTATACTGTGTTTTGTATATTAAAGTATGGAAAATATATTAGTTGCAGGTGCTACAGGCACCACCGGAAATAAAATTATAAACATTTTAAAAGACTCGCCACTCTATACCCCTATAGCAATGGTTAGAAATGAATCGCAAAGAGAAAATTTTGAAAACAAAGGGATTAAAACAGTTTTAGGTAATCTTACATCAGATATTTCACATACTACTAAGGGAATTGACAAAGTTATATTTGCTGCAGGTTCTAAAGGAAAAGACGTATTAAATGTTGACCAAAAAGGTGCTCAAAAATTAATAGATGCCTCTAAGAAAGAACACATAAAAAAATTTGTAATGCTAAGTTCTATGGGGGCAGATAATCCCAAAGGTGAATTAAAAGAATATCTTCAAGCCAAACAAAATGCAGACCAATATTTAGATATAAGTGGTTTAAATTTTACAATTGTTAGACCTGGAGCACTTACAAATAAAGAAGGTATTGGAAAAATTAAGCTTGAAAACAAAATTGGCAAACAAGGAGAGATATCTCGATGGGATGTTGCAAAAACGTTAGTAAAAAGTCTAGACAATAATGTTGCTAAAAATCAATCTTTTGAAATTTTAGAAGGTGACACTAAAATTGATGAAGCTGTGGAAAATTTCCAAGTATTGTCATAATTTTCAAGAAGTAATACAAATAAAAACGCCAAACTTTATAAGACAAAGTTTGGCGTTTTTATAGTATTCGCACTTTTTAAGTATTAATCTTTAATGGGACAGACTACTTTATATACCTTGCAAATAAATTATACTTAAGGATACAGTAAATTGCTCTAAATCCATCTTTCCATCCTATTTTTTTCCCTTCCTCATAGGTCCGCCCGTAATAGGAGATACCTACCTCATAAATACGTATATTAGGTACACGAGATATTTTTGCGGTGATCTCTGGCTCAAATCCAAAACGGTTTTCTTTTAGTGACAATGCCTGTATCATTTGTGTATTAAATAGCTTGTAACAGGTCTCCATGTCAGTTAAGTTAAGGTTGGTAAGCATATTGGATAACGAAGTTAAAAACTTGTTTCCAATGGTATGCCAAAAAAAGAGGATTCTATGGGGTTTTCCACTCACAAAACGTGAGCCATAAACCACATCTGCAAAGCCATTTACTACTGGTGCAAGTAATAAATTGTACTCTTGTGGATCGTACTCCAAATCGGAATCTTGTATCACAAGATACTCACCAGTAGCCTTGCTAATTCCAGTATGTAGAGCTGCTCCTTTCCCTTTATTAGTATCATGTTTATAATAAGTTATAGACAAGGAAGGGGAGTTAGCTTGGTATTCTAAAATAGCTGCTTCTGTATTATCGGTAGAGCAATCATTAACAATAATCACTTCTTTTTTTATGTCTTGCAATAGCTCTACCTCTTTGATTTTATCTAAAATCTTATAAATCGTTTTACCTTCGTTATAGGCAGGAATGACAATTGATAGCTTATGTATGGGTGTCTCCATATTAATTATACCTATACGTTATGCTTAAGGCAACCATTTTTTTTCAAAGTTAGGTTTTCTTTTTTCAAGAAAAGCATCGCGCCCTTCTTTTGCTTCCTCGGTCATATACGCTAGACGAGTGGCTTCACCCGCAAAAACTTGTTGCCCAACCATACCATCATCAGTTAAGTTCATAGCAAATTTCAACATTTTAATGGATGTTGGAGATTTGCCTAACACCTCTTGAGCCCATTCGTAGGCTGTTTGCTCTAAGTCTGCATGGGGTATTACAGCATTTACCATACCCATCTCAAAAGCCTCTTGCGCACTATAATTCCTGCCTAAAAAGAATATTTCTCTCGCCTTTTTTTGTCCTACCATTTTAGCTAGGTATGCACTACCATAACCACCATCAAAACTTGTAACATCTGCATCGGTCTGTTTAAAAATAGCATATTCTTTACTTGCTAGTGTCATGTCACAAACCACATGTAAACTATGGCCACCACCAACAGCCCAACCTGGCACTACACATATTACAGCTTTAGGCATAAATCTAATAAGCCGTTGTACTTCTAGAATATTAAGCCTGTGATAACCGTCTTCTCCAACATATCCTTGATGTCCTCTTGCTTTTTGATCTCCTCCACTACAAAAACTATACACACCGTCTTTACTAGAAGGTCCCTCAGCAGACAATAAAACTACTCCTATAGAAGTATCTTCTTGAGCATCATGAAAAGCATCAAGCAACTCGCTTGTGGTTTTGGGCCTAAATGCATTACGAACATCTGGTCTGTTAAATGCAATTCTTGCAACTCCATTACTTTTTTTATAAGTAATATCTGTATATTCTTTGGCAGTTTTCCAGTTAGGTGTACTCATATTTATTAAATTTACATCAAAGATACTCTTTAAAAATTCCAAATGAAACATTATAGATTTCTAAAATTCAGTTTATCAATTAGCTTTTTTGCTTGTTTTTTATTTCCAATAAATGCCCAAGAAGCTTATAAGTTTACCGAAATTATTGACCTAGAAGCCACACCAGTAATCAGTCAAGGAAGAACAGGAACGTGCTGGAGTTTTTCTACCTCTTCTTTTTTAGAATCTGAAATTATAAGACTAACAGGAGATCAAATTGATTTATCTGAAATGTACACAGTACGTAATACCTACCCAAAAAAAGCAGAAAACTTTGTGATGCGACAAGGAAAAGCACAATTTTCTGAAGGTGGTTTAGCGCATGATGTAATTAATGTGGTTGCAAAATACGGACTTGTACCACAAGAGGCTTTTAATGGTTTGCTAGATAGTGAAACTAATCATAATCATGCGGAGATGGTGGCTGTTTTAGAGTCTATGCTTAAAACGTATATTGACAACCCAGGCAGAAAATTAAGTAAAAAATGGAAACTAGCTATAGAAGGGGTGTTGGATGTTTATCTTGGAAAAAATATTACACAATTTACCTATCAAGGAAAGCAGTATACCCCAAAGAGTTTCTTGGAAATGACAAAACTCAATCCAAATGATTATGTAACCCTTACCTCTTTTACTCATGCTCCTTTTTATGACAAATTTATTCTGAATATTCCTGACAATTGGAGTTATGGAAGCTTTAATAATGTTCCACTAGATGAATTGATGAATACCATAAATTATGCACTTAAAAATGGGTTTACAGTTGAGTTGGATTGTGATGTAAGTGAACGTACTTTTTCATCGAAAGATGGAGTTGCTGTAATTCCTATGGATACAAATAATAACGTAAAAGCATTACAAGGTATTTACCCTGAAATGAACATCACACAACAATATCGACAAGACGAATTTGAAAACTACACAACTACAGATGACCACTTGATGCATGTTACAGGAATATTACAAGACCAAAATGGCACAACATATTATAAAGTAAAAAACAGTTGGGGAACAGACGAAAGTAGAAACGCCAATGGAGGTTATGTATATTTTAGCGAAGCTTATATGCGCTTAAAAACTATAAGCATTATGGTTCATAAAGATGCTGTACCTCCAAAAATTTCAAAAAAATTAAACTTTTAATTTTGGCTTAAAATTTGATACAAATAAGCTATGAAAAAGCTACTTTTCTCATTACTTTTTATTCCATTTTCAATGTTTTCTCAGCTTGATTTCGAAACTCGCTATTTCACAATTGATGCTGAATCACTTCCTCTTATTGAAGATTTAGCAACTTTTTCTTTAATTACCTCTCCAACTTTGTTTGACTCACAATTACCTACTTTTAAAATGAATGAGGATAATTACAGAACTCCTGTAAACATGACTGAAGCCTTAGCTAAAAGACAAAGTTATATTACCAAAAAGTGGGATGGTAAAGCAAAAGCGACACCAAAGGGGCTTACCTTTTATTTTTCAGTTAATGGAAATAATTCTAGGAATGGAACTACAAATTACGGCTTAAAAAATGCTGTGTATCAAGAACAAAGACCTGTTTACTTTTTTTCACCATTGGATATATACCGAGTAAATCAATAAACAGTTAGAACTTTTTAGTAAACTCCTAATCTTTTTTAGCCCTACATTTCGGTTATAGATTTGAACTTAGCAATTATTCAATTAGTTCTATTCCGTCATCTTTAATAATTATCTGTTTGTCTTTATAAAGTGTACCAATCGCTTTCTTAAAACTCTTCTTACTCATACCTAATTCATTTTTTATTGCTTCTGGATCACTTTTATCATGCAGCCCAATAAATCCTCCAGCTGCTTTTAATTCGTCTAAAATAAACTTAGCATTAGGTTCTATACTTTTATAACCTGGAGGTTGTAAGACAATATCAATTTTATTGTCATATCTAACTTTTTTTACATAAGCAGAGAAATTGTCTCCAGTACATATATCTTCAAAAATATCTAAACAAAA
>CAYGMB010000141.1:0-3094 GCA_964350765.1 uncultured Flavobacteriaceae bacterium
TCTTTCATAATATTAATTCCAAACATCTCTATATTTGGTTTCATTTTATGTGCAAATTGATAGGCAAGCTCCTTATTATCATTACCAACCGCTTTTTCTAATGAAGCTAAGTCAGGAGGTATTTCTTCTAAGAAAGCTGCTACTATAACAGATGCAAAATCCTCATCACCTCCTGCAACTTCTAGTATACTTTCTCTTGAATAATGTTTACTCATTTATTTAATTTTAATAGAAAAGAGTTCTTTTTCAAAGATGTACCCTTTTAAAACATCGTTAGCAGAAATACTGCCTACACCTGCTGGTGTCCCTGTAAATATAATATCTCCAATCTTTAAAGTAAAATATTTTGAAATATATTCGATTAACTCATCTATTTTCCACAAGAGCAAGGATGTATTACCTTCTTGCACTACTGTATCATTCTTCTTTAATGAAAACGAAATATTATCTACGCTTGTAAACGAATCTTTAGGTAAAAAATTACCTATTACTGCAGCTCCATCAAAAGCTTTTGCCTTTTCCCAAGGTAACCCTTTAGATTTTAGTTGAGTTTGTAAATCTCTAGCCGTAAAATCTATACCCAATCCAATTTCATCATAGTATTTGTGTGCAAATTTTTTGTCTATATGTTTGCCAATTCTATTAATCTTCACCAAAACTTCTACTTCGTGATGTACCTCATTTGAGAAATCAGGAATAAAAAAAGGCTGTTTTTTTAATAAAATAGAAGTATCTGGTTTTAAAAATAATACAGGATGCTCAGGCTTCTCATTATTGAGCTCTTTAATATGAGCAGCATAGTTTCTTCCTACACAAATAATTTTCATACTATAGCTTATTATTAAGTTTACTCAATTTTATTCTTGTTAGTACTTTCTTTGTATAAAGAGGAAAGTCGGCATTTAATAACCAACCAAAATACCCAGGTTCATTCTCCAACACATCTTCAACCAATTTCCCTTTGTGTTTTCCAAAGGAAAAGATCTCTCTCTTATTTTTATCATATCCAATATAACCAGCAAAGTCTGCAAAATTTTTATGTGCGCTAAAATTGGCAAGAAAATTTATATCATTTTCAAGATCATTGTATCTATCTAATTGTGATTTAAGAACTTCATAGGTTGCATTTGTATCTGCTTCTGCGGAGTGTGCATCTGTTAGATCTTTATTACAATAAAACTTATAGGCCGCCTCAAGTGTTCTTTTCTCCTTTTTATGAAATATAGTTTGTACATCTACCGAATTTGCTTTTTTTAAATCGAAATCTACTTCTGCTCGTAACAACTCTTCAGCCAAAAGTGGAATATCGAATCTATTGGAGTTATACCCTCCAAGATCACTATCCTTAATAAGATTGTATACTTTTGGGGCTAATTCTTTAAATGTAGGTTCATTAGCAACCATTTCGTCGGTAATTCCATGAACAGCAGTAGTTGCTTTTGGAATGGGAACTGTTGGGTTAACGCGCCAAGTATGACTTTCTTTGTTTCCATTAGGGAAAACTTTTAAAATAGAAATCTCTACTATCCTATCACTTGCAACGTTTACTCCAGTAGTTTCTAAATCAAAAAAACAAATAGGTTTACTAAGCTTTAAATCCATTGGTATAATTTATGCAGCAAAAATACTAATTCCTATTTTTGAATTATGTATCACTTATTAAAATTTATTACTCTTCCATTTTTTGGTTTTAGTCAAGATGAAAAAGTTTTTATAATTGAAAAGAGACAAGGAAAAAGAATTGTGCTAAGTGCAAAAAACACAACAAATGACAGTATTAATATTTTTTTGTTAGTACATGCCAAAGGTTTTAGACGAAGTTCTTCTGCTCCTATAATAAAAAACACACCACCAAATAGCACTACCTATATGACTACTCTAATTGAAATAGACGGAATTCCATCCACCTATAGCTATGATTTATACCTCAACGCAGAGAAAGAACCATTAATTATAGACTCTGAGAAAAAAACAAATGACATATCTAGTATTGTTGAAGATAGGATAGTTCTTTTTGTTGTAGAAGACTGTGACAAATGTATTCTTCTAGAAAACATTTTAAAAAACAATAGAGTCTCATTCAAGACTTTTAACATATACCAAGATAAAGCACTCTACGAACAGTTTAAGAAGTTCTTGCAAAAAGACCCAACTGAAACCATTGTGTTTAAACTACCAGTAATTTGGAACAAAAGTTATGCAATCTACGGGTATGAAACTATAGAAAATATCTTAGAGGAGCTTAAAAATTAAATCTCTCTGTTTATATCCCAAGCCTCAAGATAATCTTTAACAGCTTTTACGAACTGTCCTCCTAGCGCTCCATTTACCACTCTATGATCATAACTGTGACTTAAGAACATCTTATACCTAATCCCTATAAAGTCTCCATCTGGGGTTTCTATAACAGCAGGCACTTTTCTGATTGCTCCTAGAGCCAATATTGCTACTTGAGGTTGATTTATTATAGGAGTCCCCATAATACTTCCAAATGTACCAACATTAGTAACCGTATAAGTCCCACCTTGTATTTCGTCTGGTTTTAACTTGTTTGCCCTAGCGCGTTCTGCCAAGTCATTCACAGCTTTACTCATACCAACAAGGTTAAGTTGATCTGCATTTTTAATAACAGGAACAATAAGGTTTCCATCTGCTAATGCTGCAGCCATCCCAAGGTTAATATTTTTTCTTTTAATAATAGTATCACCATCTACAGAAATATTTATCATTGGGAAATCCTTAATTGCCTTTGCAACGGCTTCCATAAATATAGGTGTAAACGTAAGCTTCTCCCCTTCTCTTTTCTGAAAATCGTTTTTAACCTTATTTCTCCAATTCCAGATATTTGTTACATCTGCTTCTATAAAGGATTGTACATGTGCTGAAGTCTGTACACTTTCAACCATGTGGTGTGAAATTAACTTGCCCATACGGGTCATTTCTATAATCTCATCACCTCCATTTACAGATATAGTTGTTTTAGGTTTTTGAGGAGTATCTAGTGCTGCTTTTGATTGAACTTTACTAGTGGTATCTGTAACCTCCTTATTAATTTCAGGTGTTGCAGTACGATTTTCAAGATAACTTAAAATAT
>CAYGMB010000141.1:3104-6074 GCA_964350765.1 uncultured Flavobacteriaceae bacterium
ACAAGGAAAAGTCCCTCACTGGAAGTGGTCCAAACACGCCCATCTTTTCCTGTCCCAGCTATATTGTCAAGTTCTTGTTGCTTAATACCTTCTTGAGAAGCAATATTTTTTACTAAGGGAGAATAGAATCTGTCTCCGTTACTCTCAATAGTAGATTGAGTAGTTTCAGCTATTTTTTCTATTTCTTTTTCAATTGTAGCCGCTGACTTAGCAGGGGTTGAAGATTCTGTCTCATCAACGCTAGTAGTTGAAGTATCTTCTGAAGCATTCTCACCATCAGTTTCAATAATAGCAATGGTTTGTCCTACTTGCACTACGTCGTCAGTTTCAAACATTTTTTCAACTAGCACGCCATCTACTTCGCTTGGCACTTCACTATCAACCTTATCTGTTGCAATTTCAAGTACTGCTTCGTCTGCTTCGATAGTGTCACCTACATCTTTAAGCCAGTTTGTAACGGTTGCCTCTGCTACACTCTCACCCATTTTTGGTAGTTTCAATTCAAATCGTGCCATAGTATATTTTGCTCCTTTTATTTTGAAGTGCAAAATTAGTTAAAAAATATATCTATAACGTTTGAAAAATCTTAAAAAAAGACAACCTCTCCTTTTTCGTCACTTTGGTCGCTTCCAATCATAAAGTTTGAATCTGGTGGACAGATTCTAAATACATTATTCCTGTTTTTAAGCTGCTCCATAACCGAAAAAATTTGATAATAAGGCATATAATCTACATCAAAGATAAAAAGTGTGTTCGAGAAAAATGAGTCTTGAAACATAGACTTAGAGCCAGAATTAAGTGGTATCTCTATTGTATTTGAAAGTTTTTTGAGCAAGGATAAGTTTTCGGTAAGTAAAATTGCTTTTTTAGGATCACTCTTTCTTTTTCTATTTTTTACAGAGAAAAAACCTTTATATAATTTTGCAAAAGAAACTAAAAATTTTACTAACCTAGTTAGTGCCTTAGAGCTACTATAATGTTTAGAATAAAAAATCTCCATTGCTCCATAAAAGCGTTTCAGATAAGCCGCATCTTTACTTGTACTTTCACCTTTATAATGTAAAACACTAGTAGTGCCTATATAGTAATTTTTATAACCAGCCTTCTCAATTTTATAGGAAAAGTCAATGTCTTCTCCATACATAAAGTAATCTTCGTCAAAGCCTCCCACCTCATTATAAATAGACTTTTTTAAAAACATAAAAGCCCCAACAAGGACTGGCACTTGATCTCCTTTAGATTTTTCTGAAACCTTAGTAGCATAGTATTTTTTTCCGAAACCAAGTAATTTTAGCAATGATATTGAAGGTGTAGGTAGGTTTCGCTTACTTTCTGGAAGAAAATTTCCAGTACCATCTAGAAGAAAAGTTCCTAAAGCTCCTATATCTTTTTTATCAACTATAAAGTTTAGGCACTCTAAAAATGTATTTTCAGATACCGCAGTATCTGGGTTTAAAATGCAAATATATTCTCCATTTGCAACTGCAACAGCTTGATTATTAGCTTTACTAAATCCTACATTTTTTTTATTTTCTAATAATGTAACGTCTGGAAAATTACTTTTCACTAATTTACAACTATTATCGCTGGAATTGTTATCTACAACTATAATCTCTGCATCTATATTTTTAGTAGCGCGCTGAACACTTTTTATACATTGTTCTAAAAAATATTGAACATTATAGTTAAGTATTATAACAGAAAGTTTCAATAGTTAGTTTTTTAATGAGGTTTCAAAAGGTATTCTATTTACTATACTCCTACCAAGCGTTACTTCATCTGCATACTCTAGCTCATCGCCTACTGCAATTCCTCTAGCTATGGTAGTTGTTCTAATATTAAACTTTTCTATTTGTTTAAAAATATAAAAGTTAGTTGTATCGCCTTCCATAGTAGAGCTTAAAGCAAAAATAAGTTCATCAATAACACCACTTTCTACTTTTTTAACTAAACTTTGAATTGTTAACTCACTTGGACCTATACCATCCATGGGAGATATTTTACCTCCTAAAACATGGTAATGTCCTTTGTAGCTACTGGTATTTTCTATTGCCATTACATCTCGTATATCCTCTACAACACAAACTATAGATTTATCCCTATTGGTGTTACTACAAATTTCACATAAAACTGAATCTGATATGTTGTGGCAATTAGAGCAAAAGTTAATGTTAGATCGCATTGCAGTTAAACTTTCAGAAAGTAATTCAGTTTGAGATTCAGGTTGTTTTAATAAGTGTAAAACTAAACGTAATGCCGTACGTTTACCAATACCCGGTAATTGCGACATTTCGTTAACTGCATTTTCAAGTAATTTTGAAGAAAATTCCATAGGAAATAAAGTTGCAATATAAAAAAAGCTTCAGAAAAGTACTACACTCTTCTGAAGCTTTTAGTAGGTTATATTTAATCTTTAGTTTTTTATTAGCTTTTTTGTAGCTATACCTTCACTCGAGTTTACTCTAACAAAATAAACACCAGAATTAAGCGATGAAACATCTATTACATGTGACCTCTCGATGGTTACATTTTCATTAAATATCATTAGCTTACCAGTTACATCAAATATTCTTATATCTGTTTCTAATGGTTGTTCTAGTGTTATAGTGATTTGAGTATTCGCTGGGTTAGGACTAATATTAAAATAATTATTTTCAGCAAAAGTTTCTACACCTAATACACCGTCTTCTACAAGAGGAGATACCCAAAGTCCTCTTCCGTAGGTTCCAGCATAAAGCATGTCTGTTTCATTATTTATTACTAGGTCATTAACTCTTACATTAGGAAGGTTGTTACTGTAAGTTTCCCATTCTTCCAAGTTACCATCTATATAATAGACTCCATAATTCATACCTAAATACAAACCATTTTTACCATTATCATCCCAAGTAATTGAAAGTGCGGAGAAATTAGGTAGATTTAATAATCTTCCTTCCCAACTTGCTCCTCCGTTTGTTGAAACATATACTT
>CAYGMB010000142.1:0-6025 GCA_964350765.1 uncultured Flavobacteriaceae bacterium
GTAGAGAAACTTCCTCTATCCTCAGCTAAGTCAAGTGATTGATAACTAGTTCCTATAACTTTAATACCATATCTGTCAAGCTTTTCGGCTAGTTTTAATGCAGTTTGACCTCCTAGCTGAACAATTACTCCCTCTGGCTTTTCGTGGCGAATTATATCGTAAATATGCTCCCAAAAAACAGGCTCGAAGTAAAGCTTATCTGCGACATCAAAGTCTGTAGAAACAGTTTCAGGATTACAGTTAATCATAATAGTTTCGTACCCCACTTCACTTGCAGCTAGTACTCCATGCACACAACAGTAATCAAACTCTATTCCTTGTCCTATCCTGTTAGGGCCAGAACCAAGTACAATTATTTTTTTTCTATCTGTAACTTCACTATCGTTTTCAACATACCGTTTACCATCTGGTGTTTCTACTTCACTCTCAAATGTAGAATAGTAGTATGGCGTCTGGGCTTTAAACTCTGCAGCACATGTATCTACGAGTTTATATACTCGTTGAATACTCATTTCTTCACGCTTTTTATAAACTTGACTCTCTAAACACTTAAGCATATGAGCAATTTGTCTGTCACCATATCCTTTTTGCTTAGCTTCTAGCAATAATTCTCTTGGAAGTGTTTCTAATGTGAAATTAGAAATTTCTTTTTCTAGCATGTAAAGTTCTTCATATTGGCGTAAGAACCACATATCTATCTTAGTAATTTCGTGAATACGACTTAATGGTATTCCCATTTGTATTGCATCGTAGATTACAAAAACACGATCCCAACTTGCATATTGTAGTTTTTCTAAGATTTGCTCATAATCTGTATAGCTTTTCCCGTCAGCTCCTAAACCATTTCGCTTTATTTCTAGGGATTGTGTTGCTTTGTGTAGTGCCTCTTGAAAAGAACGACCTATTCCCATAACCTCTCCTACAGCTTTCATCTGTAACCCTAATGTCCTATCGCTT
Organism: uncultured Flavobacteriaceae bacterium; assembly: GCA_964350765.1. Lineage (GTDB taxonomy): Bacteria > Bacteroidota > Bacteroidia > Flavobacteriales > Flavobacteriaceae > CAYGMB01. The sequence continues at coordinate 958 of CAYGMB010000142.1, forward strand.
CCTTCAAATTTATCAAAATTCCATCTTGGTATTTTTACAATCACATAGTCCAAGGTTGGTTCAAATAATGCCGAAGTAGATTTTGTAATCTGGTTACTTAATTCATTTAAATTATATCCTATCGCTAATTTTGCTGCAATTTTTGCTATTGGGTATCCTGTTGCTTTACTTGCTAAAGCCGAAGAACGTGATACACGCGGATTAATCTCAATAGCAATAATCTCTTCGTCATCGTCTGGGCTTACTGCAAATTGTACGTTACAACCACCCGCAAAATCTCCAATACTTCGCATCATATGGATAGCCATATCTCGCATTTTTTGGAATGTTCGATCAGACAACGTCATCGCTGGAGCAACTGTAATAGAATCTCCTGTATGGATTCCCATAGGATCCATATTTTCTATGGTACAAATAATAACAACATTATCGTTATTATCACGAAGTAATTCTAGCTCATATTCTTTCCACCCCATCATTGCTTTATCAATCATCACCTCGTGAATAGGTGATATTTCTAAGCCTCGTTCTAAATTTTTATCAAAATCCTCATCATTATACACAATAGCCGCACCAGCTCCTCCTAGAGTGTAGGATGCTCTTATACATAAAGGATACCCAAACTCTTGAGCTATTTCTTTTCCTTTAAGATATGATGTTGCAGTAGCCTGTGGCGCCATAGCAACACCAATTTGCTCCATAAGGTTCCTAAATTGCTCTCTATCTTCTGTAATATTTATAGCATCTATATCTACTCCAATAATATCTACTCCAAAATCTTTCCAGATACCTTTCTCATCAGCTTCGATACAAAGATTTAGTGCTGTTTGACCTCCCATTGTAGGCAAAACAGCATCAATTTGAGGATGCTCTTTAAGTATTTTAATAATAGACTTTGTATTCAATGGCAACAAATACACGTGATCTGCCATTGAAGGGTCTGTCATAATAGTTGCTGGATTAGAGTTTATTAAAATGGTTTCAATACCATCTTCTCTTAGTGATCTAAGTGCTTGCGATCCAGAGTAGTCAAACTCACACGCTTGACCAATTACTATAGGTCCAGAGCCTATAATTAAGATAGATTTTAATTGAGTGTTTTTTGGCATAGAAGTATAATTTTCTAAGGTATAAAATTACAATAGGTTGGGGTATAAAAAAAAGGTGTTGCTTTTAAAACAACACCTTTTTATTTATGACTTATCAACATTATTTTTTGTGACGAGTTTCAGAAGACACAGATAACTTCTTTCTGCCTTTCGCTCTACGCGAAGCCAGAACTTTTCTTCCGTTTACAGAAGCCATACGCTCTCTAAAACCATGTTTGTTTCTTCTCTTTCTTTTTGATGGTTGAAATGTTCTCTTGCTCATTTTTATAGTACTTTATCTTCTGAAAAATTCTTTTTCTTAACATTTAGGTATTACTCTCCTAAAAGTCGGGTGCAAATATACAATCTTTTTTTACGTTGCCAAATGCAAAATGTAAAATATTTTTGATTGTTTTTGCTACCTTTGCAAACTTAGATTTTTAATAGAAAATAAGACTTCTCATGTTTAATAAAAACATAAAACTTTTTTTAGCAGTACTAATCTTTGCTGTCTCTATTTGGCAATTTGTTGAAGGAAATATAGGTAATGGTATTATGTACATACTCTTATCACTAGTATTTGTATTCTTATACTTTAAGAATGAAATGATTTTACTTGCTTTTTTAAGACTAAGAAAACAAGATTTTCCTGGCGCAAAAAAATGGCTAGACAAAATACCTAATCCTGAAGCTGCACTTGTAAAAAAACAGCAAGGTTACTATAACTACCTAAACGGCTTAATGGTTTCTCAAACAAACATGAATGAAGCAGAAAAATATTTTAAAAAAGCTATTAGTCTTGGTCTAAATATGGATGCAGATTTAGCAATGGCAAAGTTAAATCTAGCTGGGATAGCTATGACTAAAAATAGAAAAAGAGAAGCAGAAACATTACTTGCCGAAGCCAAAAAGCTTGATAAGCACAATATGATGGACGAGCAAATAAAAATGATGAAGCAGCAAATGAAACGTGCTGGACAACCCAGACAGCAGTTTGGTCAACAAAACCCTAGAGCTGGACGAAGAAGTCGAAGATAAATTATTTACCAAAAAATAATTTAATCGCTGCTATAACAAGGACTATTGCAAAGATTTTTTTGAGAATATTTTGATCAATCTTTACGGCAAATTTTGACCCTAAATAACCTCCAACAACAAAAAATACCGCAATTACTATTGCAAATTTCCAGTTAATTGGGTGTCCAGTTGTATGATATGTATATGCAGCAAGAAAAGTAACTGGCACCGCTAAAACTGCCAAGCTTGTACCTTGTGCAGTATGTTGATCAAACCCAAGAAATAGCATCATTAAAGGAATCATTACCACACCACCTCCTACACCCATAAAACCACTTAAAACTCCTGCGGCTAGTCCAATTATAACAAGCGATAGTATAGTTTGTAGTGTCATAAATTATTGCCCAAAGGAGTAATACCCTTCTTTTGGAATTTCAATGTAGTATTTTTTCCCAGATGCATTTTTAAGGTAAGTATCCCTTAACCAAGGGTTGTGAATTTTCAAAATTTTGTAATTTATTCCATATCGCTTTGCAAACTTCGGAAAATCTGTAACTGGAGTATCCACTAGAATCTTATTTGTAGGAACGCTAGTGTATAAGTCTTTTTCCCTGTAGTTAAACCCATATTTTTTGGGATTACTTAAAATCTCTTTAAAAGCAAGAATTCTAAATACATACCTACTTGTTTCAGAATTTAAGAGTAAATCATAATAATCATCAACCTCTTGTCTTTCCATTTGCCTGTTTACACCAGCATTACCAGCATTGTACGCAGCAGCAGCAGCTGTCCAGCTACCAAAACGGTTTTTTGAAGCTATAAGATATTCTGCAGCTACTTTTGTAGCCTTTTCTAAATGATATCTCTCGTCTACATAATCATTAATTTCCAAACCATATTCTTTACCAGTACTTTTCAAAAATTGCCAAAATCCTGCAGCTCCAGCTGGAGATTTCACATTATCTAGACCACTCTCTGCTACAGCGAGGTATTTAAAATCATCTGGTAAACCATATTGTTCAAGTAGTGGTTCTATGATGGGAAAATACTTATTAGCTCTTTTTATAGTAAGCAACATATTAGATTGCCAATAAGTATTAACCAAAAGTTCTTTGTCCATTCGCTCTCTAATATCTGGGTTAGAAAGTGGCACTTCTTCACCTGCAAATGTCATAGAGTCTGGTAACGGTAAGGCATAGACATTATAGTCATTTATCATACGCTTCTCTAAAGTTTCGTCTGTGTTGGGAGCTTCTTGAACAGCATTAATCCCAAAGTAAGCAGTCACAGCTATCAATAAAACAACCCCAAGTTTTGATATCATCTTCATTTTCAAAAATTTTGTTTAAAGATAGTGTTTCTTTTAGTAATTAAAGAACTTGACTATCTAATTATCTTCAATTATTTCTATAAGTTTTTCTGAAATCCAACGTCCTTTATTAAGAATCATAATATGTGTTCCTCCCTCCAAAAGAATTGGCTTTTTAATATTTTTAATGGGAAATACTATATCACTATCTCCATGAATATGTATAACCTTTTCTAGAGGTTTTTCACGTTTCCAACACACCATATTTTCTATGGCCCAGTCTAGATATTTTTTATTACGTACATGTAAATAAGTGTTGTAGAGGGAAAGTCGTTTTTTTGATTTTGGACCAATAGCATATTTTGTTAAATCGTCTGTACTTAAAACTAAGCTTGTAGGTATTAATTTATAGGCTCTTGTTTTTTTTGCAATCTTAAGTCTTGCAGGCAGCTCGTTTCGGCACTTTACACTAGAAATAATAATAAGTTTTCTAAGAGATAGGTATGCACTCATCTCTTGTACCATAACTCCCCCAAAAGAGACACCAACTAACACACTATTATTGTGTTTTATTCTTGAAGCCATTCTAGCTGCATATTCTTCAATACTTTCTTTTACAGTAGGTATGAGCCATTCTAAAATGTGAATCTTATATTGTTCTTTGGGTAAGCTTATGTTTTCGAAAATTTCTTTCCCAGCAGCAAGTCCAGGTACAAAATAAACGTGTATTTTTTCTTGATTCATTATTTAGTGTGAGAAGAAACTAGTAAACACAAAAGATTATTCGTAAATTTACGTAATATATACTGTCTTTTCAAGCCATTATTGCACACAAATGAAAAAGATTTTACATCCTGCTAATACAAGAGGAACAGCAGATTATGGGTGGTTACAAGCAAATTACTCATTTAGTTTTGCAAACTATTTTGACCCAAATAGAATGCAGTTTGGGATGCTAAGAGTTCTTAATGACGACTATGTTGCACCCGCTATGGGCTTTGGTAAACATCCCCATCAAAACATGGAAATAATAACAATTCCACAATCTGGTGCGTTAAAGCATAAAGACTCAATGGGTAATGAGGGAGTCATAAAATCTGGAGACATACAAATTATGAGCGCAGGGAGTGGTGTTGAGCATAGTGAAGTAAATGCAAGTACTACTGAAGCTGTAAAATTATTTCAAATTTGGATACTTCCAGAAGAACTAAACGTCTCTCCGCGTTATGAACAAAAAGAAATTGCTCCTTTGCTTGTAATTAATGAACTTACAACTATAGTAAAACCCAAACAAGAGGCTAAAAAAGGTGATATGTGGATTAATCAACAAGCTTATTTCAGCTTAGGAACCTTTGATGCTAAAAAGAAGGGTAGTTATCATTTAAAAAATAAAAACCGCGGTGCGTATTTTTTCGTAATTGACGGCACTGTTTCTATTGATGATGAAATACTTAAAAGCCGTGATGCATTAGGGATTTGGCAAACTGAAGAAATAGAATATAGTGTAGAACCTAACACAAAACTTCTAGTAATAGAAGTTCCAATGAACTAAATTAAATCTCATGATAGAAGATGTTGAAATTACTGACAACGAATTTTTAAGACAATTTGAACTTGAAGTAGGTGATAATATGGCTCGTATTGAGTATGCCTT
>CAYGMB010000143.1:0-6006 GCA_964350765.1 uncultured Flavobacteriaceae bacterium
CGGTTGCATTATGGCCTTTTTGTGAGGGATACACATATTTATGTAAAAAATAGATGACAAACTTTTTAAAATCTTCTTTAAGCTTCTCCTCCTTCAATATCCAAGGACTGTGCTTTTTAAAAAAGTAACTCAAACTTTGTAAAACCACATCCACATGTTTTTTGCTATTTATTTTTCCTGAAACTGCTTTTGTAATTGAAAAATCTAAAATATTAGTTACTTCGTAGGAAAATAATTGGTGTTGCAATACCCGTATATGAAAATCTACATCCTGCAACCGTAATAGGTTTTCATCCCACTTTACTTTTTGGAGAACCTCTTTTTTCCACAAGGGGCTTATGGTACACCAAGGAAGATTATATTGAAGAAAAGAAGATAGGTGATTTTTATTACCTAAACCATCAACGTAGCTTTTGGGTCTATTGGTAGTGCCATCTTCTTTTAAAACCTGTCCCTGAAAAATAGCAAAATCCAGGGTATTGTTTTCTTCTAGGTAAGACACTCTATTTTCCAGACAAGTTTTCAATAAAAGATCATCACTATCCAGAAAGAGGATATACTTCCCTCTCGCCTTTTCAACACCAAAGTTTCTGCAACTATTGGCACCCTTGTTTCTAGTTGTAGGTCTCTTATGATAAACAAAAGAGAGAACATCTTTGATAAAGTTATTTATTATCTCGGGGGTTTCATCTGTAGAATGATCATCTACAATTACGCACTCCCATTGCTTAAGAGTTTGATTTGCAACACTAGAAAGGGTAGGAATTATGGAAACTCCATTGTTAAAAGAAGGGATTATTATAGAAACTAATGGGTTCAACAAGTAAAGATTTACTTAATTATTTCTATTTATATTTAATTGTACAAGTCGTTAAGGCTTCAGATATTTCTTTATCAAGCCCTAAATATAGATTTTTTGAGTGTTTTGAAGTCATCTTGTTTGATTTCTCAGCATAAATCTCGGTATCCTCAAGACTTAGAAAACTTATAATATCAGTAATTCTATTTTCAATATTGTCTAAATCAATAGTCATTGATTCAGACTTTGGTAAATCCAGTAAGCTTTTTTCAATATTGTAATTTACAAAATTCCAGTACCACACACATTTTTCTACATTAGTCAAATTATTCCAAGCCTTATCAGTCATAGTTTTTGTCTTGTTACCTTGTAAACGATACATAGCCCAATCATGCTTATTGAATTCTAAGTATTCATTATCCTTATACCAATTACGAACAACCATAGATTTTACGGATTCTTCAGGATTACGAATCAAGTGGATAAATTTACAATTAGGGAAATACTCTTTCAAAAAAGGAATAAAATTCCATAACCTTTGGTCTGAGTGAACAATAACTTGATCACTAGACATAATACATGATTTATTATTGAAAATTGATTCTAACTCAAAATAAGCATCATTTCTTTCTATTTCATGATGAGCCAATTGAGTACTTAACCTTATCAATTGATGTATGTCTTCATGAAATGATTTTATTTGTTTATGTTCATTAAGCAGTTTGCTTATGAAATGAGAACCCGATCTTCCAGTAGACAATACAAAAAGTATCTTATTATTTTTAAAGTCAGAATATGTTTTCTTAAAACTATGTAATTCTATTTCATTCAATAATTTTCCATTCACACCACCAAAAAATCTATTATCTAATAAATGATTGTAATGTTTTAAATTTCTTTTCTTTAAAAACTTAGTAGTTGAGGAGCCAACTATTTCAAATGGTAAAACATCTCTATTTACTACGGTTCCCATGCCTATTATGGCACCGTCTCCTATTTTAATTCCCGGTATGATGGAAACATTCATCCCTACCCACACATTTTTCCCTATTATTACAGGTTTATAAATATTTTTCTCATCGTATGGAAGTGCTATTCCTTCGTAATCATGATTAGTAGTGTAGATTGTAATATTTCTTGAAAAATGAGTATTCTCTCCAATAATTAAACCTCCAGCACAATTAAGGTGCAAATTATTTCCGAAGTGAACATTATTACCAACAATAAGTTTATTAGGGTTATTTATTGTCCAATTTTGACCATTAAGCATAACTCCGTAACCACAGCTTTGAAAGGACGACAATAAATAATCTTTACGAGTTTTTAATTTTAAAGAAGACTCATTAGATTCAATCTCTTTAAAAATGGGAGTCAAAAGTCTTACTAATATTTTTTTTATTGTTCTTTTAAGCTTATTCATAATCATAATCTATATAAAAAGCTTTTTTTCTTCCTGGTAATTTACCAGTTCCATAAAAATCTCCTTTGTCAACTTCTATAGTTCCCGCATTTTTAATGTTTTCCAGCATTGTAGATTTGTCATGTACGGCCAAATTATAACTATAAATCCCTTGACTCAAGGGCCATTTATCAATTTTTAGAATAGCATTACCGTCATTATCAGTAAAATATTTATTTATGATATCACTTCTACAAGAAAATAAAAAATTAGAAAAGCTATCAAAAAAACCAATAGATATTGACAATTTCCTGTTCATAGGATTTCTGAAGCTAAATTTAATAAGAACCGTATCTCCAGTCTTTAGACTAAGGAGTTCATCATTTCTATCATTAAGAAAAACAACACTATAAATACCAATATCCTTATCATTATCAAGATAATTAATATTTGAAAGGTTATTATTATTTAAATAGTGCTCAATACCACTATTAACTTCACCATTGTATGTGATTTTACCGTTTACTAAAACTAAAAGCCTAGTACACAAATTTTTAATTGCTGCCATATCATGACTCACAAATAAAACAGTACGTCCTTCGCCCTTAGAAATATCCTGCATTTTCCCCACCGCCTTTTTCTGAAAGTCAGCATCTCCAACCGCTAGTACCTCATCCACCACTAAAATATCAGGTTCCAAATGTGCTGCAACAGCAAAGGCAAGACGTACGCGCATCCCGCTACTATAGCGCTTTACGGGAGTATCTATGTACATTTGGCATCCAGAGAAATCAATAATCTCCTCCTCTTTGCTTTTTATCTCAGCTCTTGTCATACCCAAAATAGCACCATTTAAAAAAATATTTTCCCTACCTGTTAGTTCCGGATGAAAACCAGTACCTACCTCTAGTAAAGAAGCAATACGCCCTTTGGTTTTAATTGTCCCAGTTGAGGGGTTAGTAACACGTGACAAAATTTTAAGTAAGGTGGACTTTCCAGCACCATTTTTACCAATAATACCTAGGACCTCCCCTTGTTCTACCTCAAAATTAATATCCTGTAAGGCCCACACATAGTTTGAGGTGGCTTTATTTTCCCTGCTATTTAAAGCACCAATTTTTAGATACGGATCTTCTTTTCCTCGTATCCTATGCCAAAATCTATTAACATCATGAGAGAGTGTTCCTGTACCCACAAGGCCTAAACGGTATTGCTTACTTATATTTTCTGCTTTTAAAATAACACTCATACTTACTCAAATAAATAACTCCATTCTGTTTTGCCAAAATGCTCTTTTAAAGCTTCGTAATTCTCTACCAATTGAGACATAGGCTCTGGATTCTGTTTTTTTAGTACGCTACTTATGGTATGCGAAGATACTTGTAGCTCTTTAAAAATAGCATCCATAACTCCCTGCTTGTCTTTAGTCAATTGCTCATAGCTCAATTCCATGAAGGTTTTATGATTTTTAAAACGCTGCTTTGTCTCTTTCTCATAGGTAGTAATTGTTGTAAAGACTACCTCACACTCCTTTGGGTCTAGAGAAACTGTCTTGTTGATTATTATATCCTTGCTAGCGATGTTTTCTGTCCACATTTTGGTTTTTTCGCCAATTTTTTGGGATACAAATGCCCGTAAAAGATTTTCCCTTCTCAAATGAAGAATAGCTATATTTTTATCTGCATCCAGAAAATCCCAAACACTCTTATCCTCATCAAATGGATGGTAATAAAACAATTTAAAACCCACTTGTTGTATATTTTTAGGTCTTTTTGAAAAAAGTCGTTCCCATATCTTCTTGCAGCTTTTTCCGTTCAATCTTTTAAAGATTTCTCCCTCTATGTAGATATCTGGGTGCGATCTCAATAACGCCATTAATAAGGTAGAACCTGTCCTGGAACGACTTATTATCACAAACTTTTTATACTCTTTTGTGCCAAATAAAGCGTTGCTAGTTCGTTCTTTTTGAGCTAAGATTTTAGAATAAACAGTTTTTAAAAAAGAAATCATAGAGAGGTGGGGAATGAGTTTAGCAATTGTTCTGTAACAGATTTGTATGTATCGCGGGCTATTGTTTCAAACTTAAAAGTAATCATTTTATCAAAAGTGATTTTTTCCTGCAGTAAATTACCTTCATAAGGTGTTAACCCAACCGAAAGAAAATAATCTTCAAACTTTATGTTATCACCCGTTAACTTTTCAGAAAACCGAACCCATACACTTGGTATGTTATAGGCCTGGGATACAATAATACCATGTAAAGAGGAGCTTATGGTCTTTTCGCAACTTAAAATTTGGTTGGTAATGGCTTCTATATCATTTCCCAACAAATCAATGACCAAAACATTGGGTTCATCTTTGTACCAATCATGCACTTTTTTGTAATCTACATAATGTGGGATAATCCCTAGGGAATATTTCTTTTCTATTGAAGGGCTATAATGCGTTGGCAGTAACAAAGCCGGATCACCATACACTTTGGGACAAGAAAAACCTAGTTCTAACATACGCTCTCTACTCTTTGGCCCTCTTACAGCAAGAAAGGTTCCTTCTTTACAAGTATCCTTAGCAGAAATAATACCGCTACCCCACACATAACTTTTCTTGGTGACATAACTCATAATGCTACCAATCGCCACTATATGTTTTTGTTGAAACAGGGACTTTCGCTTCTTAGCGGCATTATAATAAATAACCTCTCTATTTGCAACACGTTCAACAATATACATAGAAAGTAAATCGCCATAATTCTCTTTTGCTTTCCCTTCAAAAAGTATAGAAGACCAATAAAACAAGGGAACTTTTTTCATGTTTAAATGGTATCTATAAAGCTTTTTTCTGTTCTATTAAAAATGAGCAGTCCTATTAAAAAAGTACCTATACAAATGGCTATCGTGTATAAAAATTTAAAAAAACTAAATTCTCCAGAATTCAACATAATAAACCGAAATCCTTCAATGATTTGGGTAAGTGGATTATATGTTACTAAGTCTGCAACCCATCCAGGAAACTTATTCTTTGCTTCACTTAGTGGGTAGGGAACTGCAGAAACATACATAAGTAATGATGTTGCAAAACCCACTAAAATATTTAAGTCTCTATATTTTGTAGTTAAAGCAGAAATTGTCATTCCTAAACCTAGTCCTAAAAGTGCCATCATAATAATATATACTGGAAACAGGAAAAAGTTATTATTAAAGCTGAAGGAAACTCCTGTAAACTGATAGTAAAAATAGAATCCAATAAAAATAAGTAATTGGATACCTAACTTTACAAGGTTAGATATAGTTACAGAAATGGGCATAATTACTCTTGGAAAATATACTTTACCAAAAATGTTTTGATTAGATTTAAAAGTATTTGACGTTTTGGTCAAACAATCTTTAAAGTAGTTCCAAGCTATTATTCCAGCGAGATTAAAAAGAAAAGGAGGAATCCCTCCTGTTTTAATACTCCCTAGGTTATTAAAAATTAATGTGAAGATAACCGATGTAAATAATGGCTGAATAAAAAACCAAAGGGGACCTAAAATTGTTTGTTTATATAAAGTTACAATGTCTCTCTTAACAAATAATAGAAGTAAATCTCTATACCGCCATATCTCCTTAAAATTAAGGTCAATTAATTTCCTCTTGGAGGAAATTTCAAAAAGCCAATCGTCATCTTTCATAAAATAAAAACAATGTGTGTTATAGGCTGATAATATGAGCTAAAATTAACTTTTTTAATATTAAAAATAAAACAATACCAACATAAAAACCTCACAATATAAGTACAGCGATACTTTTACATTGTTGCCATATAGATG
>CAYGMB010000144.1:0-6001 GCA_964350765.1 uncultured Flavobacteriaceae bacterium
CAGAGAAAAGCGTTTTTCTTACTACGTTAAATAACTATACCCAATATGAAAAGGCAAAGCATATAATTGTAATGACCGCCACTTACGGAGAAGGTGAAGCTACTACAAATGCTCGAAAATTTGAAAGCATACTGCCTACAGTCCAACAAAAAAATAGAATACGTTATTCGGTATTGGGATTTGGCTCATTAGAGTATCCTGATTATTGCCAGTTTGCAATAAAAGTTGATGGTTTATTGCAACTTCAGCAAGGGTTTAGTCCATTGCTTCCACTATATAAAATTAACAATTCCAATGAAGCAGCATTTATAGACTGGACAAAAAATTGGAAAGCAGTCATGAATCTGGATATTTCCATCCCAATTTCAGAAAAAAAGGAAAAGAAGCTAAAACCATTTTTATTTAAAGTATTAGAAATAACCCCGCTCAATGTAGATAACACTTTTTTATTGACCTTAGTCCCAACAAGGAAAGTGAAATTTTCTTCTGGTGATTTATGGAGTTTTATTCCTGAAGGCCATAAGAAAAAAAGGCAGTATTCTATTGCAAAAATAGACAACACCATTGTACTCAGTATAAAAAAACACTCGCAAGGAGTTGCTTCCTCATTTCTTTCAGCATTAAAAAAAGGAGATACCGTAAAAGCTGCGATAGAACAAAATGCTAATTTTCATTTAGATAAAGAAAGACCTTCACTTCTAATTTCTAATGGAACTGGGATTGCTCCTTTTTTAGGGATGATACAGAGCAATTTAAAAAAAGAAACTCATCTGTTCTGGGGAGGCAGAAATAGTGCTTCTTTAGGATTGTATAATAAAAACATTGAGGAAGCAAAGAAAACAGATAATGTTATGTTTTATCCTTGTTACTCTAGAGAGGGTAATAAGGAATATGTACAAGATTTATTGGCAAAAAATAAAGAACTAGTAGTACGTATTCTAGAAAATAATGGATGTATTATGATTTGTGGTTCTCTAGCCATGCAACAAGGGGTACTTAACACCTTAGAGGTGCTATTAAAGCCTAAAAAAGAGTTGAATCTGGACGAACTACAATTTAACGAACAGTTAAAAATGGACTGTTATTAAATTAAAAAAAATATGGCTCACAAACTAAAAACAATTTCTAAAAACGGCTTAGGCCATATCTCTTATTGTGAAAGCTGTAAAACGTATCATATTAATTTCAACAATCTTTTCTTAGAATTTTCACAGCGAGAGCTTGTTCAGTTTCAAAAGTATGTTTGCTCAATAAATATTGATTATTGGGAGAGTAAATATGAGTGTATGCCTATAGAGAGAAAAATACCTATCCAAACTCAACAGCAAAACCTCAAAATGATTTTTAACAAACAAGAAATTAGAGCATTAAAGGATTTATTATTATTTAACACCAAAAAACCTAATGAGCAATTATCAATTTTAGACATCGATTATACTCTTTTTATGAATTGAAAACTAAAGGGTTTAAAACATTAAACGCTTCATCAAAGCAAAGCACGAGATTAATTTCTAAGGTAAAATTTAAAAAAATTACACCTAAAAGTTAGGAAGAGAAAGTAGCTGCGTCTAAACACTCATGAAACTTATAAGGCTTGCTTTTTTATTCTTCTTCGGGATATTCTTAGTATATAATTCTACAGCCCACACATTAGCTCTTGAAAACATGTACGCCAAAGAATATTATAAAAATGGCATACTAAAAGCTGAAGGTTGGATTAAAGGTGACAAAAAAATAAAATTTTGGATTTTTTATCATACTAATGGCACTATAGCTTCAAAAGGTCACTTCAAAAACAACAAAAAAGATGGATATTGGTATTATTACAATACACAAAATGAGCTCATAAAAGAAGGTCATTATAAAAATGGAAGCGCAGAGAGTTGGTGGATTTTTTACGATATTGCAAACCAGAAAAAAGCAAAATTTGAGTTTAAAAATAACCGAAAAAATGGATTTGCTTTACATTACAACAAACACAAATTAATGCGTGCCGAAAAATATGAAGATGATAAAAAGCTGGGAGAATGGACTTCTATTTGGGCATTTAAAAAAGACAATCCAGACGTATCGTTCAAATGAATAAAAGCATAAAGGTTATTATTCCTGCCTTTAATGAGGAAAAATCTATAGCAAAAGTAATTGGCGATATACCAACCATTGTTGAGGAGGTAATTGTTGTAAGTAATAACTCAACTGATGCTACTGAGACAATTGCAAAAAAAGCTGGTGCAACCGTCTTAACCGAAGACAGAAGAGGATACGGATATGCCTGCCTTAAAGGAATGGAATATGTGGCTTCTTTAAAAACTACACCAGACATAATTGTATTTTTAGATGGTGATTATAGTGATTACCCAGAAGAACTTACAAAAATCGTACATCCCATAGTAGAGGATGATATCGATTTTGTAATTGGGGCTAGGACAAAAAATTTACGCGAAGCTGGTTCTATGACTATACCACAGGAGTTTGGAAACTGGCTAGCTACCAGCTTGATGAGACTTTTCTTTAGAGCAAAATTCACAGATTTAGGTCCCTTTAGAGCTATAAAATATGATAAGTTACTTGGGTTACAAATGGAAGATAAGACCTATGGCTGGACGGTAGAAATGCAGTTAAAAGCTTTAAAAAAGAAATACAGTTATACAGAAATCCCTGTAAAATATAGAAACAGAATAGGTGTCTCAAAAGTTTCAGGAACAGTAAAAGGTGCTATATTTGCAGGCGTAAAAATTTTGGGTTGGATTTTTAAATACAGCTTTAAAAAATGATTTTAGAAACCATCATCATAGCAATTTATTCTGTTGCTCTCATACTTATCTTTATGTATGCTTTGGCTCAGCTTAACTTGCTCTTTAATTATTTACGTGCCAGAAAAAAGTGTGAAACTAACGTTCCAAAGTTTGACTTATCTATTTCTGAAGAAATTCCGTATGTAACCATTCAGCTTCCTGTGTACAACGAAATGTATGTGATGGAGCGACTGCTAGATAATATTGCTGAAATTGATTACCCAAGAGAGAAATTAGAAATACAAGTGCTTGACGATTCTACAGATGAGTCTTTTAATATTACAGCGTTGCATGTAGCAAAGCTTCAAAAAACAGGATTGGACATTAAACATGTTACAAGAAAGGACAGAGTAGGTTTTAAAGCAGGTGCATTAAAAGAGGGACTAAAAACTGCTAAGGGCGAGTTTATAGCTATTTTTGATGCGGATTTCCTTCCAAAGAAAAACTGGCTAACTAGAACAGTCCCATATTTTAAAGATGCTAATATTGGTGTTGTACAAACTAGATGGGGACACATCAATAAAAACTATTCTATTTTAACTCGAGTGCAGGCATTTGCATTAGACGCCCATTTTACACTAGAGCAAGTAGGTAGAAACAGCAAGGGTCATTTTATAAATTTTAATGGTACGGCTGGAATTTGGAGAAAAGAGTGTATTCTAGATGCTGGAAATTGGGAGGGTGACACTCTTACTGAAGATCTTGACCTTAGTTATAGAGCTCAACTAAAAGAGTGGAAGTTTAAATACCTAGAAGAGGTTGAAACTCCTGCGGAGCTCCCTGTTGTAATTAGTGCAGCACGTTCACAGCAATTTCGATGGAATAAAGGAGGTGCAGAAAACTTTAGAAAAATGGCAGGCAGGGTACTTAAAAGTAGTACAGTACCTTTTAAAACAAAAGTTCACAGTATACTTCACTTATTAAACAGCACAATGTTTTTAAACATCTTAATTGTCGCTATTTTAAGTATTCCAATGTTGTATATAAAGAATGAATATGAGCATTTAAAAATGTATTTCTTAGTAATGAGCTTTTTTGTAATTAGTACCATCATCTTTTTTGTTTGTTACTGGTTTACATTTAGGAGTATTTACGGAGGAGGTATCAAGCAATTTTTAAAATATACTGGGATGTTCTTCACCTTTTTCTCTATTGCAATGGGCTTTTCTCTACATAACTCTATTGCAGTACTAGAAGGGCATATTGGTAAGAAAAGTGAGTTTGTTCGTACACCAAAATTTAATTTAAGTAAGTTTAAAGACGGTTTAAAAAGCAACAAATATTTATCCAAAAACATATCCCCAAACACAGTTATTGAAGGTGTTTTAATGCTTTATTTTGCCTTTGGGATGTACTCTGCTTTTATTGTAGGAGATCAAGGAGGTGACTTTGGACTTTTCCCCTTTCACTTAATGCTTTTTGTAGGCTTTGGGT
The DNA here is from genome assembly GCA_964350765.1 of uncultured Flavobacteriaceae bacterium. Lineage (GTDB taxonomy): Bacteria > Bacteroidota > Bacteroidia > Flavobacteriales > Flavobacteriaceae > CAYGMB01. The sequence goes on from CAYGMB010000144.1 coordinate 4,230, forward strand.
TTGTGTTTTTTAAAAGTTTAACGAGTAAGGCTTAAAAGCTAAACTTTCTTAAAAGTTCCAGTTTTATTTTCTTCTTTTATCTCAACAAAACCTATTAGCTTATTTTTGAAATATAATTTTCCTACTAAAGATTCTTTAGGGACCTCAGCATAAATCTTTTTCTTCTTAGTTTTTTTTAATTTAATGCTTCTTCCTTTTCCTACTGAGAACGCACCATGACCAACTGCTAGCATGAAAGGATATTCAATTTCATCTATCACTACTTTAATATCGTCAATTTGGACTAATTCTCCTTTTTTATTAGGAGAAAACTCAGCATCTAAACCTAAGTAAATCATACCTCCTTTTGGAAACATTAACTGCCCTAAAGATGATATCGATTTTTTTTGAATAACTTCTCTAATTTCAATTTTGTAGTTTTCTAATTGAATTGTTTGAGACGTTACACTACTTGTTAAAACTAGAAGTAACAAAACACAAATTAATTTATTCATTTTTTTAATTTAGAAATCTATTTTTAGTTTGGTTATTGCTTTACTATTCTTAAAAAGTTACCTCAACAGTAATTATCTTACCACTCCTATTTACAGTAACTTCTATGGTTTGACCTTCTTCAAAGGTAGCTAAGGCCTTCATATAACTCATCATGTCTTTGGTCTCTTTATCACCTAATTTTATAACGACGTCTCCTTTTTGTAGTCCCGCTTTTTGTGCAGGTTTATCCTCGCTAATACCATCAATTCGCATTCCTTCACCTGTAAAAAGGTAATCTGGCACCACCCCTAATGCCACTTTAAAGGCAGGTACTTCTTCACTTTCATTTTTTGTTTTTCTAAACGTTAATTTATCAACACTATCAAGATCTTTTACAATACTTTCAATATAGTTTGTAATAGTTTCCATGCCCTCAAAGTTTAGCTTTTCAGTATCATCTGAAGGTTTGTGGTAATCACTATGTTGTCCTGTAAAAAAGAATAAAACAGGGATATCTGCCAAATAAAAAGAAGTATGGTCACTAGGACCAATTCCACTTTCATTTTCAGCAATGTTTAAGTCAAATGTATTATTTGCAAAAAGTGTTTGTTTAAAAATAGGTGAAGTTCCAACACCATAGGCCGCCAACGTTTTTTCTTCATTAAGACGCCCTACCATGTCTAGGTTAATCATGTAGTTAACTTTTTTACTATCTACAGTAGGGTTTTTTACAAAATAGTTAGATCCCAATAAGCCCATTTCCTCTCCAGAAAATGCTATAAACAAATAATTATTTTTCGCTGTCGAAAGTTGTTTAAGTCTTTTGTCTAATTGCAACATAATTGCTACACCACTCGCATTATCATCTGCTCCGTTATGTATTGCATCACCTTCTTCTCTATACAATGAACCCTCACCTCCAGTACCCAAATGGTCGTAATGTGCTCCAATCACAACCGTATGTTCGGCATTATTATTTAAATAACCTAGTACGTTAGTACCAGTTATCATTCCATCAACTAATTCGTTAGTATATTCAGCTTGTTCATGTGGGTTGTTACTTGGCTTAAAAGAAAAGGTTTGGGTGTAAGAACCTGCAACGCCTTTAGGTTGCAAGCCAATAGCTTTAAAACGTTTTTCTATATATGCAGCCGCGGCCAATTCTCCTTCGGTACCAGTTTGGCGTCCTTTAAGAGAATCACTAGCAAGGAAACTAACATCTTCTTGCATGGTGACAGGCTGGACTTTATTTTCTTTACAAGAAAATATAAGTATAATTGAGATACAAATAAAAAATA
>CAYGMB010000145.1:0-4116 GCA_964350765.1 uncultured Flavobacteriaceae bacterium
CAAGTTTCCATCCGGTACCATCGTAAGCATGTACTTCATCAGCCTGTCTGTCTAAATTTACGCTATATATTTTTTTATTAGCTTCAGATTCGTAAAAGTCTGTTATCCCCTCGTAGGTTTCATCTGGATTGTAATTAAAATCTAGCTTTTTCCATTCCTGTTTGTTGTTGTCCACCAAAATTTCAACATCACATCCTGATGAGACAACCCCGTCATTAAAATGACAGCCCATAGAAACAATAGAAGCTTTTCTAGATAGTAAAATCTTATCTGTCCAGAATTCAAATTGTTCTTCCGTTAAGACCGCAAGATTAGAATCATCTTTTAAGCATCCATCCTGTTTGAAAACATCGCCGTTGTTCAAATTTAAATAATATCCCATTTTAATATCCTTTTCCAATTATTTTAAATAACCAAATTCTATAATGAAAACCAAATAAAGATATTTCTTTTATATCTTCTGGTTTAATTATTTCTTGCCATTTATCTTTGTGTATAGAGATGCATTTTTCAAATACCCCATCTTGTTCTCTATAAACCCGATAATATGTCCCGTTTATTTTTTTGTAGTATTTCAGCTGAATATTTTCCAGTAAAGCAAAAGAACCTGAAAAGTAAAGTAGGAAATTTGCCAATATATTCCTTCTACCACTTGATGGTCCGATGGTGAAACAATACAAAACTTCCCAAGGGCAAAATCATATTTATATAGGGTTTCCTTGGTAATTAAGTTTGTACATGCCAGCTTTTTGTTTTCTGAGATTATTTCATCTTCAATTACCTTTTTATACAGGTTTGTTTGGCTCCTGTAGTATTCCACCTTTTCGGTCATATTTTTTTGTTCCTCTATAATTCTATTGAAAACTTCATGTTTTTTATTTGCCCTTTCATCAATCGCTGCTCAATATTCTAATTGCGCACCAATAAAAACTCCCGAATATGAGTCTAAGTATTCGCCCGTATTTTTGTCTAATTTATCATATTCAATATCGGAAAATGTATATTTTATATTTAACGCTTTAATTTCTTTTTCGTTATACGCAACGGCACGCTCTTTAACTCCACCGTTATCTTCTTTTAACTCAAGACAATATATGGTTGTAGGACAAACAAGAATGTCTATTATGTGGTGAATAACAAATAATCTGTTATCTTCTAGCTTAAAAAATATTCCGGGTCTAACTTCCACTATATTCTAACCCCTTCTGAGCTAATTCAAAAATTTGTGAGAAAAAACTGGCAAAGAAAAATATGGTAAAATTAAAAATCGTCATAAACCACAAATCCTCTATCCATTCTTTAATAGGCTCCCAACTCCGACATATTAAAGATACTAAGGACAATATTATCCCTACAAAAATATTACTAAAAGAGGTCCAAAAAATTGACCCAAGTAAACAACCAATAACTATTTCTAACATTTACTATCCCTTTTAATATTTTGAATTACTATAGGACTAACTATATCTATGAGTTCATTCAGATAAAAATTTACAGCCTCTTCATAGTCAATTGGTTTAATAGAAAGAGTTTTTCCAATTTCGGCATCTTCTTTTTTATCCCAGACTAAGTTGTTCTCAGTTCTTTTTAAGAACCGGATAGAATTATTTTCTGTTTCTGTTAGGAATGGACGTTTTCCAACTTCTTCTACTATTGCGTATGACATTATCACCCTTTTCTTTTCCTTATAATCTTTAACAGTTTTTGTACGCCTATTTCTTTAATAAACCCCTGATGTTCTAACAGGTGCATATCATAATACCCGATAAGACTGCAATCCCAGAAACAGTGTTCAAAATTATAAACTGAGACTTCGCCGGTATTTGAATCGTATCTGTAGAGTTTTTTATTTGTTCCTTTATAATATTTCATTTTTATTTGCGAAGCCACTCAAATTTCCTTTCTCCCGTTTCAACATCGTAATAAAATTGTCCCACACCGTCTTTTACCGCTTCTGTTTGCCAGTCGGGTTTTTCCGGATTCCACCATCCATATAAGATGTATCCAACCAGCAAAGCTATCGTGATAATTGATACCCAAAAGAATATGTATATTCCTTTTATTAGGTCTCCTAATATTTCTCCGAAGCCCATATTTTTAAGTCCTTATTTTGTTTGTGTTTATGTTAATTCTTCTTTCCTGCCCATATATAGTATCCATCTTTTTGATTAAAAGAAGCAAAAAGTTTTAAAAAAATGCGAAAAAATTCAAAAAAGTTCTTGACATGGCGCAATGTATTGGTGTTTACCTTCTACTTTTAAAAGGTTGGCAAATTATTGTGGCGTTTTGTGGCGTATTGAAGCAATATAGTTTTATAGGTTTTGTATGGGTGTTCGATTCTCTGCGAGGGCGCTTGAGGTTTTATATGTATTGTATGGGTGTTCGATTTAAAGTTTTTGATTGGTTTGCTTCGTATGAACCCCCGCCGCGAAATTGGACATTTTTATCCACTTATCCAGTATTACAAAAAACTAGGGGGTGCGTGCTATATTTACTACATAACTTATGTGATGTTTTATAGCACATATTAGAGCTATATTATGCTGTATTTATTACATAGCCTAGTTCTAGTTCGTGTTATATTTACTGCAATACCTTGCAAATTTTACCGCATTACCTTGCGAATTTTATAGCAGGACTATGCTAAAATACTGACAGATGCAGATAAAATAACATAATGGTACTGTACAAATCAATATGTGCTAATTTCTTCACAGTATGTCGGTAAATTGGATATTCTTGTCCAGTTTTCCGCCCGGTCTGTATATTTGGATATTTGTATCCAGTTATCCAGTTTATGGGCTATTTGGATATTTTTGTCCTATTTAAATTGGATATGTTTGTCCATTTATCCGATTTTCCCTAGCAAATTCCATGCCAAAGTTTTTGTGTACAATTGGGCAGTGTGTACAACGTAAATCGTTATATAGTATAGACTTACGACAATTCCCATTTTCTTCTGCTAGTAAATTGACACATTCGAGAGTCGCACAGGATATGCCTAGAATCGACGCAAACGGTTTTAGGTGTCTTCAGACCTGTTTTTTATTTGCGTTCGTTAGAAGCGATTCTCGCAATTCAGACCTATATGTCCAAAATAGCACTTTTTTGTTGTTTGGCATATTATTTGCATAGGAAATAGGATAATTTTGTCCGGTTTATTTTGGTGATTGCGTATATATAATAAAGAGAAACCGATAAACCCAGAAAAATTGGGTAACTGTACAGAATACAGTGTTCATATGTCTTGAAATATTTTCTCGAAAAATGTCTTAACGGCGTAGTTTAGGGTTTACTTGTGACGATAGCTTATTACAATCCTGATAGTCGGAAGTTGTTTCCGGCACTATCTTAAACCCGGATTTATAAAGGAATCCAAGCAATGTCTAAACTGACAAACAAAAACGAAACCGCAACCGCCACACAAGCCACACAAGCCGAACAAGATATTCAAAATGCCGAACGTATCGGCAAGAATAAAAAGCGTGTCGCGGTTCCCCTACACGCAAAATTCATCAAGTCACAAGTGATGCGACAATACGGGGAATTCATTGCAAAATATGATTCACCTGCTAAAATTGTTAAGCACTTTCTTACCGGTCCCAACTACTTGACTTCAATGTGCCTGCTTATTGCATGGACCGAAAACGAATTCGATAAAAGCGAATTCATCGACGCGGAAAAACCAAAGACAGAAAAAGAATCAAAATTCACGGAATTCGTTCGTCGTGGCCGAGAGGGATTTTCACGCCAGCTAATCCCAATCGGAAAGGCTGATAACGGCGATACAAAGGTAATGACTCTAGGGCATGTTGACTCCCAATTATGGGGGGAAACATTCAAGCAGTTAAAGGGTGTTGGTGGCGGTCGTGGACGTACGGCAGAATCAATGGATTTACTGGCTGGCGTTGATGAATTTGAACGGTTTTTGCAACAATCAGAATCAATGGGCTCTATCGAAGATTTACCGGAAATTGATAATTCTGGAATTCAGGAATAAAACCTGAATAAAACTTTTCCCCTAGTCGATTAAAATCGGCTGGGGGATTTTTGCGTTATGGAAATATGTAAACAATCTTTTTTATTTGTAGTTAAATGCTAAAAAATTAATATTTA
>CAYGMB010000145.1:4126-4447 GCA_964350765.1 uncultured Flavobacteriaceae bacterium
AAGAAACAACAAAAAAGAAAAGCGAAACAAAAAATTTCTTCATGTTACGCGTGTAATTAACGCGAGAAATTGTTCGCCAGCAAAAAATTGAAAAAGGAATTGAGAAAATGAAAGTTTCAAAAGCAACAAAACAAGAATTGGAAAATGTTTCTGGTATTCCTTGGGAAACTTTGGAATATATGATAAAAGAGAGAATGGAGCATCGGGCAGAAATTGCCAGAAGAAAAGCGGAAAGTCAAGAGCGAATTGATTTTTTGAAATTTATTATTGAGAGAATTAACGATTTTCTCAATTCCCACGGAGAAGAAAACAATTGGAGTA
>CAYGMB010000145.1:4511-5683 GCA_964350765.1 uncultured Flavobacteriaceae bacterium
TGGAAATGAAAGAAGATTTTCCAAGTTTGGAAGATGCAATTCGAGAAATGAAAGGATATGCAAAAATTCTGAAATGTTATTGAAAAATGTGAAGATGGGGAGAAATAAAAAACTCCTCATATTCGTGCGTTTCAAGTTAACACTCTTAAAAGCCGGATTCAAAACGGCATAGAAAACGTAAGGAAATAAAAATGAGTCTGACAAATCAAGAAATGTTGTTCGAACTGGAAAAAATGATTATCGTTTTAGATAACATGATTCACGGAAAAAATGAATATGGCGATAATATTCGTCGTAATTTTATAAGGGAGGGAATGAATAGTTTTTATGTGGAATCTCACGCAGAAGATTTTACTGAAGAAGAAGAAGAATACCGGAGTTTTGAAGAACTTCGAGAAATGATTATGGATAAAATCATGAATATTGCCGAAAACCAATTGATTGAAGAAAAAAGAGGTTTTGAGGAATATTGTGAAGAAGTCGAAAGACAAGAACAAAACTAATAAGGTAAACACCAGAAAACTTTTAAAGGGATTTAACATGTGGGAATTTATTTCTACTCTTGACGAATATCAAACTGTTTTTGGTATTTGTTTGGTTTGCGGTTATTTTCTTTTAATCGCAAAAATCGTAATGTATTTCCTTGGCTATTTAGAGGAATGGGAATAAACTGCGAGAAACACAAAAACGTTGCGAAATGACGCAATGAATGAGTGTTTACAAGTAGGTTTTTGAAAATTTGAAAAGTGGTTTTTCAAAAAAGTAAAAAACTGAAAAAATTGTTTGAGTGTTTACTGAAAAAACGAAAAAATGGTTTGGGTGTTTGGCAAAATTTGGAGTAAAAATCAGCCGAACAAAACGGATTAATTTCGACAACTTGGTAAACTTTGATACTTTACTAGGTCAAAAGTATAATTCACCCCTTATTTTATAGGGTTTTGAAAAATACGAAAATCGGAGAAAATAATGGTTTTCAGTGTTAAAAATGATGGAAAAACGACCAAAATTAAGGTTCTGGATAGTTTTTTCTGTGAAACTGTAAATTTTGCTCAAAAATGCGTAAAAAATTACGATTTGGGTGAAATTTATGCTGAAATCAACGATGAAAAGGAAGGATTTGTTGCGTTTTTTAACAAAAAAGGAGAAGGAATTGGGAGTTTTTCGGTAGGTTT
>CAYGMB010000145.1:5693-5986 GCA_964350765.1 uncultured Flavobacteriaceae bacterium
AAAATTGAAGCCCAAATCATTGATTTTTTGTCGGAATTGGAATTGAAAAATACAGGAAATAGAAAGGTAGCAAACGAGAAATACACTAATATATAAGGGGAATTCGCGATTATTTAACCTAATGGTTAATTTTGGCTATGCGAGTGAAAGTGATACAATTTCTAAAACGCAAAACCAAAACGCCCTCTCTTATTCTCTATGTTATTGTTTTGTTTTACTATTGTTTTATTGGTATTAAAGAAAGGTTTTTATATCATGGAATATGAAGGCGATTGGAAAGATAAAGAAATAAA
>CAYGMB010000146.1:0-5976 GCA_964350765.1 uncultured Flavobacteriaceae bacterium
CACAGCCAGATTCTACTTATATTAAATGGTTAAACAAAAAACCTAAACGAAAAGAAAGACTAGAGAGTTTTATTTCTAAAAAACAAGTTGATGAAATAGGTAATAGTTACATTGGTTTTAATAAATGGCTAGAAAAATCTGGTGATGCTCCAGTCATCGTTTCTGAAGAAAAAACAAATAAATCGTTAGAACGTGTAAAAGCATGGTATGCAAAACGCGGTTGGTTTAATACTAAAGGAGATTATAAAGTTATACCTGATTCCAACAAGAATAAACGAGCATCTGTTGAGTATGATATTACTAGATATAAACCTTACTTTATCGATTCCATTTCAAAAGAAATAAGTTCTCCTGCAGTAGATTCTATTTTTAAAGCCACAAAAAAAAATACTTTTATTAAGACAGGTAAACAGTATGCTGCTACAGATTTTGAAAATGAGCGTGCAAGGTTAAATATCCAGTTTAGAAATTCGGGTTTATATTATTTTGATCAAAGTTATATACGATTTGAAGCAGATACAGTAGATACTGGCCACAAGGCAAATATCAAATACCTTATTCCAGATAGAAAAATTACTATTGGCGATACTACATTTACAGAACCCTTTAGAGTTCATAAAATAAATCAAGTTAGAGTTGTTACAGATTATAGCTTCAATAATCGCAACAAGAAATGGGGAGACTCTGCGGTGTATAATGGATATCAACTATTTAGTTATGATGAATTAGATTATAGACCTAAAGCTATTACAGACGCTCTTTCTATTACACCAAATACCATTTTTAAGGATATTGATAGAACTCTAACTTATAACCAAATTAATGACCTAAGAATATTTAAATATCCTAACATTAGCTATCAAAAAGATCCACAAGACTCGACCGGAACTGGATTAATTGCCACAGTACTTTTAAGTCCAAAGAAAAAATATTCGGCAGGTATCGACTTTGATGTAATTCCTATTCCGTCTCCTATCCAACAATTTGGTATAGGTTTTAACTCGAGATTTCAAATAAGAAACATATTTAGAGGGGCAGAAATTTTTGAAGTTTCGGGAGGAGGAAGTGTTGGATCGTCTAAAGATGCTGGAGATAATGAAAGTTCATTTTTTAATATCTCGGATGTAGGAGCCAATGTAAAATTAACCATCCCTAGGTTTTTATTCCCCTTTAATACAGAAAAAATTATCCCTAAATATATGTCCCCCAACACTAGTATTAGTGTTGGTATTAATGCTCAGAATAACATTGGTTTAGATAGACAAAATTTCAATACAATTTTTAATTACAGTTGGAAGCCTAGTAAGTTTAAAACCTATCAATTTGATTTAGTAAACCTCCAGTTTGTGAGAAACCTAAATGCAGAAAACTACTTTGACGTTTATAGAAACTCATTTAATCAACTCAATGATATTGCACAAAATATTGAAAACCAAAGCCCAGGAACTATAGACCCTAGTGATTATACTTTAAATGATGATAATGAACTGTTCTTAACCATTCCTGATGGTGCCAACAATTTTATAGCAAACATTAACAGCTTTACTAATCTACAAGAGAATATTGAAACTGTAAATGTGATTAATGAACGTAGGGAAAGGCTTACTGAAAACAACCTAATTTTTGCTAGCGCTTTTACTTGGACAAGAGATACCCGAGCCAATATTTTCGACAATAATTTTTCAAGATTGAGATGGAGGCTTGAAACTGCTGGAAATCTACTATCTGCCATATCAAATATAGCAGGGTTTGATAGAAATGCCGATGGTAATTTTGAAGCACTAGGGGTTGAGTATTCACAATACGTAAAAGGTGAAACTGAATATATAAAGCATTGGGAAGTAGGTAATGATGCAATATTTGCTATTAGAGCTTTTGGAGGTGTTGCTATACCATTTGGAAATAGTAATAGCATTCCATTTATAAAAAGTTATTTTGCTGGTGGCGCAAATGATAATAGAGGTTGGCGGGCCTATGACCTTGGACCCGGCAGCAGTGGAAGTATAGATGAGTTTAATGAAGCAAATTTAAAAATTGCTTTAAATGCAGAGTATAGATATACTATTCTTGGCGCATTTAAAGGTGCATTTTTTGTTGATTCTGGTAACATCTGGAATGTGTTAGACAATGTAGAAGATGAAGCCTCATCTTTCACAAGTATAAGTGATATTAGTGAACTTGCTATAGCCTCTGGTTTGGGACTTAGATACGATTTTGGATTTTTTGTACTCCGCTTTGATGTTGGATTTAAAACCTATGATCCTGCAAGGAAAGAAGGTGCTAGGTGGTTTAAAGACTACAACTTCAGTAATGCTGTGTATAACATAGGTATTAACTATCCTTTCTAAATTTCTATTCTTACACTTGAGAAAACCTTTTTTAGGCATCGCCCTGAGATTAAATTTATTATTTTTGTAACCTTAATCAAATAAACTATGAGTCACACAATACAACCGGGAGTTGCCACAGGAGAGCAAGTTCAAAAAATACATCAACTAGCAAAAGAAAAAGGATTTGCAATGCCTGCTGTTAATGTCGTTGGTTCAAGTAGTGTAAACTCAGTATTAGAAACTGCAGCAGAGTTAAACGCTCCAGTTATTATTCAGTTTTCTAACGGAGGGGCTCATTTTAATGCTGGAAAAGGGCTGTCTAATGACTCACAGAAAGCTGCAATTGCTGGTGGTATTGCTGGTGCGCTACATGTGCATGAAATGGCAAAATTATACGGCGCTACTGTTATACTTCACACAGACCATTGTGCGAAAAAATTACTTCCTTGGATTGATGGACTTCTTGATGCTGGTGAGAAACATTATAAACAGTTTGGAACTCCGCTATACAGCTCTCATATGATAGATTTAAGTGAAGAACCTATCGAAGAGAACATTGAAATCTCAAAACGTTACCTTGAGCGTATGAGTAAAATGGGAATGACACTAGAAATAGAATTAGGAATTACTGGGGGCGAGGAAGATGGAGTAGATAATACAGATGTGGATTCTTCAAAATTATATACCCAACCAGAAGAGGTAAGCTACGCATACGAAGAACTTAAAAAAGTGAGCGACCAATTTACTATAGCTGCTGCTTTTGGAAATGTACATGGGGTTTATAAACCTGGAAATGTAAAATTAACTCCTGTTATTCTCAAAAATTCTCAAGAATATGTTCAGAAAAAATTTAATACAAATCACAACCCTATTGACTTTGTATTTCATGGCGGTAGTGGTTCTTCAGTAGAAGAAATAAGAGAAGCTATTGGTTATGGTGTTGTTAAAATGAATATTGACACAGATCTTCAATTTGCTTACAACGAAGGTGTTCGTGATTATATGGAAAAAAATATAGAGTACCTTAGAACCCAAATTGGAAATCCTGATGGAAGTGATATTCCAAATAAAAAATATTACGACCCAAGAAAATGGCTTCGTGAAGGAGAATTAACTTTTAAAGCTAGACTAAAACAAGCTTTTGAAGACTTAAATAATATTAATACCTTATAAAACTATAAATAACCTCAACTAATATAGTATGGCTTGGTTTAAAAGAACAAAAAAGGGTATACAAACCCCAACCGAAGAAAAAAAAGATGTACCTAAAGGACTCTGGTATAAATCTCCAACAGGAAAAATTGTTGGTAGTGATGAACTAGAAAATAACTTTTACGTAAGCCCAGAAGACGGCTATCACGTAAGAATAGGAAGTAAAGAATATTTCGAAATCTTATTTGATGATAATAAGTTTAAAGAGCTTGATAAAAATTTAACTTCTAAAGATCCTTTAAAGTTTGAAGACAGTAAAAAATATACTGATAGACTAAAAGCTGCTCAAGAAAAAACAGGACTTAAAGATGCTGTACGAACAGCAGTCGGTAAATCAATGGGAGCAGATTTAGTTGTTGCTTGTATGGATTTTAGTTTTATTGGTGGTTCAATGGGAAGTGTTGTTGGAGAAAAAATTGCTAGGGCAGCAGATTATTCTTTAAAAAAGAATATTCCCTTTTTAATGATAAGTAAAAGTGGTGGCGCGCGTATGATGGAAGCTGCACTTTCTTTAATGCAACTTGCAAAAACAAGCTCGAAATTGGCTCAACTCGCAGAAGCTGGAATACCATACATTTCATTATGTACAGATCCAACTACTGGAGGTACTACAGCTTCCTTTGCAATGTTAGGAGATATTAACATTAGTGAACCAGGAGCTTTAATTGGTTTTGCAGGGCCTCGAGTAGTACGTGACACTACTGGTAAGGAGTTACCAGAAGGTTTTCAGACAGCAGAGTTTGTATTAGACCATGGGTTTTTAGATTTTATATCACATAGAAAAGATTTAAAACGCAATGTAAATCTCTACCTCGATTTAATTTTAAATAGACCTTTAAGAGAAAAAACAGCATAAAAAAAGAGCCACATAAAATGTGGCTCTTTTTTTTAATATACATATTGAGTAATTATCTCTTAGATATCTCTTTAAATTCTCTTAGATTTTCTCCAATATAAACTTGTCTTGGTCTTCCTATTGGTTCTTTACGAAGACGCATTTCGCGCCATTGTGCTATCCATCCAGGTAAACGACCTAGAGCAAACATAGCCGTAAACATTTCAACTGGAATACCCATCGCTCTGTAAATAATACCTGAGTAAAAGTCCACATTAGGATATAGCTTCCTATCTACAAAATAAGAATCTTCTAGTGCTTCTTTTTCTAGTCCTTTTGCAATATCAAGTATAGGGTCTTCAACACCTAAATCATTTAGAACATCATCTGCAGCAACTTTAATAATCTTTGCTCTTGGATCAAAGTTTTTGTAAACACGATGCCCAAATCCCATTAATCTAAATGAATCACTCTTATCTTTGGCTTTTGCCATATACTTTTTAGTATCACCTCCATCTTCTTTAATCGCTTCAAGCATTTCAAGAACAGCTTGATTTGCACCACCATGTAGTGGTCCCCATAAAGCATTAATTCCTGCTGATAAAGAGGCAAATAATCCTGCATGAGACGAGCCTACAATACGTACAGTAGATGTTGAACAGTTTTGCTCATGATCTGCGTGTAGTATTAATAGTTTGTCTAGAGCATTAACTAAAATTTTATTAGATGTGTATTCACCATTAGGTTTCTTAAACATCATCTTTAAGAAGTTATCGACATATCCCAATGAGTCATCCCCGTAATCTAATGGCAAACCTGCTCTTTTTCTATATGCCCAAGCAGTAAGTACTGGGAATTTACCCATAATACGTACAATAGCATTATACATTTCTTCTTCACTTTCTACGTTTACTGAAGAAGGATTAAAAGCTATTAATGCTGAGGTAAGAGATGATAGTACACCCATTGGATGCGCAGACTTAGGGAAACCGTCTAATATCTTTTTTACATCTTCATCTACATGAGACTGTGCATTTATATCACTATGAAATTTATCAAGTTGTTCTTTAGTTGGCAACTCACCAAAAATAAGTAAATAAGCAACTTCTAAGAAATCGGCTTTATCTGCTAAGTCTTCAATAGCATACCCTCTATAACGCAAAACTCCTTTTTCACCATTGAGAAAAGTAATAGCACTTTCGCAAGATCCAGTATTTTTATATCCAGGATCAATTGTAGTGATACCACCGGTAACGATACGAAGCGTTTTTCTATCAATGGCTAGTTCATTCTCTGTCCCCTCTATAATTGGGAATTCGTAGTTTTTACCATCTATTTGTAGTGTAGCAATTTTCGACATATTTAATTTGAAATTTTATTATCTTTTCAAGGACTGTAAAGATACAAAATAACAGATGATTTTTTAACAGTTACTAACGTTCGTTAGGTTAAAGTTTCATTAAAAAAATATAATCTAAAAATGCATGTTAAGACTAGTTCACCTTAAAAGCATGTTTACCTGGATAATAACCAACCTCGACAAGCTCTTCTTCTATTCTTAATAATTGATTGTACTTAGCTGTTCTATCACTTCTACTA
>CAYGMB010000147.1:0-5700 GCA_964350765.1 uncultured Flavobacteriaceae bacterium
AATAAAAAATCGATTATTAAGAGGGAATTCTTGTCTTATTTTTGGACTATCAATGTTTCCAAATACTGCTCTTAATTTTGCTACTTTACCAATAGCATCTGTAACTTTTAAATCACCAATATCTCCTGCATGCCATACTTCGTCTGCATTAATTGCATACTCAATAATTTTATTGTCTATATAGCTGTGTGTGTCACTTAATAGAAGTATTTTTTTCATTAATGCTAAGGGAGTTTATTTGGTAGCATACTTTGCGTACCTTTGTGATTGTAAAAGTACTAGTTTCCTTGCGATATTTTGTTGAACTCTCTTATAATGGAAAAAACTATCATGGTTGGCAAATACAACCAGATGCTATAAGCATACAAGAGGTTTTAGAAGAAAAATTTTCAACTTTTTTTAGAGATAAAATAAAAATTGTAGGTGCAGGAAGAACAGATGCTGGGGTGCATGCAAAACAAATGTATGCGCATTTTGATTTTGAGGGTACAATTGATGTAACTTCTAAAACTATTTTTAAGCTGAACTCTTTTTTGCCAAAAGATATCTCTATCTATAAGATACATTTTGTTCCAAGTGATGCACATGCTAGGTTTGATGCTATTGAACGAAGCTACGAGTACGACATTTCATTACGAAAAAATCCTTTTTTAAATGAGTTAGTTCATGAACTCCATCTTACACCTGATGTGATTTTAATGAATAAAGCGGCAAAAATGTTATTAGGTAATAAAGATTTTCAATGCTTTTCTAAGACTCATACAGATGTAAAGACGTACTATTGTAATATCAAAGAATCAATCTGGGAGCAAAAAGGTGACTTTTTAAAGTTTAAAATTTCTGCAGATAGGTTTCTTAGAAATATGGTAAGAGCTATTGTAGGTACTTTGCTTGATGTTGGGTATGGTAAGATTGAATTGGAAGATATCCCTAAATTAATAGAGAGTAAAGATAGAAATAGAGCTGGTGCTTCTGCTCCTGCACACGGCTTATATTTAACTAAGGTTTTGTATCCAAAAAATATACTGTAGATTTAAACTGTATGGCAAATTCTGGTAAAGCATTCGATTTTAAATTATTTAAAAGGCTTCTGGCTTTTACAAATAACTATAAACTTGTTTTTTATTTTGTAGCTGTTTCTGCGATAATCATGTCTGGACTTGCAGTTTTGAGTCCTAAATTATTACAGATAGGGATTGACGAAGCTATTTTCTCGAGAGATTCAAAAAAGTTAGTCACTATAATTTCTTTAATGCTTGGCGTGTTATTTCTAGAAGTTATTTTTCAATTTGGATTTATTTTTTATGCTAACTGGTTAGGGCAAAATGTAGTTAAAGATTTACGCATCAAGCTTTTTAATTTGATGATGCGTTTTAAAATGCAGTATTTTGATAAAAGTGCTGTTGGTCGTCTTACTACAAGAGCGGTAAATGATATTGAGACAATATCTTCTATTTTTAGTCAAGGTTTATTTATGATAATTAGCGACTTACTCAAAATGGTTACAATCGCTGGTATCATGCTTTACACAAGTTGGAAACTTGCATTAATAGTTTTTGCTATTCTTCCATTTATTCTATACGCAACTAGATTGTTTCAAAGAGCGATGAAGACAGCTTTTGAAGATGTACGAAATCAAGTAGCTAATCTAAACTCTTATGTTCAAGAAAGAATAACGGGGATGAAAATTGTTCAAATTTTTACACGTGAAGAAAAGGATTATAAAGAATTTAAGGAGATTAATGAGAAACACAAGAAAGCTTGGGTTAAAACAGTTTGGTACAACTCAATTTTTTTCCCTATCGCAGAGATGTCATCTTCTATAGCTATTGGACTTATAGTATGGTATGGTGGCTTAAATGCAGCTGAAGGGGGTGTAATAACCTTAGGAATTATTACTGCATTTATTCAATACTCTCAAATGTTTTTTAGACCTCTCCGTCAAATTGCAGATAAATTTAATACCCTGCAAATGGGAATGGTAGCTGCAAATAGGGTTTTTGCAATTTTAGATACCAAATCTCACATAGCAGATACTGGAAATAAAAACCTAGAAAGTGCAAAAGGAGCTTTAGAGTTTAATAATGTGGTTTTTGGATATAATGAAGATGAGACCGTAATAAAAGGAATCTCTTTTAGTGTAGAACCTGGAGAAATTATCGCCATTGTTGGAGCTACAGGTGCTGGTAAGTCTACAATTATTAACTTACTAAACCGGTTTTATGAAATTAATAGTGGTACAATTTCGGTAGACGGAACTCCAATAGGAGAATATAGCCTAAGCTCGCTTAGGGATAATATTGCAGTTGTGTTGCAAGATGTATTCTTATTTGCAGATACTATTTATAATAACATCACCCTTAATGATACTTCAATTACAGAAGAAGATGTTATAATGGCTGCAAAACAAATAGGAGTGCATAAATTTATTAAAACCTTACCTGGAGGATATCAATACAACGTAAAAGAAAGAGGCTCTATGCTTTCATCTGGACAACGTCAATTAATAGCTTTTTTAAGAGCTTATGTAAGTAAGCCTAGTATTTTGGTTTTAGATGAAGCAACTTCTTCAGTTGATAGTTATTCAGAAGAATTAATACAAACAGCTACCGAGAAAATAACAAAGGGTAGAACATCTATTGTTATTGCACATAGGTTAGCAACTATTAAAAAAGCCGATAAAATTTTAGTGATGGATGCTGGTAAAATAGTAGAAGTTGGTAATCATCAAGAACTTTTGCAAAAAGAGAATGGCTATTATCGAAACCTCTACGAAGTCCAGTTTATGACCGAAGAAGCGATATAACTTACGTTTTGTTTTGCTTTTTGTGCCTCAATTGCTTCTTCAGGAGAAATTATTCCAGTTAACACCATTACAATACCCGCAACAATACTTAACAGGAAAAAGAAGGGAATTAATATTGCTATGAAAAGTAGTAGTTTTAATATTATTTTTATCAAGCTAAGTTTATATAATTTCTTTAAAACATAGCAGAAGTATAAAATTTGTAGTGGTAAAACAAGCATCAACGTTATTTTGAAAATATCATAAAACCAAACGGTACAAAAATACAGTAGAACAGATACTATAGATGTATGAGATTGCGCATATAAATTAATAATAAGATGCTCTGCATAATTATAATTTTTGTTTTTAAGGAAAACCAACCTTGAAAATAGGGCAAGTAATGGAATGAAGACAAAAAAGATAACTGTCTGGTATTCAAATATTTTTTGGTTTACTTTTTTCCCAATTTCTTTCTGAAACTCATCTTGACTTTGTTGTACAGAAACAGTTTCAATAGCTTCCATATATACATCATTAAAGAAAAAGAAAAATAGCCCGGTAAGTGTAATGGCTATTGTAAAATAGCCAAATGCATTAATATATCTTTTTCTTATACCATTAATATAACCACCAATAACTTCTTCTGGTTTTTTAAAAAGATGAATAAAAGTCTTTACGGGTTTGTTGGTGTCAATATTTAAAAAAGAAGCTGCTGTTTCATTAACAAAGTGCTTTATTGTTAATCTATGGTCTATTACTTTTGCACCACAGTCATGACAAAATTTAACATGTGTATCTAATGGTGTACGACAATTTGCGCAATGCGAGTCTATTTTTTGGTGTTTCGAAGGTAAATTTTTAGAAGTAGAAACTTCTTTATTAAGAGGGGTTAAATTTTCTTCAGAAGCAATTTTTTTGTCCATATTACATTAAGTCTTTTTGTAATAGTAGTTGCAGCTCATCCATATTATCAAATAACACAAAGTCACCTTCTTTTAAATAGGATATTTGTCCGTTTTCTTCAGAAACTACAATAGAAACTGCATCTGTTTTTTCGGTAACTCCAAAAGCAGCTCTATGGCGTAATCCAAATCGCAAAGGAATACTTTTATCATTAGAAACGGGTAATATAACTCGAGTAGCAGTTATAAAGTTATCCTCAATAATCATAGCACCATCATGTAATGGACTGTTTTTATAGAATATACTTTCTATAATGGGCTGGTTTACTTCTATTTGCATAGAATCTCCAGTATGTTTTACAAAATCAAGGCTATTATTTCGTTCTATTACAATAATTGCTCCTGTCTTACTTGCGCTTAGTCTTTTACAGGCTTCAATGATTGCTTTAATGTTAGTAGTGCTATCTTGATTTTTATTAAGAGTAAAAGCTTTAAATTTTTTTAAAAATTTTCGTCTTGCACCAAAGTTAGTAGAACCTAACATTAATAAAAATCTTCTAATTTCTTGCTGAAAAACAACTATTAAGGCGAACATTCCTACCCCTAGAAATCCACCTAGTATTTTACTAAGCATTTGCATTTGTAGTAATTCAGTTAATCGCCAAATTCCATATACAATTACAATTCCTATGAATATATTGATGGCAACTGTACCCTTTACAAGCCTGTAGAGGTAATATAGAAGTGCTGCTACAAGAATAATGTCTATGACATCAATAATTCTAATGGTTGTAAAATCGAAAATTTCCAAGTGGGTGGTTTTATGTAAAAATAGGTTATTTTTTTAAGTTATTGTAAAGAGTAACGCACTCTATCGCTTCTTTAACGTCGTGTACTCTAAGTATTTTTGCTCCTTTTTCGAGAGCTAGCATATGCAATGCAGTTGTACCATTTAAGGCTTGCTCTGGAGAGGTTTTTAATGTTTTATAAATCATAGATTTTCTTGAAACTCCAACAAGAAGTGAAACATCAAGTATTTTAAAGTGTTCAAGGTTGTTTAATAGCTTAAAATTGTGTTCAATATTTTTAGCAAACCCAAAACCTAAATCTGCAATAATATCTTTTATTCCTGCTTTTCTGGCTTCATAAATTTTTTTAGAAAAATAGAAGGTAACTTCTTTTATAATATTATCGTAGGAAGCCAAAGATTGCATGGTCTTAGGATTCCCTTTCATATGCATCATCACATAAGGTACTTGAAGCTGTGCTACTGTAACATACATTTTTTTATCTAAACTTCCTCCAGAGATATCATTTACGAGAGTGGCACCAGCTTCAATAGCTTTTTTTGCAACTTCACTTCTAAAGGTGTCTATAGAAATTAAAGCTTTTGGAAACTTGCTTTTTATTATTTCTATTGCTGGTACAACCCTTTTTATTTCTTCAGAAACTGAAATTTCAGTTGCGCCTGGTCTACTGCTATAACCACCTATGTCTAAAAATGTAGCTCCATCTACAAGCATTTTTTCAGCTTTTAATAAAATAGAATCTAGATTTTCATTCTTACCCCCATCATAAAAAGAGTCTGGCGTTACATTAATAATTCCCATCACTTTAGGTGAAGAAAGCGATACAAGTGAACCTTTACAATTAAGTGTTTGCAATTTTTTAATTTGATTAATTTAAGCGAAATTTACACAAAATCCAGCACATCCTCATGGCAGATACATCGCAACAGTACGATAGCATAATTGATACCTGTAGAACCTTGTTTATTAATAAAACAAAAGATTATGGTAGCGCATGGAGAATTCTTAGGCTCCCATCTTTAACAGATCAAATTTTTATTAAAGCACAACGCATTCGTGGGCTACAAGAAAATAAAGAAAGAAAAGTAGATGAAGGAGAAACTTCTGAGTTTATTGGTATAATTAATTATAGCATTATGGCATTAATTCAGCTAGATAGAGGAGTGGTTGAAAAACCAGATCTTAATGCCGACCAATCTTT
>CAYGMB010000147.1:5710-5946 GCA_964350765.1 uncultured Flavobacteriaceae bacterium
TGAAAAAATTTCTTTAACTAAGCAGCTTATGCAGGATAAAAACCATGATTATGGTGAAGCTTGGCGAGACATGAGAGTGTCTTCATTAACAGATTTGATTTTACAAAAATTATTACGAGTAAAGCAGATAGAAGATAATAAAGGCAAAACAATTGTGAGTGAAGGTATTGATGCTAATTATCAAGATATGATTAATTATGCAGTTTTTGAACTTATTCATTTAAATAAAGAATAAC
>CAYGMB010000148.1:0-5942 GCA_964350765.1 uncultured Flavobacteriaceae bacterium
GAAGTATATGCCGAAACTTTTTTTGTGGACACAAAATCTTGATAATATTTTTCAAAAAGCGAAGTAGCACCTCGAGAAGAACCAATATTTATCCCAATATTTTTATTGTAAAACGTGCTGTTATCTGCTATTTTTTTTGAAGCTAGCATTGCTAATAGTACAGATCTATCTAAGTTTTTATATTTAGCAGAGGTATTTTTTAGAGCTGAGATTTCTTTTTCAATTTCTGAAGTGATTTTGCTTATGGCAATATTTTGGCCATTAAACTCTTTTTCAGAAAAAAAAGAATCTCCAGAAAGGTAACTTTTCCAAACCTCTTTAGAACCTCCCCCTAATGCCGAAATAGATTGAATAGCTACTATTGAAATTTTTTGCTTCAAATCTTTTTGTAATTTAGAGCAAAAATAAGTGTTCTTATTTAGCTCACTTCACTTTAAAACAATAAATCTCTAGATTTTTTAGGTATCATATATGGAAGAAAATATAAGAAAAGAAAGTTGGTTTAAACGCAACTGGAAATGGGTTGTTCCAACAGGAGGTTGCCTTTTGTTTATTATTTTAATAATAGCATTTGCTGGCACTATATTTTATGGCGTTACTACTATGTTTTCTGAATCTGAGCCATATAAAACAGCTTTTGAACTTGCAAACAACAATGAGCAAGTAACTTCTATATTAGGAAGCCCTGTTGAAAATAATGGGATGATTCGAGGTTCCATAAATTTAAATAATGATACTGGAGAAGCTTTTTTTGATGTTCCAGCAAAAGGACCTAATGGAAATGCAATTATTACTGTAGATGCCACAAAAGTAAATGGCACTTGGACATATGAAGTATTAGAAATTAAACTAGAAAGCACTCAAGAAGTTATTAATCTAAAACCTAAAGAGTTGCTAGACTAAAGATAAACTTTCATTAATGGTATCATATATTTTTTGCAACTCTATATTAGAAATAACATAAGGAGGTAATACATAAATGGTATTTCCTAAGGGTCTTAAAAAAACTCCTTTTTTCATAAAAAAGTCAAAAAGTTTGTTTCTCGTTTCTCCATAACGCTCCATTGTTACCTCTAAATCTATTGCAATGATTACTCCTAAAACTCTTGAGCTTTTTATTTTAGGATTGCCATCAATACTGGACTTAAATGCTTTGTGACTTTTATTAATACGCTTTATATTATCTTGTATTTCTTGAGAACAAAGCAAGTCTATTCCTGCAATAGCTGCTGCACATCCCAAAGGGTTAGCACTATAAGTATGAGCATGAAAAAACCCCTTTGCAATATCATTATCTAAAAAAGCATTAAATATGTTTTGTGTGCAACTTGTAATACTCATTGCAACCATCCCAGCAGTAAGTGCTTTACTTAAGCATATTATATCTGGCTGTGACTCTAGATGTTGAGAAGCAAAAAGTTTTCCTGTTTTTCCAAAGCCAGTCATCACTTCGTCTGCAATACAAACTACATCATTTTCTTTACAAAGTTTTATTATTTTATCAAGCCCTTTAGGTTCATAAAACTTCATTCCGGCAGCTCCCTGTACCAGAGGTTCGTATATAAATCCAGCACATTGATTTGCTTCTAAAATATCTTGTAACTTTTTAAGAACTGCTTCTATGTTTTCCTTTTGAGGTGTAGGTATACGTACAACATTCAAAAAAAAATCTTCAAATGGCCCATTATAAACCGAAAGTCCAGAAACACTCATTGCGCCAAATGTGTCTCCATGAAACCCTTCTTCAAAGGCAATAAGCGTATCCCTTTTTATTCCTTTGTTGTAGTGATATTGTAATGCCATTTTAATTCCAGCCTCAACAGCAGTAGAACCATTATCATTAAAAAATACTTTTTTCTGACTATCAGGCAGAATACCCAGTAACTTTTCGGAGAGTTCAACGGCAGGTTCATGAGTAAAACCCGTAAAAACCACTTGATCTAACGTAAGCATTTGTAATGCAACTTTTGAAGCAATAATTGGATTACAATGACCATACATTGCGGTATACCAAGAAGCGATTCCATCTATGTATTCTTTACCATTTTCATCACGCAATACAGCTCCCTTTGCTTGTATAATTGGAAGTGGTGGTCTAGCAGTTTGGTGCTGCGTTAAAGGATGCCAAATGTACTTTTGATCTCTTTCTGAAAGATTCATAACTTTTCTTTAAGGATTTCTGCGTACTCGGAGATTACATGTTCATTAATATAAGGTTCCTCATCAATGCGACATAAAATTGGAACTTTAGTTTTTAAAGCAATAATGGCTTCTGTAGAAGGATGTTTTTCACCACTAAAAATAATGCCTGTGATATTTAATTTTCTTTGCTTAAGAGCTTCAATAGTTAGTAATGTATGATTAATACTACCTAAATAATGTCTTGAAATTACAATTACATTATCTGTTGGCTCTATTAAGTCTGCAATAGTTTCTTTTTGGTTTATTGGAACTAGCAGTCCTCCTGCTCCTTCAATCACAAGTTTATTGTTAGTTTTTGGGCGCTTTATATTTTTTACTGAAACATTCACTCCGTCAATTGCAGCAGCAGCATGTGGACTCATTGGAGTATTTAAATTATAAGTACTTTCATGAAAAACTGTCTTAGAATTTGTCACCCATTTTTTTACTTTATGCGTATCTGTATTATCCAAATCTCCAGCTTGTATAGGTTTCCAGTAATCTGCATGTAATGCTTGTGTTACTATCGCAGATGCTACTGTTTTGCCAACTTCGGTAGATATTCCTGTTATAAAATAGGTTTTACTCATGTTACAAAAGTAGCTAATAGAGCAACAAGTTTTTCTATTTCTTTTGATGTATTAAAACTATGTAAACAAATGCGCAATCTTTCTTTTCCTTCTGGAACAGTAGGGGAAAGTATCGGTTTTACATCAAACCCTTCTTTCTTAAGTTTTGTCGATACTTTTTTCACAGCTTCATTTCCAGAAACAACACAATAGTGAATAGCAGACTTACTAATAGCAAAAAATTCTTGTAGGTTATTGGTTTCGACCTGTAATTGTAATATTGCTTTATTTAAATGTAACGATTTTAATTCATTTAGAAATTTATCACTCTTCATGAAATTATATGTTGCAACAATAGTAGCAACACTATGAGGCGGTAGCGCGGTGGTATAAATAAAACTTCTTGAAAAATTAACAAGATAATTTTTAAGTTCATTTCCTCCCAAAATAGCTGCTCCATGACACCCCAACGCTTTACCAAAGGTTACAATTCTAGCAAATACAAAATTTTCTAATTTTAAAGTTTGAACCAGCCCTTCTCCTTTTTCTCCTATAACTCCTACTGCATGTGCCTCATCAATCACAAGATGAGCCTTATATTTTTTACAAATACTATTTAGTTCTTTTAAGTTAGGTTGATCTCCATCCATCGAGAAAACAGATTCGGTTACTACATATATTTCTAGATTTTTAGTTTTCGACTGCGCTCGAACGGACAACTCTTTTTCCAGTTCGAGTAAATCATTATGTTTAAACTTATAGGCTTTAGCATGGCTCATTTGTATGCCATCACGAATGGAGGCATGACACAATTCGTCATATAAAATAATATCTCCTCTTTGTGGTATGCAACTAAAAAAACCGACATTAGCATCATAACCACTATTATATATAAGTGCTGACTCAGCGCTGTGAAACTTAGCAATAGCATCTTCTGCAATTTTATATAAAGAATGGTTCCCAGAAAGTAATCGGGAGCCTGTAGCTCCGTTTATTTCAAGATCATTTTCTCTAAGCAGTTTTGAGGCTTCTTGAAAAATAGACTTATTAGCACTTAGACCTAAATAATCGTTAGAGGAAAAATCTACTAATTCTGTGTGTTTACCTAAACTTCTAAAAGCATTTACAGCTTTACGGGTTTCTATTTTGTGTTGTAGCTTTTTGGGTAGCATTACTCAAAGATAAGGAAGTAAAAATATTGTATATATTTAGAATATGATTTCTTATAAACAGGCAAATACAGACAAAGATCTTAGGCAAATACTAGCCCTACAAAAAAGAAATCTCCCTTCAGGAATCTCAAAAGAAGAGGCTAAAAGTGAGGGATTTGTTTCTGTGCATCATACATTAGAACTTTTACAACAAATGAATGAAATATGCCCACATACAATTGCTAAAGATGGTGATACTGTAGTTGGTTATGCATTAAGTATGCATCCTTCATTTGGGAACTCTATTGAAATGCTTAAAGCTATGTTTATAGAAATAGATGCAATCATTAAGAAGAAGCCTTCTCTTAAAAATTACGTGGTTATGGGGCAAGTTTGCATTGATGTAGCTTATAGAAGACAAGGCATTTTTAGAGGATTGTATGCTGCGATGAAAACTTTTTTACACCCTACTTTTTCAACAATTATTACTGAAGTTGATATCAAAAACAATCGTTCTTTACAAGCACATTATGCCATTGGCTTTAAAACGTTATCAAAGTACTCATCTGGAGGACAGGACTGGGAGTTGATTTATCTAATAATTTGAGTTGTTAAATCATCGGTTGGAAATTAATTTTTTCCCACCCTCTTGCATGTCTAACAAATCAAGTCTTAAATGTTTGGCAATTTTACTTGCAACACTTATAGCATCTTCCTTTATACCATAAGTTCCTAAGTTTAAATTTTTATTTCTATTATACCATATATTTACATGAAACTCTCCTAATCTTTTTTGATGAATTGTAACATGTTTAAAATTATTAAAAATCTCCCATTTACCATATTCAATAAAACCAACCCTGTATATTTTTTTAAGCTGTTTGTTTTTAAAATCGAATAAATAATCCTTTACCATAGAGAATCGAATTCCAATCATAAAAGCTAGTATAAATAAATATATTAAAGAGTCTAGCCCTTTTGCATATTTAAAATCATTGTTTGAAAAAGCAATAAAAAAATAGTAAAGTGTAAAGATTGAAATTGTATAAAAAAGAGCTGCTATAATTGAATGCCAAAAGGGTCTAACACCTTGAGAAACTCCCGTAGAAATCTCTCTATCCTTTGGAGAAACAAATGGTGCTTCTTTATCATCACTATAAATGTCTAAAAGAGAATCATAAAGTGAAACTCCTAAACGATTACTAATGTTAGTTACCCAATTAAGAGCTATATTTCGGTTTTTTATCTCAAATACTTGGATATAAGAATTGTCATCGTAAAAAATTCTAGCTTCATAATATGAAGTATAATTTTGAAAAATTGAAACATACTTTAACTCTTCATAGTGTATTAATGACTCAAAATAACTAATTCTATAAATTGTTTTTTTTATTTTAAAACAACTATTGTCGAAGTTTACTTCAATATCTTTTTTGCTACCTACCACAACTCCAGCAAAACATGGTATTATAGCAACTATTATACCTGCAACTGGATTATATGTCTCTTCATCATAAAGTGCTGTAAAAGGAATAATAAAAGAGTAAATAATTATAAAAAATGAAAGTGAAATAAGTAAAAATGCTATTACTCTTCTGGCATAAGACAAGTACCCTCGTATAGTATATTTACCTAATCTAGATGATTCCATACAACAAATATCAATAAAAAAATCCCGAACTCTTACTATGAGAATTCGGGATTAATAATTTTAGTTTTGTATTGTCTAATCTGCCAATACAATCACTTTATTGTTATTCATTTCTACAGTACCTCCATTAATAGGTAGTATCCAAGCTCCATCCTTTTGGGTAAACTTAACTTCGAAACCTTCAGCAATTGTAGGGTTACCAGTAAACTTTACTTCTCCCTCTACTAAAAGTGATACAATAGCGGCATGGTTATTTAACATTTGAAATGAACCATCCACTCCAGGAACAGAAACAGATGTTACTTCTCCCGATACTATAGATGCTTCTGGTGTTATTATTTCTAAATACATAGTTTTCAGTTTTCATTTCACAGTCGCAGCAAGCAGTTA
>CAYGMB010000149.1:0-2181 GCA_964350765.1 uncultured Flavobacteriaceae bacterium
ATAGCCTCTTTGGACAACTAGATATAGCAAAAAAGGAAGTTGAGTTAATTAAATATGACAATAAACTTAATTCTATAGCCTATCAAGAAGACGAGCGCAAACTAAGAAATGAGCACTTTTTTATTAGAAAAAAGATTGATGAAACTAAAGCAGAAATTAACCAATTAGAAAATAATCTTGGATTTTTTCAGCATGTAGATGATGATAACCCACTAGTAAAAGAAGTACATAATAATATCCAAAAACATAAGGAACAATTAGAAGTCTGGAAAGCGAAGCTTAAAAAAATTAAAGCGCTTTAAATTGAACATAATGGTTTCTTGTCCTCTATGTAACTCTAA
The DNA here is from genome assembly GCA_964350765.1 of uncultured Flavobacteriaceae bacterium. Classification (GTDB taxonomy): domain Bacteria; phylum Bacteroidota; class Bacteroidia; order Flavobacteriales; family Flavobacteriaceae; genus CAYGMB01. Next base: position 342 of record CAYGMB010000149.1, read on the forward strand.
AACAACAAGACTAAAAGAAACTATAAATAACACCCCATATTTTTACTGCAAAACTTGTGCGGGTGTTTTTATGCATCCAGATTTTATTGCAAGCCCTAAGAAGGAAAAAGAAAGATATCTTAAGCATCACAATGAAGTGACAGATGAGGGCTACAAGAGTTTTGTTGCGCCAATAATTAATACAATACTTACTAGTTTTTCAATTGAAACAAAAGGATTTGATTTTGGAGCTGGTACCAGTCCAGTTATCTCTACAGTTTTAAAAGAAAAAGGATACAATATAAATCTTTATGACCCCTTTTTTCATGGAGATGTAAATGTACTAAATGAGACTTATGATTATATTTTTTGTTGTGAAGTAATAGAGCATTTTAATTACCCCCAAAAAGAGTTTGAGTTATTAAGAAAGCTCTTAAGACCAAAAGGAAAACTTATATGTATGACCCATTTACTTCCTGAGCTAAATGAATTAAAAAACTGGTACTATATACGAGACTTCACACACGTTTTTTTCTACTCTAAAGAAACTGTAGATTACATTAAAAAAACTTATAAGTTCAAAAAAGTAGTAATTGATGACAGATTGATTGTTTTCTCTCTTTAATAAATTGAGCTTACGAATGATTTATAGAGTGCACAATTTTAAAAATATCTTGCAATAAATAACTCTAATTATTGAAGCTTTGCTTCATTCCAATAGACATCCATTTCGGCTAAAGTCATTTCCTTTAAAGACTTACCTATTTCTTTAGATTTTTTTTCTAAGTATTGAAATCGCTTAATGAATTTTTTATTAGTTCGTTCCAAAGCATCTTCTGGATTTACTTGTAAAAAACGAGCATAATTTACCATAGAAAAAAACACATCTCCAAATTCTGCTTCAATTTTATCTGGGTCATTATTTGTAATTTCTTCTTGTAATTCACTTAGTTCTTCTTCTAGTTTCTCAAAAACTTGCTCTGGCTTTTCCCAATCAAAACCTACTCCAGCTACTTTATCTTGTATTCTGCTTGCTTTTACAAGAGCTGGTAGAGATTTAGGTACTCCAGATAATACACTTTTTTTACCTTCTTTTAATTTTAAATTCTCCCAGTTTTGTTTTACTTCTTCTTCATTACTCACTTTTACATCACCGTAAATATGGGGGTGTCTAGAAATAAGTTTTTCGCAAATCTGGTGTGTAACATCTGCAATATCAAAGTCATTAGTCTCACTACCAATTTTTGAATAAAAAACAATATGTAAGAGTAAATCTCCCAACTCCCCTTTAATTTCTTGTAAATTATTATCTAAAATAGCATCCCCAAGCTCATAGGTCTCTTCTATTGTGAGATGCCTTAAACTTTGCATAGTTTGTTTTTTATCCCATGGACATTGTTCTCTGAGCTCATCCATAATAGTCAACAGTCTATCAAAAGCGGCAAGTTGTTCTTTTCTAGAATTCATAATATAAAACTAAATAATACAATAACTCATGGTATTATAAACCCATAAATTTATTAAGGAGTTATCAAAAAAAAACCTTTCAATATTTGAAAGGTTTATACTTTTAAAAGGGATATTTTTTATTCCTCTTCACTAGAATCACTAGATGCTTTTGAGAAGTCAGTAATTCCTTTTTCTGTAAGTAAGTTATACCATTGCACTATTTTCTTTATATCACTTGCATATACGCGCTCTTCATCATACTCTGGTAACACTTCAAAAAAGAATTCTTCCAATTCTATTTTTGGTGCTTTATGTGAGATTGTTTTTTTCCCATCTTCTTTTTCTGAAATTTTCTGAAATACATCTCCTAAAGGAACTTCTTCAGTTAAAGTGTAAATAGCAATTTCCGAAA
>CAYGMB010000149.1:2191-5938 GCA_964350765.1 uncultured Flavobacteriaceae bacterium
AAGCAAACTCACATTGTGTCTCGCACTTACACTTATTCTTTTTCCATCCAATAAAGATTCAGCTAAAAAACCGGTTCTGGTTTGTGTTTTTAATTGATACAATCCTGGTTTTCCTCCAATAGATAAAATCTTCTCTAAACTCATAAATTATTTGTATTCATTTTTTTATTAGGGTGGCAAATATCTTTGCTTTGTTTGTTTTATGCAAGGGTCTTAACGTTTCTTTTTAGCTAAAGGGAAACGCATACGATACTTAGGTTCTATTTTACCCTTTGAAATATTAGTTAGCTTATTTTTTATAAAACGCTTTTTTAATGCCGAAAGCTTGTCCGTAAATAAGATTCCTTCAATATGATCATATTCATGCTGAATGATACGAGCTACTATACCATCAAAAGTATCTGTATGCTTTTTAAAGTTTTCATCATAATACTCTATTGTAATAGTAGATTTTCTAAATACATCTTCATTAATATCTGGAATACTTAAACATCCTTCGTTAAATGCCCACTCATCGCCTTCTTCTTTTAAAATGGTTGCATTAATAAAAACCTTCTTAAAATCTGAAACAAAATTTCTCTCTTCTTCGGTTAAATCATCATCATCATGAAAAGGAGTGGCATCAACTAAAAATAAACGAATAGGAACTCCCACTTGAGGTGCTGCAAGCCCTATTCCTCTTGCACCATACATAGTCTCAAACATGTTTTCGATAAGGGTATCTAGTTTTGGATAATCCTTATCGATTTCTTTTCCTTTTTTTCGTAATACAGGGTCTCCGTATGCTACTATTGGTAAAACCATTTATATGTTTTTATTGTATTTATATTCTCTTAGTAAAATTTGTAGTTAAAACTAGTCTAGTACCTCAAATAGTGGTTATAATGACGATTTCTCTATTACTTTTATATTAGCTACACAAAAATTTAGATTCCATAATCTGAGATTTTCATTATAAATTATAAAGATAATCTTGAAGTATAATGGTTGCAGCAATTTCATCAACTAATGCTTTATTACGACGTTGTTTTTTCTTTAGTCCACTATCTATCATTGCTTGAAAGGCACGTTTACTACTATATCTTTCATCTACTCTTTTAATTTGGTATGATGGGAACTCCTTAGCAATTTTTTTTAAAAATTTCTGAATCTCTTCTTCCACATCACTCGGTGTTCCATCTTTTTGTGTAGGTTCACCAACTAGTACTAACTCTATATTTTCTTTCGCAAAATAATCTCTTAAAAAAGACATTAATTTTGGAGTTTCAACAGTTGTTAAACCGGAAGCAATAATTTGTAGCTCATCTGTCGCTGCAATTCCTGTTCGTTTAGTACCATAATCTATAGCAATGATTCTTCCCATACAAGCTGCAAAAATAAGGCTTTACATATTAGTAAACTAAAAAGTAGTAGTATTTAAGCAGGCATCTTATCTTTGTTAAAAAATAATCCGAATATGACTGCATTACAAGAAACTATAGAAAAAGCATGGGAAGACCGTTCCTTACTTTCACAACCTGAAATTATTAAAGCTATACGTGAAGTGGTAGCACTTTGTGACGAAGGAAAATTACGTTGTGCTATTCCAACAGAAAATGGATGGCAAGTAAACGAATGGGTAAAAAAAGCTGTCGTATTGTATTTTCCTATTCAAAAAATGGAAACATTAGAAGCTGGAATCTTTGAGTATCACGATAAAATTCCACTAAAAAAGGGATATGAAGCTAAAGGCATACGTGTAGTACCGAATGCTGTTGCCAGACATGGAGCTTATATCTCCAAAGGTGTTATTATGATGCCTAGTTACGTAAATATTGGCGCTTATGTAGATGAAGGGACTATGGTAGATACTTGGGCAACGGTTGGTAGTTGTGCTCAAATAGGTAAAAATGTACATCTAAGTGGTGGTGTTGGTATTGGAGGTGTTCTAGAACCTTTACAAGCAGCTCCTGTAATTATAGAAGATAATGCTTTTATTGGTTCGAGATGTATTGTCGTAGAAGGAGTACGTGTAGAAAAAGAAGCCGTATTGGGAGCTAATGTAGTGCTTACTGCATCTACAAAAATTATTGATGTTACAGGAGAGACTCCTGTAGAAAGAAAAGGTGTTGTACCATCAAGATCTGTTGTAATTCCGGGTAGTTACACTAAAAAGTTTCCTGCTGGAGAATACAATGTTCCTTGTGCTCTTATTATAGGTAAAAGAAAAGAAAGCACTAATAAAAAAACATCACTTAACGATGCCCTGCGTGAGTATGATGTAGCGGTATAAACTACTATAAGATAGTAATTTGACGATAGGTTTTAGTAGTTAAGTTATAAATTTGAATACTGTTTACTAGGTTAAAGAACAAATGAAGATACTTATCATACAACAAAAAATGATTGGTGACGTCTTAACGTCCACAGTACTCTTCAAAGTGCTAAAAAAAAAGTATCCAAATGCTGTTCTTCATTATTTAATTAATTCTCATACAAACGCAGTTATAGAGGGTAATCCATTTATTGACGGTATAATCTTCTTTACTCCTGAAATTGAAAAGAACAGTTTAAAACTAAACACTCTAATTAAAAAAGTTAAATCTGAAAAGTATGATACTGTTATTGATGTCTATGGTAAGTTAAGTAGCCAGTTAATCACTAAATTTTCTGGTGCTAAGACTAAAATTGGATATAAAAAAAAACTTTCAAGTTTTTATTACTCAATAAGTATATATAGGTCAAAAGTGCCAAATACTTCTGTAAGCTTAGCAATTGAAAACAGGTTAAAATTAGTTGCTCCTTTGGATGTTCCTTTTGAAAATGTTACACCAGAGATTTTTCTAAAATCTTCAGAAAAAGAACAAGCTTTAAAATTTCTTTCAGAAAATGGTATTTCAGAAAAAAAACCGCTGTATATGATAAGTGTTTTGGGAAGTAATCCTTCTAAAACTTATCCCTTTCAATACATGGCTACTTTGTTAGATTCGATTATAACAATAAAACCAAACGCACAGCTTCTTTTTAATTACATCCCTAATCAAAAAGAAGATGCACAAGCTATTTATAGTGCCACTAAAAAGACTACACAACAACAAATTTTTTTTAATGTCTTTGGCAAAAGCTTACGAGAATTTCTAGCCATTACTTCTCATTGTGATGCTATGATTGGAAATGAAGGTGGTGGTGTAAATATGGCAAAGGCACTTGGAGTCCCATCATTTATTATTTTTTCGCCACACCTTAACAAAATAAATTGGTTTGGTAGTAGTGAGTACCCTCCCCATACCGCAGTTCATCTGGATGAAGATATTACTCATACTGCTGAAGATAGAAAACTTGCCAAGAAAGATCCAAAAACATATTATTTAAAATTTAAACCTACCTTTATTATCCCAAAACTAAATGTGTTTTTACAATCGCTGTAATGCAATATCGCTTTTTAATTTACATATCGTATAGTTACTCAATTCCTGTGGGCGAACCTCTGGAAAAAGAGATTTTAAAACTTGGGCATACGGTACAATGGTTTGCAGATGAAGATGAAGGCGTTTTAAAAATTAAAGATCGACCCAATACAATTACAAACATTAAAAAGGTAATAGACTACAAACCACACATTGTTTTGACGGCTACCAATATGGTTCCCGATTTCGTTAGCGGACTTAAAGTGCAAGTTTTTCATGGATTTTTAGCTCAAAAACGGCCTTCAAAAAAGCATATTTTTAGTGAGTTTAGGATCCGTGGTTTTTTTGATCTATACTGTAC
>CAYGMB010000150.1:0-3829 GCA_964350765.1 uncultured Flavobacteriaceae bacterium
ATGTAAGCTAAAAATGGATACATTTAGTCTTCCATTTTTGCAGAAAGTTCAAACCAACGTTCTGTTTTTGTTTCTATATTATCTATTATTTGCTGAAGGTTTTGAGATTGCTTGTCTATTTCATCTCCACTCCAACTTTCGGTCGCAAATTTATTTTGTAATGTTTCTTTTTCCTTTTCTAATTTGGCTATTTCTTTTTCAAGCTTACTGTATTCTTTTTGTTCTGTATAGCTCAGTTTTGCTTTTGAGGTGTCTTTTTTCCAATCGTTTTTAGGTTTTGATACATTTTTTTGAGTTTCATTTTTTTCAATAGCTTTACTATCTTCATAAGCTCTAAAATCTGAATAGTTCCCTGGGAAATCGTCAATTATGCCATTACCTCTAAAAACAAATAAATGGTCTACTATTTTATCCATGAAATAGCGGTCGTGGGAAACTACAATTAGACACCCTGGAAAGTCAAGTAAAAAGTTTTCTAGCACATTGAGTGTTACAATATCTAGGTCGTTTGTTGGTTCGTCTAATATTAAAAAGTTAGGGTTTTTAATTAAAACAGTACATAGGTATAGTCTCTTTCGCTCTCCACCACTCAATTTTTCAACAAAGTCATACTGTTTCTTTCTGTCAAATAGGAAACGTTCTAATAATTGCTGAGCAGAAATTTGCCTCCCTTTTTTAAGTGGAATATAATCTCCAAATTCCCTAATTACTTCAATAACTTTTTGTCCGGGTTTTATTGTGATGCCTTTTTGAGTGTAGTATCCAAATTTTACGGTATCTCCAATAACTACCTTACCATTGTCAGGTACTAAGCTTCCTGTAATAATATTGAGGAAGGTAGATTTTCCTGTACCATTTTTTCCTATAATACCAACTCGTTCACCTCTTAAGAAGTTGTAGTCAAATTTTTGGAAAAGGTTTTTATTATCATAAGATTTTGAGATGTTGTGTAACTCTACCACTTTTGTCCCTAACCTTTCCATGTTGAGTTCTAGCTCGACTTCATGATCATTTCTTCTTTTATGAGCTCTTGATTTTATTTCGTGGAAATCGTCAATACGAGATTTACTTTTTGTGGTTCTGGCTTTAGGCTGCCTTCGCATCCAAGAAAGTTCTTGTTTGTAGAGTTGTTTTGCCTTTGCGGTTTCGGTAGCCTCGTTTTCTATTCTTGCCTCTCTTTTTTCAAGATAGTAACTGTAGTTGCCTTTGTAGTTATATAGTTTTCCTTCGTCTAGCTCTACAATTTCGTTACATACACGCTCTAAAAAGTACCTATCGTGCGTCACCATAAATAATGTAAAATTTTCTTTAGCAAAAAGTTGCTCAAGCCATTCTATCATTTCTAGGTCAAGATGGTTAGTTGGTTCATCAAGAATTAATAAATCTGGTTTTGTAAGTAACGCATTGGCAAGTGCCAGTCTCTTTTTTTGCCCTCCACTAAGTGTTTCAACTTTTTGGTTGAGGTTTTCTAGCTTTAGTTTAAATAATATTTGTTTGTAATGTGTCTCAAAGTCCCAAGCATTACTGGCATCCATCTTGTCGAAGGCTATTTGATAACTTTCTGTGTCTTCTGGGTTTTTTAATGCTTTCTCGTAACTAGCAATGGTGGTTAAAATGGGGTTGTCTCCAGTAAAAATAGTTTCTTCAACAGTTAGAGATGTGTTTAAATTAGGTTCTTGCGGCAGGAAAGCAACTTTCAAATTTTTTCTATATACCACATTTCCAGTAACAGGTTTTTCATCTCCAGCTATGATGTTAAGAAGCGATGTTTTTCCTGTTCCATTTTTTGCTACAAATCCTATTTTTTGACCTTCATTAATACCAAAAGATATGTTCTCAAAAAGGATACGTTCGCCAAAAGATTTGGATATATTTTCAACCGAAAGATAATTCACAATTACAATTTTTTACAAAATAAACTGTTTTTAATTACTTAGCGTAAATTATATTTTATTATTAGTATGGTTAGGCTATATTTGTCTAAGTAACAACCCAATCTATGAAGTTTGCATACGCAATTGTACTACTCATTTTTACAATAAGTATATCGTCTTGTATTTCAAAAAAACAATTGACTTATCTTCAGGAAAATGAAAACACAGTTGATAGCTTGTTACCTATTCAAAAAAAAGCAAATCCGTATAGGTTACGAGTAAATGATGTTATAAGTATTAGAACTAAGGCGTTAGATCCAGAGTTTATAGATATTTTTAATCCAGTAGGGGATAACAATCCTAATGTTACTGATGAGAATAGACTATACTACGATGGATTTACAGTAAATAGGCATGGAAATATTCGTGTTCCTATACTTGGTGAAATTAATGTGTTAGGCTATACTGTTGAAGAGGTTCGAGTTAAGATTGAAGAGTTATTACTTAAAGACTATTATAAAGATCAGGCTAACATTTTTGTAACAGTAAAGCTTGGAGGTATTAGATACACCATTAATGGAGAAATTGGAAACCCAGGAACTAGAATAGAACCTAGAAACGAGCTTACGTTAATGGAAGCTATTGCTAATAGTGGCGACATTACTTCGGTAGGAGACAGAAAAAATATTGTTATAATTAGGCAATATCCATTAGGCCAAAAAGTTCATCATATAGACTTAACAACTATTGATGCTATGCAATCTCCCTATTATTTTGTTCAACCCAACGATTTGATTTTAGTTAACCCACTACCGCAAAAATCACTAGGAACTGGAACAACTGGATTGCAATCTTTTACTACTATACTTTCAATTTTTACGGCTTTGGCAACAACTGTATTACTTTTCTCAAGATTATAGATTATGAATGAAGAGTTTGAAATTAAAGAAATAGAAACTACTTTTGATTTTAAAGCTTTTCTTTTTAAAATTTTAAGCTTTTGGCCTTTATTTATTGTATCGATAGCTATAGCTTATGCAATCGCATATTATATAAATGTAAGGAAGCTGCCTGTATATTCTATGGAAAGCATGATTTCTGTGAAAGATGATCAAAACCCTTTCTTTACTACCAATACAAGCCTTACCTTCAATTGGGGAGGTACTACAGATAAGGTTAATACGGTTATAATTACTCTTAAATCTAGATCACACAATGAGTCTGTTGTTGAGTATTTACAGTATTATGTTGATTATAAAATAGATGGTGAATACCAAAAAGTGGATGGCTATAAAAAAACACCATTTATAGTTGAAGTCGATACCACAAAGTCACAATTACTGAATACAGAGTTTACAGTTGTTTTTAAAGATTCTGTAAATTTTACACTTTATTCAACAATCACAGAAGGAAATAAGGTTTTTCAAAATTATACTACCAAAGAAAAACAAGGGGTTTACATTAATGCCCAAGATTTTCAGAAAAATTACAAAATAGGAGACACTATAAATTCCCCATTCTTTAATGGTATATTATATCCTAATCAAAACATCAAGGTTGTACCTGGAAAGTCTTATTATTTTAGATTCTTGAATTTTGACAATGCTGTTTCTAAATATTCAAGAATAAGGATTTCTCCAGAGTCTAAAGGGTCTTCCGCCTTAAAAATGTTATTGACTGGACAAAATAAAGCTAGGTTGGTAGATTACCTTAACGGGACTGTAAAAGTATTGAGTAAAAATGCACTTGAACGTAAAAATTTATTTGCAACCAAGACGATTAAATATATAGATAGTATTCTGAAACAAAAAACATCGGACTTAAAAAATGCAGAGCAAGAGCTAGATAACTTTAAAAAGATGAATGCAGTTTTTGATCTTGAATATGAAGGGCAGGAAATTAAATCTAAGTTGAATGGTTTGGATATTAGAAAAAGTGTTATTGAAAAAGAATTA
>CAYGMB010000150.1:3839-5934 GCA_964350765.1 uncultured Flavobacteriaceae bacterium
TTAAACTATTTTACAACTCTAGAGCAATATTTAATAAGTAGAACTGATTATAGAAATGTCCCTGCTCCATCAGTATCTGGAATTGGTGAAGCTAGTATTATAGCTGGTGTAGGTAGAATAATAAGTCTGGCTGAAAAAAGAAATAAACTCCAATATTCTTTTAAAGATGGAGCTCCCATTTTCGATGATATCGATAGGCAAATAGATGCAGTAAAGACTATTTTACTAGAAAACTTAAGGTCTTCTACAGAGTTAAAGAAACAAGAGTTAGCTAGTATCAATAAAGAAATTGCTGGTTTAGAGTTTCAGATAAGCAAACTGCCAAAAGAACAACAAGAACTTTTAAAGATTGAAAGAAGATACACGATTAGTGAAGCTAGTTATAATCTTTTTTTAGCAAAACAAAGTGAAGCTAGACTTGTAAAAGCAGCAAATGTTAGCGATATTCTAGTTATCGATCCTGCAAAAGATACAGGTGGTGGACAAATTGGTCCTAATACACAACTTAATTACATGCTTGCTGCATTATTTGGTTTTCTATTACCTCTCATGTTTACTTTTCTAGTAGTTTTCTTCAACACAAAAATAAATACGGTTGCCGATATTGAGAGGATTTCAAAAATACCAGTTTTAGGTGTTGTCGGTAAAAATACTACTGTAGGAAATTTAGCTGTCTTAGAACGTCCAAAATCTGCTATCGCAGAAGCATTTAGGGCTCTTCGTTCTAGTTTACAATTTATATACAAAAGACAGGGTATAGATGGTGCTAAAACTGTATTAGTAACTTCATCTGTAAGTGGAGAAGGAAAAACATTTACTTCAATAAATATTGCCTCGGTATTTGCTTTGAGTGAGAAGAAAACTGTATTGCTTGGTCTAGACTTACGTAAGCCTAAAATTTTTGACGATTTTAACATCAATAATAGTGCAGGAGTGGTTAATTATTTAATAAACGATTTAGGGCTTGAAGGAATTATTCAAAAAACACAATTAGATCATTTTGATATTATAACCTCTGGTCCTATTCCTCCCAATCCCTCAGAATTATTGATGGGTGAAAGAATGGAATTATTAATAAACGAATTAAAATCGAAGTATGATTATATTATTTTGGACTCTCCACCTCTTGGTCTAGTTTCAGATTCTTTAGAGCTTATAAAATTTGCGGATGCTACAATCTATATGGTTAGGCAAAACTATACCAAAAAAGGAATGTTTAGACATATAAATGATAAGTATAGAAGAGGAGAAGTATCAAACGTAAGCTTTGTTCTTAACTTTTATGAGGATAAAGCCAGTTATGGATATGGTTATGGGTACGGTTATGGTAAATACGGCAATGGTTATCACGAGGATGGAGCTAAGCCTAGTATTTGGAAAAAAATAAAACGTTTTTTTAAGCTTAGTAACTAATGCTTACCAAAAAGCAAAAAATAAGTAAGCGTTTTTTTGATATAATCCTTTCGTTTTTGATGCTTCCATTCGTGATATTTCCTTTAATTTTGCTGTTTATATTTGCCAGTATTAGTACCAAACAAAATGGGTTGTTTGTTCAAAAGCGAGTTGGTATGCATGGGGCTATATTTTCTTTTTATAAAATTAGATCTTTAAAAGGTACTTGGCATGAAGATATAAACGAAATTAAGAATAGCGAAACTCTTTTTGGGAGTTGGATACGAAAAACCAAACTTGACGAGCTTCCTCAATTATTTAATGTTTTAAAAGGGGATATAAGTTTTGTAGGGCCAAGGCCAGATATTATAGGTTATGCAGATACATTGAACAATGATGACAGCATTATTCTAAGTGTAAGACCAGGAATTACAGGGCCAGCAACAATAAAGTATAAAAATGAAGAAGAAATTTTATTACAACAAGATAATCCAAAGAAATATAATGATGAAGTTATCTGGCCAGATAAAGTCGCTATTAATAAAGAGTATGTGCTTAACTGGAGTTTTAGAAAAGACATCTATTATATACTTAAATCAATTTAAATGTCCCATAAAATAGAAAAATGAAACAAAAACCAACAATTGCAATTATAGGTCTTGGCTACGTAGGGTTACCTCTAGCAGTAGCTTTTGCTAAAAAA
>CAYGMB010000151.1:0-356 GCA_964350765.1 uncultured Flavobacteriaceae bacterium
TTCTAAACTCTTCATAGGAACCATCAAATAAAAAGCGTAGCGTTCTTCCTCTAGAAGTTGTATTATCTATTACCTCAGCAACAAGTGTTTCATCATCACCAAAATATAACTTGTTACCAATTCTAATTTTACGAGCAGGGTCTACTAACACATCCCATAGTCGAGTTTCTGGATTTAACTCTCTTAGCAAGAATACTTCAATACGAGCTCCTGTTTTCTCTTTATTACCATAGAGTCTTGCAGGAAAAACCTTAGTATTGTTAAGTACTAGTACGTCATCCTCCTCAAAGTAATCTATAAGGTCTTTAAACATTTTATGCTCTATAGTTTGTTCTTTTCTGTTAAGAACCATTAAC
>CAYGMB010000151.1:366-5866 GCA_964350765.1 uncultured Flavobacteriaceae bacterium
GTAATTTAAAATTAAAATTGGATAGTTTCATTCCCATAATACGTGAGGATTTTCTTTTAAAAGTTGCAAATATACAATCTCGAGGTAGGGGTTGTCAAGTAAATAGACATTTATTCTTTGAAATCGACTAAAAAACCAATTTTTTGAAGGTGTTTCCAAAAGTTAGGGTACGATTTAGTAACTACCATTGGATCATTAATTTGTAGAGGCATTTTAGTAGATAATGGAGCAAATGCCATTGCCATACGATGATCATTATAGGTATCTATTAATACGTCTTTGTTTAAAGAGGTTTCTGGAAAAAGCTCTAGTGAATTATTTGTAATAACTACTCTTGCTCCAAGCTTTTCTATTTCAGTTTTTAGGGCAACTAACCTATCTGTTTCTTTAATTTTTAAAGTATGCAACCCTGTTAATAGGCAAGGGATTGATAAACCTAAACAAGTAACTACAATAGTTTGAGCAATATCTGGTGTATTGGAGAGGTCTAGCTCTATTTTTTTTGAAGTAGTTTTATTATTAGATAGTGTAATACTATTATTAGTTTCATTATACGTAGTAACAACACCTAACTCTGAATAAATTTTTGAAAGTGCCGAATCACCTTGTAAACTATCCTTCTTGTAACTTTTTAAGGTTATGGATGATCCTTTAACTAATGAAATTATGCTATAAAAATAAGAAGCAGAACTCCAGTCTGATTCTACAGTAATGGTATTTGGAAGAATTTTATTAACTGGCAATATTGAAATTGTATTGCTCTTAAAAACTGAGTCTATTCCTATATTATTTAACAATTGCAATGTCATGTTTATATAAGGAGTAGACGTTACTTTTCCTTCTAAGGTTATAGTAAGACCGTTTTTTAAAGAAGGTGCAATGAGTAGTAAAGCAGATATATCTTTGCCACTCACATTAGTAGCAATTTTTACTTTCTTTTCTTCAAGTTTTTTACCATTAATTTTTAAAGGAGGGTATCCATCTTTTTTTAAATATGATATATCTGCCCCCATTTCTCTTAAGGCATTTACTAAAATTTTTACAGGGCGCTCTTGCATTCTTTTACTTCCAGTTAAAACAACACTTGCACCTTCTTTAAATGAAAAGAATGCAGTTAAAAAACGCATGGCAGTACCTGCGTGATGTATATCTATCTCGCCATCAATCTTATCTAATGCTGCAAGCAACACGGTAGTGTCATCACTTATAGAAAGGTTTTCTATAGTGAGACTTGGATACAAGCTTCTTAGAATTAAAAGTCTGTTACTTTCGCTTTTAGAACCTGAAATTTGGATTTCTGTAGTTATAAGATTTGAACGTAAACCTACCTGTGCAATCATCTGTTTTTATAGTCTTCATTTTTGAGTTTACCCCAAAATTTTCCATAGGTAACAAAGAAACCACAAATAACACCTGCAAGCAATAAAAAGAGCCAAGAAGTTAAGGTATAATTATCTATAAATTTTAATGTAAAACCGGCACTTAGGTATTGAATTAAAAAAAGTAAGGCTGTATACGTTATGGAAAGAAGGAGAACACTTCTCCAAAAACCTTTATACTCAATAATTCTTTTGAACATTACTTTAATTTTGAGTTGTTATGATGGCGATTATGGTCTCTTTTTGTTTTAATCTCAAGTTTTTTATTAAAAGCATCTTGTAAATCTACTCCTGTTTGATTAGCTAAGCAGAGTACAACAAAAACTACATCTGCTAGCTCTTCTCCCAAATCTTTACTCTTATCGCTTTCTTTTTCACTTTGTTCTCCATAGCGTCTTGCGATAATGCGAGCAACTTCACCAACCTCTTCCGTAAGTTGTGCCATATTAGTAAGCTCATTAAAATAACGAACACCATGTTGTTTTATCCAATTATCTACTGCTTTCTGCGCGTCTTGTATGTCCATACTCTAAATCTTTGTAAGCACTACTTTTTCATTCTCCTTTTGCACTACAAGTTCGAAAAATTGTTTGAGATTAGAATAAAATTGTGAAGAAATAACTGGAGCATTAATTGCTAAATCCACAGATAATTGAATAATATTTTCTTTTGATGATATTAAATACCTAAAGGATCCCAGATTATCTGGAAGCCCAAAAGAACCTCCTTCAGGAATACTCTCTACAGCATACCCTTCTGGAATTTCTAATTTTATTAAAAACCTATCTCTTTTTGGGTAAATAAAATCTATTGGATAAACTCGTTCTTCTAATTTAAATGGATTTTGTTCCATTTTTAAAAAGAGCATTGGTGAAAAATAAATTTTACCACTAACCTCTTCAGCTAAGTCTAAAGTTTCAAAATTATAAAATAGGTTTACAGGTTCATATAGTTTTTGTAAGTTTTCAAATTTATGATCTACAATCTCTACATTTCCATTTTGATTTTCAATTTCTTTTCTAACATCCTCATTATTTACTTTAGAAAACTTATTTCTACTAGATAATGCATAGTGGCCATCATATCTTACTTTTGAGTCTCCAACTATAGTTAAATCTTCAGATATTTTGGCATTTAACAATAAACTTTTAACAGCATGTTTTGAGGGGTATAAACTTACCCAAGCAGAACTTTCATCCCCTCTAATTATTCTTCCTTGCCAATTAATAATTTCAGACTCTAAGATATTAGGTTCACCATATTTATTTGTAGCATCTAGCAATAAAACACTTTCTTTATTCTCTACAGAAGCAACCACATAATTAAAACCACTTCTAGTAGGAAAAATAGGAATACCATTAGATTTTGTGCTTGTTAAAACTGGATTAGAATTTAAACCTGCATAACGAAGCATTGAAACCAACATTAGGTTAATATCTGCAACATTTCCTGTATTCTTTTTATATGCATTTCTTACTCCTTCGTCGGTCACAGCACCTAGATAAGAGTTCCAATTCATTTTTCCTTTTACATATTCAAAAATTAAAATTAATTTCTCATTATCATCTGTAACTCCTTTAATAAGAGCATCTATATCATTTTTATAGTAATTATTCTTTTCTAGTTGTTGGCCAAAAAGTTCGGATCTATAAATTGATTTTGAAACATCTTCCCAAGTTGTTGTGTAATAGTTTATGCTAGACTGAGGATAATTTGTATACGAAAGTTCAAACTTTAAAGAAGACCTATAATTATCAAGGTTACCAGCATATGCTTCCTCTTTAAGAGCTGGCATGTCATTAATTTCTACTTTGTAAATGTTTTCTCTAAAAGTAAGTTGACTTGTCTCTGTCTTAGCACGCCCAGCTTTTCCAAAACCATTAGTAGGCTTTGTTCTGTATCTAATGTTTAAGTCCCTACTAACACCATCTGTATTAATTGTAAATGGAATTGCCCCTTTTTGATGAAGCTTATAACTAAAATATTCTGGAGCAATAAAATCTAGTTTAACTTTATTGATTGGTATTTTCTCTTGGAATCTATATGAATCTATACTACTAATAAATGGAGACTTAATATCATATTTATATTCTATAATACAACCATCCTTTATATTAGGCATAGTAAATTTTGTTTGACTCAAAAACTTACTTTTTTCTTCCTCAAAAATTCCATTATTTCTTAGTTTTTCACTCTCAACCTTACCATCCTGAAGAAAATAGGTCTCACCCTTTAAGCTATATATTTTTTCTTTTGTTCTTCCATCAGACTCGTAAGAGTTAATTGTTTTTGTTGCCCAATTATATCCATCTTTATTATAAATCTTAATTCGTTCAAAATGACTTTCAACTAGATAAAATCCATCATCTTGGTTATAATCAAACTTAGTGTTTACTTCTCTATATAAAATTGCTGCATTAGCAGTAGAATCTAGAGGATGTACTTTCTCTTCAAGTTCTTCTTTAGAAACTTTACCAAATCTAAAATCTTGAGCTTTTACAGATAATAGAGAGCTAAGTAAAAATAAGACTAGAATACTTTTGTATGTTGATGGTTTCATTATTAACTATTTTTTTTTAGTAAAATTTTTGTTTTATCAAGTTTTGCTACTTGTCTTCTAAAGTTTCGATAATTCTTATACTCTTCTTTAGAAAACTTTCCTTTATTAAGTAAAAAAGAGCGCTTGTAAATAATTTGATTTTTTTCATTTGTTCTAAAAGTAATCTCATAGGCACCAAATTTATTCTCAATACTTTTATCTTCAGGAAGTTCTTCTATAGAATAGGTTTCTGGTATGTTGAAAATAATTTCGTCATTATCTAGATACCCTTCGCGTAAATAAAGTTTTTGACTTCGGTCTCTATATCTAGGAGGGATATATTGAGATTGATTAAGAGCATTAAGACAGAGTAGAAAGTCGTCTCCTACTTTTGTTGTATAATTGGGGACATAAAGCTCTATATTTTCAGAAAAAGAAATATTTTCTTTATCGTTTGATAAGCTTACATCTCTAATAGTAAGACCATTGAGGTATCCCCATCTATTTTTATATTCTTTCTCTTGATCAATTACTGTCTTATTATTATTTCTGAACTTGTCTCCATATTGAGTACCCCATGAAATACCAGAAAAATTTATAGTCAACCCTCCATCTTCGTCTAAATTTACTGTAGCTTTTTGTTCTTGTAAATTTTCTTTTGAGGAATATTTTTTTGTAGTTACAATCTTTCCACCTTCTGGAGTTACTAATAAAACGTCTCTATCGTCTGTGAAGTTACCTAAATAACTATAAGGAACTTCTTGACTGGTACACTCTAGCCATGTTATATTTTCTTCATCTGGGATACCAAGGATAACATGATTTCCTTGCATTGATGAAAAATCCTTATCTATATTTCTTTCTTCATTTCCAGCATACAAAACAGTATAGTA
Source organism: uncultured Flavobacteriaceae bacterium (assembly GCA_964350765.1). Classification (GTDB taxonomy): domain Bacteria; phylum Bacteroidota; class Bacteroidia; order Flavobacteriales; family Flavobacteriaceae; genus CAYGMB01. The sequence goes on from CAYGMB010000151.1 coordinate 5,178, forward strand.
AGAAGGTACTCCAACTGCATCTAATAATGCTTTTGTGTAATTTGTTAATGCCTTACAATCGCCATACCCTAAATAATCTACATCCTTTGCGAGCATAGGTTTCCATCCACCAATCCCAATTTGAATACTTATATAACGTACTTTATCTTGTACATATTGATATATTTTTCTTGCTTTAGCCTCATTGGTATCTTCATTAGCTACAAGAGCTTTTACTTTTTCTACTGTAGCTATTGGTAATTCACTAACTCCGGAAAGCAATTTGTCATTCATCCATTTACCAAACGTTTGCCAGTCTGACCCGTATCCTTTTTCCCCTTCAAGATAAAACTCATTGAGTGCGACCGAAATATTTGGAGCTATATCTTTAAAGTTTGGACCTAGCTCTTCATATTTAATAGCTTTGATGTTTGAAGCTTTAAATTTATACTCTGTTGGCTTTTCATCTATAGAGATTGAATACCCTTCCAAATTCTTTGCTTTATATTTTGGTTTGTTTGCTGGATTAAACTTTAAAGTAAATGTACTTTCTTTTGTACTTGTTACATACCCTGAAATTGGCGTCCAAGGTCTAATAAATGCTGTGTTCCCTGTTTCAGTTTCTGAAGTGTATACAATAGTGTATGGATATGTAGTTGGTGTGTAATCCAAAAATAACACTCTATTATCGCTGTATAATGAAAACCCAT
>CAYGMB010000152.1:0-5786 GCA_964350765.1 uncultured Flavobacteriaceae bacterium
AATAGTAGTAGTAGCCGGCTTAGGATCTTCATAGCCTTCAATAAGGTCTTTCATGAATGCTTTTTTCTGTTTCCACAGAATTTGCATGAGTTGTTCTTCAGCATTAGATAATTGCATTGTTCTACAAAATTAGAATTAACTCTACAAATGTAGAATATAATTTTTAATTCTACAAGTGTAGAAGTTAAAAATTATATAAATATTTAGTTCTTAAATATTTTTTAGGCTTATCTGTACTAGATTTATACTATGAAAGATAAAGTGTATTTACTTCAAAAAATAAAGAATAATCCAGAAAAAGCAGCCGAATTGGCTAATCTTATTTATGTGTCCGATAAGGATTTAACAATAAAAAGATGCAGAGCTGGTAAGGGTTTTTATTATACTTATCAGGACAAAAAAATTGACGATAGAAAACAGATAAATAGAATTAAAAGCTTAGTAATACCACCTATATGGAATAACGTGTCTATAACTCATCTTGAGAATGGCCATTTACAAGTTGTTGGTAGAGATTTAAAAAAGCGAAAACAATATCGTTATCACCCTAATTGGAATGCTATTAGAAATAAAACGAAGTTTTATAATATGCTTTTGTTTGTAAAAAAGCTTCCTAAAATTCGCAAAAAAATAGATAGCCACTTGTCTTTAAAAGGGATGCCCAAAGAAAAGTGCTTGGCACTTATTGTAAAGCTAATGGAAGAAACCCATATAAGAATTGGCAATGAGTATTATGCAAAGAAAAATAAAACGTATGGTCTATCTACCATGCGAACTAGGCATATTGAATTAAATGGTACTAAAATGCGTTTTCATTTTAAGGGAAAAAGAGGGAAAGAACACAATGTTACATTAAAGAACAAAAAACTAACTAATCTCGTTCTAAAAACAAAAGAAATTCCTGGTTGGGAACTATTTAAGTATTACGATAATTACGGAAATCACCATTCTATAGATAGCGGAATGGTTAACGATTACATCAGAAATATTTCAGAAGTAGATTTTACTGCTAAAGATTTTAGAACTTGGGCAGGGAGTAAAATATTTTTTGAAACGCTTTATGACTTAGGACTTGAAAGCGATGAAAAAATTAATTCTAAGAATATTTTACAAGCCTTTGATATGGCTGCAACAGGTTTAGGAAATACTAGGAATGTTTGTAGAAAATATTATGTCCACCCATATATTGAAACACTATATAAAGACGGTTCAATAAAAAAATATTTTTCACTATTAGATACAGAGAAAGAAGGCGACTATTTATCTGCGTCTGAGAAAATCTTAACCAAGTTACTTGAAAGTTATAAAATAGATTTTTTGTAATTACCTATTATAGGGATACTCATTTATCCAATGAAATCCACGATTAATCAGTCTTATCTTAGATAAGTCTCTTGGCTTACATTTAATAAGAAGAGTATCCTTATCTAGGACTCCAGAAAGAATTAAAAGGCTATCTTTTTTCTGAATTGTAAAGTTATTGGTTGTGGTAGTATCATTTCTTTTATGTAATGATGCTCTTGTTAAGCTACTATCAATTTTAAAATCATAGTATCTAATACTATCATTTATCATTTTTACATTGGCGTAGTTTTTATGGTCAATTATAAGATACCTCCATCTATCATCTAGTGTAATAAGTGGGGGTAAAGTATCATTGTTTTTTTCAAAATGAGTTACCTCCCATATACCATAGAGTTCTGGTTTTTTACGTTTGTCCCCAAAACTTCTTTCACGGCTATATCCTTGAAAACACATAATTGCCACTAATCCTACAGTACAAACAACCTTAAACCAGAATATTACTTTATGGTATAATTTGTCTGCAACAGGTTTGTAATAATTAATTGCAAGGGCGTCTTTATTTTTAATAAATACATTTTTAAATCTTTTAATGTCTTTAAAAAATAGTATAGCTGCTAAGACAAAGAGGTTGATAGAAAAAAGTTTTACAGGTATGTCGTAAAACAAGTTCATCATTGCAACATGAAACATAACACCCATAGTAATAAAAGCTCCTAATGTTACTGTGCGTCTTGGGATAAGTAATAAACCACCTATTACTTCCATAGCGCCAACAAAAATGTTGAAACCTTCACTTTGTGCCATATACGTCCATGCTAATCCCATGGGTGACATATCTCCAACAGGTTGTAGTAACCTCATTAGAGAAGGTCCAGCAAACTGCGTTTTATAAATTTTCACAAAGCCATAAGTAAACATGAAAAAGATTAAAAACATTCTTATAAGTACAGTAAGCCAATAAAAAAGTGTATTGTAAGAAACTCTTTTTCTATCTACGGTAGTCCAAATAATAGTTCCTAAAATCATTAAAAATATTTGGAAAACTATACTAATATAAGCCATGGTGGTGTCACCACTTCCCGTCATAAAATACTCTAACCTTCCATCTGTACGAAGTATGTTTTCGCCAATCCATACAAAGATCCATTCAAAAAGTCTACTCCCAAACATTAGGAATATGTAAGTTGTGGCATATAGAAAAATAAAACGAAATAAAACTTTGGTCCAAAATGACCAAGGAGTGGTAAGGTCTTGAGTAAAGTTCATTGGTTAGTTATTTTGTTTTTTAATAGACGATATACATAAAGGCACGTTGCGTTCATTAAAATTAAAATACATTTGCAAGTAAATGCAATGTAAGGTATTACTTTTCTATAAGCTATAATTATTAAAATGAGCCTAGAACGAGAATTAACAAAAAGAGCTAATGGTAAATGTGAATTTTGCTCTTCTGAAGAAAAAACCGGAGTTTATAAAATTCCAGATTCACCTACCTATAAGGAAGAAGTAGAAACATCTTTATGGCTATGTAATGTTTGTGTTTCACAGATTGATAATGAGAATACTAGAGATGTTAATCATTGGCGATTATTAAATGATAGTATTTGGAGCCCTGTTTCTGGTGTAAAAGTATTGTCTTGGCGTATGCTTCACAGACTTAAAGCCGAAGGCTGGCCTCAAAACCTATTGGATATGATGTATCTTGATGAAGAGGAAAAAGAATGGGCAGTTGCTTCTGGAGATGCAGAAGATAAGAGTAAACAACTTGTTCATAGAGATAGTAACGGAAACATTTTACAATCTGGAGACAGCGTGGTTTTAATTAAAGACCTAAAAGTAAAGGGGTCAAGTATGATTGCAAAACAAGGAACCGCAGTACGTCGTATTTCGTTAGACCATGAAAACGAAACCTACATTGAAGGTAAGGTAGATGGACAACAAATAGTTATTATAACGGACTATGTAAAGAAAATCTAGTAGTAAGTTATATCGAAAGTGATGGTAACGTCTTCAGTACTCTTGTAATGAGAAATAGGATTACTTTTTTTGTCTAAAGTAATTACATCGTTTTTATAATCACTACTTAATAATTCTCCTCTCTTAGTATAATAATATGTATTGTTAGAAGTGTTGCCGTAGGCATCGGTTAAAGACTCCGATATAACCGTATGTGTTGCTATATCTTGATAGCTATAAACACTACTTTGTGAAGTTGCACCAGTATTTTTATCATAAAAAATAGCACTCGTAGCACGACCAAGGCTATCATACGCATAGCGTTCTATAATGCTTCCTGTTTTTAAGTCATCCTTCTGAATGAATAATCCTTTTTCATTATAATGATACTTACTACCGGAGCCATCAGAGTATTTTTCTTCAATAATAAAACCATCCTTATTGGTTTTATACTTTGCATTTGTGTAATCTGTTTTTACAGATTTTAAAAATCCGTTTTTGTCGTAATCATATTTTGTAATACCAAATCCTGTATCGAGTGTTGTAGATTTCCCGTTTTCATCAAAACTAAATAACATATCAATATTATCATTTTTATACCTTATAGATTTTACTTTATGATAAATAAGGTAATGATCTGTTGTGTATTGAAGTGGTATTGGATTGTGAGGTGCTACTCTGTAATTCATCTTATATTGAGAAAAAACAAGAGAGGTTGAAAATAATAATAGTAAAAAAAGTAATTTTTTCATATCTCAAAATATTTGTGTTAGCAAAGTAGGAGATATTATATAGTGATACTATACGGCAGTTGTCGTATTATAAAAAAGCCTTTCTAAATAGAAAGGCTTTTTTGTTCTATTTTTTCATTTCAGTAAAGTAATGATAAAATTGTGGAATTGTCTCAATCCCCTTTAAATAGTTCCATACGCCAAAATGTTCATTAGGGGAGTGAATAGCATCGCTATCTAAGCCAAACCCCATTAAGATAGTTTTACTGTTTAATTCTTTTTCAAATAGAGAAACAATAGGAATACTTCCTCCACTACGCTGTGGGATTGGTGTTTTACCAAAAGTTGTTTCATAAGCTTTTTCAGCAGCTTTGTATCCTATATTATCAATAGGAGTAACATATGCCTGTCCGCCATGATGTGGATTTACTTTTACGGTTACACCTTTGGGTGCAATACTTTCAAAATGTGCTTTAAATAAATCTGTTATTTTTTTCCAATCTTGATTTGGTACTAGTCGCATACTAATCTTTACATAGGCTTTACTAGCAATAACTGTTTTTGCACCCTCACCTGTATATCCACCCCAAATTCCATTAACGTCTAAAGTAGGTCTAATACTGTTTCGCTCATTTGTAGTGTAGCCAGCTTCTCCATACACATCTTCAATGTCTAATGCTTTACAATAGGCTTCCTTGCTAAAAGGAGCCTCAGCCATTTTACTACGCTCCTCTGCTGAAAGTTCTTCTACATCGTCATAAAAACCTGGAATGGTAATATGATTGTTTTCATCGTGTAAAGAAGCAATCATTTTTGTTAGTATGTTTATAGGATTTGCTACTGCACCTCCATATAGTCCACTATGTAAATCTCTATTTGGACCTGTTACTTCTACTTCAACATAGCTTAGTCCACGAAGTCCGGTAGTTATACTTGGAATGTCATTTGCAATCATCCCAGTATCACTAATTAAAATAACATCATTTGCTAGTTTTTCTCTATTTCGCTCTACAAACCAACCTAAACTTTCACTTCCTACTTCTTCCTCCCCTTCTATCATAAATTTCACATTACAGGGTAATTGGTTAGTTGCAGTCATATACTCTAATGCTTTCACGTGCATATACATCTGTCCTTTATCATCACAACTACCTCGGGCAAAAATAGCACCCTCTGGATGAATTTTTGTTTTTTTAATAACAGGCTCAAAAGGAGGACTATCCCACAAATCGACTGGATCTGGTGGTTGTACATCATAATGTCCATATACCAAAACTGTAGGTAAGTTTTTATCAATTGTTTTTTCTCCAAACACAATAGGATATCCAGGAGTCTCACATATCTCAACAGTATCACATCCAGCTTTTTCTAGGCTACTCTTTATGATTGATGCTGTTTTAATTACATCTTTTTTATAAGCAGAGTCTGCACTAATACTTGGGATTTTTAATAATTGAAATAGCTCTTCAATAAAACGGTTTTTGTGTTCTTGTATATAGGGTTTCGCACTTTTCATAGTCAGTATTTGTGTTTCTTCAAAAATAAAGATTTTAACAAACTTTATTATGGTTATTTATGTTGGATATGTGATAAATAGTTACTTTAAATTATTCTCTATCTTTTCAGGAAAAAGAACTTGTGAATGATTTTAAAAATTGTTTAAAAATAAATTTACAGTTTATTTTAGTAGTGATGATTTTTAAGAAGTATGGTGTTCTATTATTCTACATTGTTCAAAGTCCATTTCGGGATAAGCTTCATTTGCCCAATCACTTAACAACTTTAAAACGGGTA
>CAYGMB010000153.1:0-2673 GCA_964350765.1 uncultured Flavobacteriaceae bacterium
TTCTAATATTGTTTAATACTGCCATCTTTCTTTCAAAAATTATTAGTGGGCGAAAATAGCATTTTCCCTCCACTAATGAAAGAGGGATTTAAAAAAATTTATGCTATTTGTATAAATCTAGAACTTAGGAGTTAATGAGAGCAATACGAGTTCTATTTTGGTATTAGAAACTTCCAGTATTTTTATAGTAAAATCATCTATTTCTATTAGCTCTTCTGGAGTTGGAATTCCTTCGGTTTTATTTACTATGAGCCCTCCTAATGTTTCATATTTTTCGCTTTCTGTAAGATCCAATTTATAAGTTTCATTAAGATAATCTACTTCATGTCTTGCCGAAAATTTAAACTCACCTTCTCCTAATTGCTCTTCAATTAAGTCTGGAGAATCATGTTCATCTTCAATTTCACCAAAAAGCTCCTCAATAATATCTTCTACTGTCATAATTCCTGAAGTCCCTCCATACTCATCAATCACTACCGCTATGCTTTTACGTTTTTTTATAAGAATATTAAGTACATCTTTTGCCAACATAGTTTCTGGAACAAAGACAACTGGCATAAGCACTTTTTTTAAAGTAGCAGGCTTTTTAAAAAGTTCGAAAGAGTGTACGTACCCCAATATATCGTCTATGTTTTCCTTGTAAACTAAGATTTTTGAAAGTCCTGTTTCTGTAAAAATTTTACTTAATTCTTTTGGGGTTATTGAAATATCAACCGCTACTACTTCGGTTCGAGGTATCATGACTTCTCTCGATTTAATTTCAGAAAAGTCTAAGGCATTTTGAAATATCTGTATCTCACTATCTATTTCTTCGGTTTCTTCTACCGTGTCCATTTGTTCACTTATATAATTTCCCAACTCTAGTTTACTGAAACTAAGTTGCACCGCATCTCCTTCTGTTTTAAAAAATACCTTAAGAACTAGGTCTGATATCCAGATGACAAATTCAGAAATAAATGAAAATAGAACGTAAAAAAAGTAAGCAGGGATAGCAAAAATTTTCACTAGGTTGTTAGCATAAATTTGAAAGAAAACTTTTGGTAAAAACTCTGCAGTTAGCAAGATTATTAGGGTAGAAATTACAGTATGTATAACCAGCCCCGAAAAACCATCTAATTCTATATACCGCATTAACAAGTCTCCCATAAAAAAACCATACACAACTAGAGCAATATTATTACCCACCAGCATAGTGGCTATAAACTTTGATGGACGCTTCGTAATTCGCTGTAAGACTTTAGCGAGAAAGTCGTTTTGTTTTTTCTCAATCTCTATGTGTATCTTATTGGATGAAACGTAGGCTATCTCCATTCCAGAAAAGAAAGCTGAAAACAGTAAACTTACAAGTATAATTAGGATGCTAAAGTCCAATATTTTCTAAAGATAAGTGTTTGTAAAGGTTTAGGCAGTACTGTACCAACCTTATAATTTATTAATAAAATAAAAGTACTACTTTTTATCGTTTCGGTTTTCAAGCTTTTTACGGAAGTTTCTTTTAAAGAAAAACATAAAAACAGCTACCACAATAAAAAATGCAAAAAGATAAGCTCTGTTTCTATTGGTGTCCCAGTTTGCATAAACTAAGTAGGCTGCAAACAAAGCCATAACAATGTATGCATATTCAAAAAGACGATATATTTTACTTCCCATTATTTTCTTGTTCTATTATTTGTACTCCCTGGTTATTTCGAGATAAAAAGTTAGTAAATTCTTGATTAGAATCAAAACGAGCTCCATCATTAAAAGAGCCATTTTTAAATTTTATTTGATATGGCTTATTTGTAAACACCCATTGGTTACGTTTGTCCCAATAGAGCTGTTCTGCTCTAAGAACTGTACTATCACTCATTTTTAACACAACATTTTTGCGTAAATCTATTAACTCGGTATTAATAAAGTTAATTGCATAATCTGAAGTTATAGTACTCTTTTTATTCTCTTCATCCCAAAACCTTACCTCAACCCCTTTTGGAAATTCCTGATACCCAAATTCAAAATTAGAGTAGTCTTTAAGTTCTGGGGTAATTAGGTTATACACGACTCTGCCAGAGTCTGTATATTTTAAATTAATGTTTTTGCCTTCGGCAAGTGGCGCATTATCTGTGATAGATAGTCGCTGTATATTTTTTTTATTTCCTTCACATGCAAAAAGCGTGATGACTAAAAAAATAGTCATCACGCTTTTACATATATATAAAAGGCTTTTCATCCTTATAAGTTAGGAACTCTTACGCTACCACCTACCCAGCAATTAAAGCTTACTGTTTTTCCAGCCATTCCTTGATTAAAAATATCTGACTTCGAAGGTGCTCTCTGTCTATAGCTACTTGCAGCGGCTCTAGCATTACTAGCCAACGAACCATCTACTCTTGCAGCTCTATCTGCATACTCTGCAGCTTTCCAGTTTACTGCTCTCTTTTCAAAAGGAGTAGCACCACAACTGTTTGAGCTACTAGCAATCATTTGTGCTATTTTTAAGTATGCAATCCCTGCAGAAGGCTTAACATCTAACATTTTATTGTAGAAGCTTCTAGCTGTACTAAAACTTCCTTTTTTACGTGCACTCTCTGCTAATCTATAGTAGATATCTGCTTTTTTATTAGGGTTTGTTTCTAAATCTACTGCTTGGTTATAATATTCATTAGCTTTAGAAAAATTTCCTTCTTTCTGTGC
>CAYGMB010000153.1:2683-5700 GCA_964350765.1 uncultured Flavobacteriaceae bacterium
CTAATCTAACAAATAATGGAGTCTCACAGTCTTTACCATTTAATCTACCTGCTGCAACACGCAACCAGTTAATGTCACCTTTCTTTTCATCAAACTGCTTTTCGTATAATGGGATAAGGTTTTCACAATCTGCTAAACTTCCTAATAATGAGTTAATACTTCCCTTAATTTTACCGTAGCTTTCAAGGTTTTTCTCAACAGCATTTAGCTTTTTCTCCTCTTTCTTGTCTAGATTTGTGCCATTCTCCTGCTTCTCTAACAATTGCTTTAAGATTGCTGCCATATCATTTTCTTTACCTTCAATCTTATCGATAAGAATGTCATTCAGCTCAAAGATATCTTGTAAATCTTTTTTTCCAGCTTCCTGTAACTCTATTGCAAGTCTAAAGTAAGTATATACTGCTTTTGGACTCGTAAAATTGTCTGGATCTTGCTTTTGCGCTTTGTCAAAGGCAGCAAACTGCTCTTCTTTAGTACCCATATCATTATCGTACATTGCCTGTGCAATATCTCCAAGGATATCACCTTCTTTAGTCTTTGAAGGGTAGTGTTGTAATCTTAATTCGTAGTTTTTAATAAGTTTAGAAACCATAGACTTATCTCCTTCATCTATAAAATGCTTAAACATTCTTTCCCCAAGTTGATATGTTGCTAAACTGTATTTTGGACATTCGGTCACTACTTTATCGTAGTGCTTTATTGCCTCTGTATAATTTTTTGCTTTGGCTGGTTCTACAAATAAAGAACCTGTAATTGCACAATCATCGGCCATTTGAGAAAAAGCTGAATTTGCAATTGTCATCGCTAGTACTGCAAGCACTATAGTTACTTTCCTTTTCATTTTATTAGTGTTTATTATTGTGTTAATCATAGTATCTTTTTTCAAACCATCTATCATTTAATGACAGACTTAAAAATGCATTAAAGAAATTTTCTTGTACCAATCCTGCGTTCTTCGTTCCTCTTCTTCCAACTTCTAAACCGAGATTAATATTTGAGAAAATTCTCCCTACTGGTACTCCTACTCCAAAAGATATGCCAAACTCATTAATATCCTCTCCGTTAATGTTTAGCCCAGACTCTTCAAACCTAACACCAGCTCTATATACCACTCTTTTCCAGTAGTTACCAATAGCGTTATAATTAGGGATATAAAATCCTCCTAAACGGTATTTTGCCGCATCATTAAAAGTTACATTTTCAATTTCAAAGGTTTGGTTAGAAAAGTTACTTGTTTTTTGGTCTGTATACTCCGCTCCAACAAACCATTTTTTTGGTTTACCTATACCAAGACCTACTGTAAATTGAGATGGAAAAGTAAACTCTGTATCATCTACATCTACATCTCTACTATCTATAGGTATATTACCATTATTGGTAACGAAAATTGTCCCAATAGTTCTTGAATTTTCTGAAGTAAAATTAGTTTCTGGTGTATATGTAATAGAACCTGAAAATTCAAGATTTTCAGAAACCATAGTTCTGTATTGAGCACCAAAATTTAAACTCAATCCAGATACATTAGCCCTATTGGTTTCTCGTGTTCCTCTTTCAATATCTGGAAGAGTTGTAACTGATGTATTCTGGATATTACCAAAATTATAATCAACATCTACCCCTACACTAAGGCCCTTAAAAACCTTACTACCTATCGCTAAGAAAACCCTATTAAGACCTCCTTCGCCATTATATTGTGTAGTGCTAACCTCACCTTCGTCTAAAATACTATACCCGACAGATGTATAAGGTAAAACTCCAAAGCTTGCTCCAATACCCCTTGCCAATGGAATTCCTACAGCTAAATAATCAAAAGAAGTAGTCTGTAGTTTTTGTGTTTCGTTGTCTGTTTTTTCTGTATCTCTCTCATGACTCGCACTTATTGAATAATTAACCAAGCGAAGTTGCGAAAGTCCAGCAGGGTTTTGAAGATTTAAATGAATACTATCTGAGTATACACTTATGCCACCCATAGTTCTATTCTCTGCTGTACCTCTAAAGTTTAACGATCCTATTCCATAAAAAGAATAAGGTGATGTGGTTCCTTCTTGTGCCACCGAAATACTTGAAATAAGTATAAAAAATCCTACTAATATGCGTTTCAACATCAATCTTTATTATGTTCTAAAATGTAGTGTAAACCTTCTAACAGAAAATTTGAGTTCGCAAAGATGTCATTTTTTAAGCTATCTCGCAAAAAATGAGCATCTCCACCTGTTAAAATAACTGTTAAATCGTCGTATTTTTCTCTATATGAACGAATAAAGCCTTCAATTTCGAAAACAACTCCATTAATTACACCAGAATGTATCGCATTATTTGTTGTATCTCCAATAACTCTTTTTGGCTTTTCTTTATTTAACAATGGTAAGTTTGCTGTAAATGCTTCAAGTGATTTATATCTTAAAGCAATACCTGGTGCAATTGCACCTCCATAATACTCATTATTTGATGAAAGAAAATCGTAAGTAATACAACTTCCAGCGTCTATAATTAAACAATTTACCTCAGGAAACTGTACCGCAGCCGAGGCTACTAGTGCGATTCTATCTACTCCCAACGTTTTAGGAGTTGCGTATTTATTGGTAAAAGGGATTTTTGTTTTGTAGTTTAATTCTAAAACCGAATAGTTTTCTTTTAAAAAAAGAAGGTCTTTCTTGTCAAGATTTCCAACTGAGGAAACAATACATTTTATAATGCTTGGATACTGCTCTTGTATTGCTACTAGTGCATTAGTAAAAGTTTCTTTTGCAGAAATGTCTTTGTACTCAAGCTTATTTGCTTTAAATACTGCAACTTTTACTAGTGTGTTCCCAACATCTATTATTAAATTCATTTCGGCTTAAAGACGATAAAAATACAACTTCATTTCAAGACTTTTGTTAGTAGACCATTAAATGAAAGCAAAGAATAAATTTTTATTGAATTATATTTTGCAAAAGCCAAAATAGATTTATATTTGCATCCGCTTTGCGAGGTACCTTAGCTCAGTTGGTAGAGCAAAGGACTGAAAATCCTTG
>CAYGMB010000154.1:0-5692 GCA_964350765.1 uncultured Flavobacteriaceae bacterium
AGTTTTAAAAGAATCCGCATTATAGGTTATAGTATCTCCCTTTACTGTTACTGGCATTTCATAGACAATTTCAACCCCATCTAATTGATCTGCTAGTGGATTTAAAACAAAATCTATGTTTAAATCCTCTCCATCTTCTGGAACAGTAATAGTTTTATCTTGCGCCTGATATCCTAGAAAACTTGCTTTAAGGACATAAGTCTCATTTTTTGGAACATCAAGTTGATAACGTCCTTCAAAATTTGTAATAGCGTATGACTCGATATCGCCTGAGGATTGTACAGTAGCAATAACATTTGCTAATTCTAGTGGGGCTCCAAGACTATCCTTAACGAAACCTTTCACTTTAATACTTTGAGCAGAGCTAACCCCTACCACTAGGAGAGTTATTAGTAGTATTGTTTTTTTCATTGGTTGTTTTGTTGATTTGTATTAAAGGATTAACCTCTTCCTCGACCACGTCCTCCTCGACCTCTGAAGTTTTCTCGCATTTCGTCCATTTTCTCTTTGATAATGGCATTGTACTCTGCCCTTGTCACTTCTTTTCCTTTGTCTGGAGCTTCAATTTTATCGGCTTCTTTAGGATTTAATACAATTTTTGAACAAAGTATGGTTGTTCTATCTATGTTTAGCTCTAAGATTAATCCAGGCAACCCAGCATATTCTCCAGGTCCATTACCTACTGGAATTTGAGGTGTAAACCAGGCTGTAACAAGAACTTCTTTGGGTATTTCAATTTGGTTAAATGGGTCATCTTCTTTAGTATTTGTAGAATCTTTTGAAATTTCTTTTTTGGATTCATCTTCTTTAGCGTTTTCTCCTCTGTCTCTTCTATTACCTCTTCCTCGCCTTGCTCTAGCCATGCTAAAATCATTCTCATCAATCTTTTTCATGGCAGTAGCTTTAATTGCTAAATACTGACCAATCATTTTAGATTCTTTGCCAACTTGCCAATCTAGATTTGTAACTGTATCGTTGATAAGGAATTGTTTTCCAAAGAACTCTCGTTCTTCAAGAATTTGATTGGTTTCAATATTTTTATATTGCGCACCTGCCGAAAAGCTACTCATCATCATCCCAAAACCTCTACCACCAGTACCCGTTTCTAGTTTTTCTTGCTCTTTATATATGGATTCATTATTATTAAATGTTAGAATAAAAGTTTTCTCCAGCATATTTTTCATACGCTCCATAATTTGCTTTTTTCTTTCTTCGTTCATTTCTCTACCACCAAAATTATCCATATCAACCGTAGTTTTAGATTGATAATATGCTTTGCCGCTAATGTTTTGCGCGAAGGTTGTAATCGAAATTAAAAGTGTAAGTAAAAGAGTCAATTTCTTCATAATATAATTTTTATATGAGGTTAGTAACATTTATAAAGTATTGTTACAAGTTGGTTTGACACTTTAAGAGAAAAAAGGTTTAATTTTTTATCCTCCTATTCTAATTTTAAAACTATTTCCGTCTCCTCTTCTACTATCACTCTTAAAACGCTCCATCATCTCTTGAGATTTCTTTTCTTGTATTTCATTAAATTCATCTTGTGAGACTTCCTTTCCTTTTGAGGGTTCTTCTATGATTATTTCTTTTTCTGGGTTTAATACTATTTTTGAACATAATATAGTTAAATCTCCTTCTGTAATTTCTAAAATTAACCCAGGCAAACCCCAATGTCTTCCAGGCCCGTGCTGTAAAGGTATATCTAGCGTGTACCAAGCATTTGTAACACGCTGTTTTTTAATTTTCACAATACTATCTGTAGCGCTATCAAAAGTCTCTTCGTCTACTTCTCTAGTATATGTCGCTTTAAAACAAGTGTAATTTCCAATACTTTTAGTTTCTTTTGTAAGCTCCCAATCTGGTTTTTCTAAAGCATCTTTTACCAAAAAAGGCTTGCTCATAATTTCAGTTTCATCTACATAACGATTTTCCGTAATATTTCGGTAAAAAATTCCATTACCACCACTAATTGTTATTTGCATTCCTCCAGATGAGGCTACCGGGTTTGGGGTGTTAAGCCCCTCTACTTCTTTGTAAACAGACTCATTTTTACTAAAAGTTAAAGTATATTCTTTCTGAAATTGCTTGCGCAACTGTGCTTGGATTTGTTCCTGCATTGCATCTGTCATACCATCTCCATCCATCTTTAAATCTACTTTTCTATTTGTTTTATAGGTGGCTATACCTGTAATTTCTTGGGCAAAAAGGGTTCCAAATGATAAACTAAAAGCTAGTAAAAGAATACTTAGTGTTTTCATAAAAAATAATTTTGGTTGTACTATTATAGACGAAAGTTACAAACTAATGTTGCAAAGGCATAGATTTTGTATCTTGAGGCTTTATGAAACAACTTTTTATTTTACTTTTTTTATTTGTGCAACTTGGCTATACACAAGAGTATACTTTTGTTGAAAAAAATAAACTACTTGCAGATAGTTTTATAGGTGTAGACAACTACAAAAACATCTATTTTATAAAGGACATGACCCTTCATAAGCAAGGCAATGATGGCAACTATGTTTATGCAAACTTTCAATTAGGAAAACCCACCATAGTAGATATTATAAACCCCTTAAAGGTTATGGTTTTTTATGAACCATTAAATATTGTTGTTTTTCTTGATAACAAACTAGCTGAAATTGAACGTATAAACTTTAATGAACTACAAGAGTTTGTAAACGTTAGTCATGCAAAAAACGCTGGCAATAATAGACTATGGATTTTTAATATAGATACCCAACAAATAGAATTATATAATTACAGAAACAACTCTAAAGTAACAGTTTCGCAGCCATTCTCTGGAACATTAAACGCCATAACTAGTAACTTTAATTATTGTTATACACTAACAAGTTTAAAATTACGCGCCTTTAACATCTATGGTAGTATTTTGTTTGAAAAGCCTTTAGAAGGAGTTGAGATCATTAAACAACTAGATGATGCGATTTTTTTAATTAAAGACAATACACTTATAAGTGTCCCAAAAAGTGATGAAGAAGTTAAAACTTATAAACTACCCGAAATTACTATAAAAGACTTGCACCTTACCCAAGATTTCCTGTATATTTATGACGGTACTAATTTACATACTTATACACTAACCCCACCAAAGAAGTAAGATTTATGCACGTCGCTATTGCAGGAAACATAGGCTCTGGAAAAACCACACTAACTCGCTTACTAGCAAAACATTATAAATGGAAACCTCACTTTGAGGAAGTGGATGACAATCCTTATTTAGATGATTTTTACAACCAGATGGCACGTTGGTCTTTTAATCTACAAATCTATTTTTTAAATAGTAGATTTCGCCAAATTTTAGATATTAGAAAAAGTGGCAAGGACATAATACAAGATCGTACTATTTATGAAGATGCTTACATTTTTGCTCCAAACCTACACGCAATGGGTTTGATGACTAATAGAGATTTTGAAAACTATCGCTCTCTCTTTGATCTTATGGAAAGTGTTACCGAAGGTCCCGACTTGTTAATTTATTTAAGAAGTTCAATTCCTAATCTTGTAAAGCAAATACACAAAAGAGGGCGAGATTACGAAAATTCTATTAGTATAGACTACTTAAGCCGTCTCAACGAACGCTATGAAGCTTGGATACATGACTACGATAAAGGCAATCTAATAATTCTTGATGTAGACGATCTAGATTTTGTTGATAACCCAGAACACCTTGGCGATGTTATTAATAGGATTGATGCAGAGCTTGGAGGTCTTTTTAAACCTTAACAATAATAAAACATACTAGTTTTTATTTATACCCGTACTTTGTAAAAAGTATTAATAGTAAATGGGTAAACTATATTCATCAAAATATTATCACAGAGATTTATCATGGTTACGCTTTAACCATCGTGTCTTGCAAGAAGCTACAGATACCAGAAACCCTTTATATGAGCGAATAAAGTTTTTAGCTATATTTTCCTCAAACTTAGATGAGTTTTTTAAAGTTCGTGTTTCAGATATAAGACAAGCAAAAAAGATTGAAAAACCTCTTAGAAAAAAACTAATCTCAAAACCAAATAAAGTTTTACGTGAGATAAAGAAACAAGTCGACATTCAGCAAGAAGAATTTGGTACCATTTTTACTTCTGAAATTATTCCAGAATTAGCTAAAGAGAATATTTTTTTAATAAACCATACTAAGTTTAATAGCACCCAAAAATTAGCAGCTCAAAATTACTATGAGGATGTCCTAAAAGAAATATTAGAAATTCAAGAATATGATGTTGTAGAAAATAATGCAATTTCTATTGAAAATGAAAAGCTATACTTAATAAGCCAGACAGCTAAAAACAAAATAGCCTTTGTAAAAATTCCTGAAAGTGTAGATAGGTTTTTTGTATTTCCTAAACAATCTGAAAAACATTATATCACATTTATTGATGATATATTAAAGTACACATTAAAGCAAACTCCACAATTAGAAAGAGACCTTACTTTTTATGCGATTAAGCTTTCTAAAGATGCCGAATTATACATAGAAGATGAAATTTCGGGAAACTTAATGCAAAAAATAAAAGAAGCTTTACCCAAAAGAAATACTGGGCAAGCTACACGAGTGTTGTTGGATAAAACAACTCCAAAACCTCTAATACAACTCGTTTATAAAGCGCTTGACATTAACGAAACAGACGCTATATTAGGAGGTATCTATCATAATTTTAAAGACTTTTTTGGTTTCCCAAATCCTACAAATAAAAATTTAGAGCAAGAACCACTTCCACCTCTCCCACACCCTTTACTGTTAAATAACAAGTCTGTTTTTGAAACTGTTAAAAAGAAAGACCAATTAGTACATTTTCCGTATCAAAGTTTTGAACCAGTAATAAAGCTATTAGAAGAAGCTGCAACAGATTCTCTTGTAACAACAATTAAAATTACTATTTACAGGGCTGCAAAAAAATCTAGATTAAACGATGCTATAGTAAATGCTGCAAAAAATGGAAAAAAAGTAATTGTTTTTATAGAGGCAAAAGCAAGATTTGATGAAGAAAATAATTTATACTGGGGTGCAAAGTTTAAAGAAAATGGAGCAACCGTAATTTACAGTTACCCAGATATAAAAGTACATTCTAAGATAATGTACATTGAAAGAACTATTGATAAAAATAGAGTTGGATTTGCGTATATAGGGACTGGAAATTTTAATGAAAAAACCGCAAAACTATATACAGATTTTGGTCTATTAACTACCAATAAGAAAATAACTAAAGAAATTAACAATGTCTTTTTAGTATTACAAGGCAAAACAATTGTCCCTAAAAATAAACGTGTTTTAGTATCTCCTTTTACTTCTCGGTTTCGTTTTTCTGAAATGATTCAAACTGAAATTTTACATGCAAACGAAGGCAAGAAAGCTAAGATTACTTTAAAAATGAATAGTCTACAGGATAAAGAAATGATTAGGCTATTGTACAAGGCAAGTAATGCTGGTGTTGAAATACGCTTACTTATAAGAGGTATTTGTAGCCTAGTGCCTGGTATAAAAAACCAAAGTGAAAATATTTACATTACAAGTATTCTAGATAGGTATCTAGAACATGGGCGTATCTATATTTTTGAAAATGGTGGTGATGAAAAAATTTACATAGGCTCTGCAGACTGGATGACCCGAAACTTAAGTCATCGTATAGAAGTTATCACTCCTATTCTTGACGAGGATCACAAAACA
>CAYGMB010000155.1:0-3362 GCA_964350765.1 uncultured Flavobacteriaceae bacterium
TTTTGGTGTTTTTCTCATTATAATATGTATCATATAAGATGGGTTTTTTGGAGTCTCTATATAGAATTTTATTTTTTGAAATATGCATTAGTCAATTTCTTTTTCAGTAAATGGAATAGTAGGGTCGCAAATCTCTTTAATGAGTTTTGTTAGTGTTTCAGCAAAGTTTTGAAGTACTTCTTGTGATATTGTAAAGTCTTTTTTTGTACTTCTTGGTGCAGGTTTAGTAGCAAACTTGAGAAAACCGCTATTTAAGTTTTTAAAAGAAAAGATTCCTGCTTCGTATTTAGGGTGATTTTCTTTTTGTGAAATAATATAACAATAAGTAAGTACCTGAAAAGCTTTACTATGCGAGTAATCTTCTATTATTGTCTCCCAATCTGTAATTTCTAACTCTCCTTGTTGTACACTTCCTGTTTTATAATCTATAATACGTAATTGGCCATTATAAATATCTACTCTATCTACCGTACCTTTTAAATTAACAGGGAAAGAAATACCCTCGATAGAAAATGGGACATTTAGCTTTTGTTCCAGCGATTGTATACTAATGCTAGCTCCATTTTTTATCTCTCTTATTTCATGATGAACAAAATTCTCAATATATCGTTTTGCAACTTCAAAAATGAGAAGATTTTTACCTTTTGAAATATTCCCCTTTTTAAATATTTTTTGAAACTGAGATTTCACTTCGGTTTCAACTTCTTTAAGTATGCTTTCTAGTATAGCTACTGTAAGTTTTTTTCCAATGTTTTCTTTATATAAATTTTCTAAACTTTCGTGTACAATAGTCCCAAGTGTATTGGCCGCTACAATTTCTTCAACAGCATCGTCTTCTTCAACTTTCAAGATTGAATCGTAATAAAAATCTATTGGGTTTCTAATGTAGTTTGTTAACGAAGAAGGAGAGAACCCTTTTTGTGCAATTTTTTGTATTTCAGAAAATATTTTTTCTGTTTTTTCAATAGACTCAAGTTGTTTGGTCACTAAATTAATTTTTGGTGCAGCTACAACTTTCTCAATTGTATGGCTTTGCTGTTTTTCGACTTCTAGTTGTAGTATAAATCTACTTTTTTCTCCTGTTTGAATACCTTCAGAATGATTGTTATACAACAAATAAATATCTTTTGCTCGTTGCAATAATCTATAAAAATGATACGTATAGACGGCGTCTTTTTCAGTATAAAGTGGGAGCTTAAATTCTTTTTTAAGGTCGTAGGTAATAAAAGACGCATTAGACTTCCCAGAAGGAAGAATGCCTTCGTTTACCGATGTCATAATTACTGTGTCAAAATCTAGAACTCGTGTCTCAAGTACTCCCATAATTTGCAATCCTTGGTACGCATTTCCTTTATAATCTAGCGATGTGGTCGCTATTGCTTCTTTATATAATTGATGTACTGTTTTTATAGATTGTATTGCATCAAATTGTTTACTATAAGACTCTATGTTTTTAAACAACTCGTAAAGTTGGTAAGCAACTGTTTTATCTAGTGCACTTGTACTTTTCTTTCTTAATTGTAACAGTAGGTCTAAACAGTTAGTAATAGACAAACTAGGGTTGTTTTTTATAGAAGGGAATAGAGTCGTTATAATAGTATGCGAATCTTTTTTTCCAATACTCAAAATATAGTCAAGATTAAAATGAGTCGCATTATTCCCAATAATAGTTTCAACAATTTTAGAAGCATCTTCTACTAACATAGAAGCTAACGGATGTTTTAAAATAGCGAGTACATCTTTGTAAAAAAACTCTTCTTTATTTTTTGTTTGAAGTATGAGTAGCTTATCAAAAAAATGAGCAGTTTGAAAATTTTGTAACGATATTCCCATTGTTACATTTACCTCAAGGATGTTTTCTGGAAGAGAGTAAAGCAGAGGAATTAATAAACTTTCATCTGCCAAAACAACTGCTGTAGTATTAAGTTGTTCTTTTGATAGTGTTGAAAGTATTTCTGAAACATATTTTACTTGCGTGACATTTTTTTGAGTTTCTATAAACTGAAACTTTTTGTCTTCAGAAAAATGGTTTGATAGTCCAATATTCTTAGGAGTTTTGTAATACTTCCAATTTGAAACATACTCCCTTAAAAAATATGATGCAGCATGTTTTTTATCTTCGTATAAAGTGGTATCTAAATCCCAAAACACTTCAGTATTTCCGGTTTCTAAAAGCTCTTGAATAATAGTTTGTTCGGCCTTATTTAAGGCGTTAAAACCAATAAACACATGAGGAGTGTTGTTGTTATACTTTATATAGTGCTCAATGTTTTGAGAAGCAACTCTATAAACTAAACCTTGATAACCAATCTGATTGTTAATGAGGGTTTGCGTAAACTCTTCGTAGAAACTCAATAAACTTTCCCAAAACTGTAAGTAGTTTTTAATAAGCGTTGTTTTCTCATTAGTAACACCCCACTTCTCGAGTGTTTTTATCCCGCTTAAATATGTAAAAAATTGCTTGGGTTCTAATAAATATCTATCTATTTCATTAAAATCATTAAGAAGTGTATTTGCCCAAGAAATGTATGTTTCGAAGTCTTCTTTTTGTACAGAAGGGTTTGTGCTTTTATAAACCTCATAACTTTTAAAAAGTAGTAATGTATTATCTGCGATAGTA
This sequence comes from uncultured Flavobacteriaceae bacterium, assembly GCA_964350765.1. Classification (GTDB taxonomy): domain Bacteria; phylum Bacteroidota; class Bacteroidia; order Flavobacteriales; family Flavobacteriaceae; genus CAYGMB01. Next base: position 2,621 of record CAYGMB010000155.1, read on the forward strand.
AGTCCAGAAAGCTCTTCTATGAACTCTTCTATACTAATTATTCTTGGAGAGAATAGGGTTTCTTCAATGTTATCTAGCAAATGCTTTTTTAAAAACACACCTGCTCTTTTACTTGGCAGGATAATAGTCAAAGCAGAAATATCCTTATAGTTAATTATAAGCTTTTTTACTACTTCCTCAAGAAATGTTTGCATTGTATAAAAATAAGAAACGCCTCCAGAATTGGAGGCGTTTCAATAAATTTATTTAAGATGTGTTATATTATTTCTTTAAAGAGATTTCAACACGTCTATTTGCTTGTCTTCCGGCAGCAGTTTTGTTAGATTCTACTGGTCTTGTTTCACCATAACCTTCAGAAGTTAATCTAGCTCCTGAGATTCCGATTGTAGTTAAGTAAGTTCTTACAGATGCAGCTCTTTCATTAGAAAGATTTAAGTTGTAAGAATCACTACCTCTACTATCTGTGTGACCTTCTATATGGAAGTTAGCATTTGGATATTCTTTCATAATATCAGCGATGCTTTGTAAAGCTGAGTATGACTCCTGACGGATAGTCGCTTTGTCGTAATCGAAAAGAATTGTTTTAGAGTAGTTGTTTAACTCTTCAATAATTTCAACTGTTACTTCTGGACAACCGTTATTTGCAACTGTACCAGGTACGTCTGGACATTGATCGTCTTTGTCTAATACTCCGTCACCGTCTCTATCTTCGTAAGGACATCCATTGTTTGCAGCAGGACCT
>CAYGMB010000155.1:3372-5639 GCA_964350765.1 uncultured Flavobacteriaceae bacterium
TTGGTCGTCTGCATCCGTGATTCCATCACCGTCAGCATCAGGACAACCATTTAAAGCTGCTATACCAGCAACAGTAGGACAAGCATCTTGTGGATCTGCAATTCCGTCACCATCAGTATCAGGACATCCATTAAATTCAGCTAGACCAGGAGTGTTAGGACATGCATCGTTTCTATCTTCAATTCCGTCACCATCAGAGTCTGGACATCCATTGAATTCAGGAAGACCTGGAGTTTCAGGACACTCATCATCTTTATCGTAGATACCATCTCCGTCTGTGTCTTTTCCACCAAATTTAAATGTTAAACCAGCAGAGTGCTGGAAGTGTGTAATACCATAAGTATCTTCAAATGCATACTTGTATTGAGACTGGAGGCTAAGTGCGAAATTTTCAGCTAACCAAATTTTTACACCAGCTATACCGTTTGCAGTACCGAACCCTATATCATCAACCCAAGTATAACCACCACCAATACCTAATGAAGGATCAAACCATCCTCCAGGACCTCCAATAAGGTCTCTAAAGCTATACTCAATCTCTCCATCAACTGCATAATAAGTTACTTCGTCAATTCTTACTTCACCAAGTTTGTCAATTCTGTTTAGCGTACCAGCAGCAGTAAAAACAAAACCACTACCAATGTATCTACTAACTGCAACTTTAGATACAGAAGGTAAAATGTTCCAGTGGTCATTTACATTGAAAAATTCGTCAAAAATTTCTCCTTTTGTGGCAGCAGGTAATCTACCATCATCATTAATTCCAACAGGATAAACGTCTACTGCGTTCACACCAATTTCGATAGCCCATGGGTTGTTTTCGTCCTGAGCATTAGCTACGCCTACACCAATAAGTAAAAGGGCAGCAACTAAAATACTGTTAAGATGTTTCATATTCGATTGTTTAATTTTTAAGTGTTAATAGAGCAAAAGTAAGTTGTTAAAACTTACTAACAAAAGCAAATCTATTAAAATTTTTATAAATTCAAAGCTATTTACCTAGAAATATAGGTGTTTAACTGCTAATAACTGACAGTTTTTTTCCAACCTTTATAAAAGCTTCAATTGCTTTATCTAAGTGTTGTTTTGTGTGAGCAGCAGATAATTGTACTCTAATTCTTGCTTTTTCTTTTGGAACAACAGGATAGAAAAATCCTATCACATAAATTCCCTCTTCAAGAAGCATATCTGCCATTTGCTGGGATAGTTTTGCATCATACAACATTACTGGTACAATAGCAGAATCACCGTCTATTATATCGAAACCTGCATCTTTCATACCTTGTTTAAAGTATTTTGTATTGCTTTCGAGAGTATCTCTTAGCTCTGTGTTATTAGAGAGCATATCAAAAACTTTAATTGAGGCACCTACAATGGCTGGTGCAAGAGAGTTTGAAAATAAATAAGGACGCGAACGTTGGCGAAGTATTTCAATTATTTCTTTTTTACCAGTAGTGTATCCTCCCATAGCTCCTCCCATAGCTTTTCCAAGAGTTCCAGTAATAATATCAATACGTCCCATTACTCCCTTTTCTTCTAAAGTACCTCTTCCTGTTTCACCAATAAAGCCAGTTGCATGACACTCATCTATCATTACTAGTGCATCGTATTTATCTGCTAGGTCACATATTTGATCTAGAGGCGCTACTAAACCATCCATGGAAAAAACTCCATCGGTTACTATTATTTTAAAACGTGCTCCGTTTTGGTTTGCTGCCTTTAATTGCTTTTCTAGATCTGCCATATCATTATTAGCATACCTATATCTTGCGGCTTTACATAAACGTACACCATCTATAATAGATGCATGATTTAAAGAATCTGAAATAATAGCATCTTCTGGTCCCAAGAGAGGTTCAAAAACACCACCATTTGCATCAAAAGCCGCGGCGTACAAAATAGTATCTTCAGTCTGGTAATAATCTGCAATTTTTTTCTCAAGAGTTTTATGAATGTCCTGTGTACCACATATAAATCGTACCGAAGACATCCCAAAACCATGGGTATCCATAGTATCTTTTGCAGCTTGTATTACTTCTTCATTAGAAGATAACCCTAAATAATTATTGGCACAAAAATTAATAACTTCTTCTCCAGTTGAAATTTTAATTACAGCGCCTTGAGGACCAGTAATAATACGCTCTTTCTTATATAGGCCGTTTTCTTTAATCTCTTCTAATTCCGCTTGGAGATGTTCTTTAATTTTTCCGTACATAGTTTAATTTTTTAAACTTCAAAGTTACAGGTTATTTATCAAAATTTCACCT
>CAYGMB010000156.1:0-5622 GCA_964350765.1 uncultured Flavobacteriaceae bacterium
TATGTGTTTATTCTTTATATTTTCAGAAGTATTAAATATGTTAGCGTTTATGGTTGCTCCCAAGCTTCCTCCTTTCTGTGTCCCAAATATCATTTTTAACAAAGTGGATTTACCTGAACCATTTCTACCAAACACTCCTAATATTTCTCCTGTTGAAAGTGTGAAGGAAACATCTTTTAAAATTTCTTTTTTTCCAAATTGGATTTGGGCATTTTGTAACTTAAAGGATTCCAATTAAATAGTTAATTAAGATAAAAAAGAATAGAACGGGAATAGCTGCAAAGCAATTTATAAAAAAAGCTTTTTTGAAAAGCATTTTTTTGGTAATTCCAGCATTATAATAAAAGTAGATTTCGTTGGGTCTAAGTAACAAAACTGCTCTAATCCCTATTATAAATGAGATAGAAAGAAATACAAGGATTCCAAAAATCCAGCCAGATAATACAGAAAATAGAAAGCTTGTCCCTAGAATAAATGGAAAACAGTTTTTGTAAAAATGCCAGTAGGGACGTAGAGTCATAACAATTAATTATGTCCTACATGGCATCCACAACCACCTTTCATAAAGCTTTCTGTCTCTTGGTGCCAAGGGAATGCTTGATTGTAATTATTTGCTTCCCACCAAAATTGACTACGATTTTTTGGATTGTTTCCTATCTCATTCATAGTATTTGCATCATACAATCTACCATTAACCATAACCATCTCTATAGATTGCGTATTTTCTATGTTTTCAAGCGGGTTTTTTTCTAAGACGATTAAATCTGCCATTTTACCTTTTTCTAGTGAACCAATATCATCACCTGCTCCAATATATTCAGCAGCGTTAATGGTAGCTGTTTTTAGTGCTTCAAGGTTACTCATTCCTCCTTGTGCCATCATCCACGTTTCCCAATGCGCGCCAAGTCCTTGTAATTGTCCATGGGCACCCATATTTACTTTTACTCCTGCATCAGCAAGTTTTTTTGCTGTTTCAGAAACTAAAATATGTCCGTTATCATATTCCTCTTTAGGTACTTTTGTTCTATGTCTTGAACGAGAATCTACAATAGAACGAGGTGTGAATGTGAGGAGTTTTTCGTTTTCCCAAACATTATCACGTTGGTAGAAGTAGTATTCACCATTTATTCCTCCATAATTTACAATAAGTGTAGGTGTATATCCAGTACCACTTTTACCCCAAATTTCTAATACATCTTTATAAACAGGGGCTACAGGTATATTATGTTCTACACCTGTATGACCGTCTATCACCATGGTAATATTGTGATAAAAGGTTGAGCCTCCTTCAGGAACTACGTTAATACCCATTTCTCTTGCTGCTTGCAATACTTGTTGGCGTTGATCACGTCTTGGTTGATTGTAGCTCTTAACACTTTTTGCACCAAAAGCTTTAGTACGTCTAATACTACTTCTAGCATCTTCAAGACTATTTATTACGGCTTTAAAATCACCATCGGCTCCATACAAAATAAAGCCAGTAGAGTAGAGGCGAGGACCAACAAGTTGTCCAGTTTTTTGTAATTCAGACAAAGAAAAGACAGTTTCTGTGTTGGCAGATGGGTCATGAGCTGTGGTTACACCAAAAGCAAGGTTTGCCATAAACTGCCAGTTTTGTTGTGTAGTTAGACCATATCTAAATGCTCCAATGTGAGCATGGGCATCTACTAGACCTGGCATAATAGTTTTACCTTTTGCATCATAGATTTTTGCACTTCTTGGAATAGTAATGTCTTTTCCAATGGCTTCAATTTTATTATTCTTAATTAATATATGTCCATTTTCGATTACTTTATCACCATTCATTGTGATAATTCTTGCATTCATAAACGCAATGCTTCCCGAAAGGTTATCAATTGGTGCTGTAAGTCCAATTTTAATTCCTTCAGTATCCATTTCTGGTGTTTCTTCTGGTGAGTTAGGTAAGAATGTAAATCTGTTTTTTAATTCATTATTAAAATATTCGTCTCCTAAAGTCCACATTACCTCTTTGCTATCTTTAGACCAATGTATATTAATACCAGCATCTTTTGCAAGTTGCGAAACAGGAACGTACCCAGACTTATTGTCTAAATCTATAGGCTTTCCATTAAGTACGAGAGGAGCTACAAAAACTTTATGAAGATTGGTAAAGGCAATCCATTTATTATCTGGACTTGGGACTAATCTATTTGCATATTTTGATGATACGTGCTCTTTTTCATCATTTCCGCTGAGGTTTACGCTAATAAGTTTTTTTGTTAGGTCACCAAAGTAAGTGCCTCCAGTTTGTAATAAGATACGTTTTCCGTCTTGAGTGAATTGAGGATATTCTCCCTTACTAGTCACAAATTTTTCTTCTCCTGTGGCTAGGTTTAAAGTATAGATGCCTGGTTTTTTTGTGTGTGTAAAGCCTTGGTCTGTATTTCCTCCTTCTTTTCTATACACAAGGTGTCGAGCGTCTTTAGAGAAAGAAGGTGTGCGAAATATTCCTTTCTCTGAGGAAAGTTTTACAGGAGTTCCTCCGGAAGTAGAGATTTTAAAAATGGCACCTTTCTCAAGATCGTTCCAAGTGACGTAAACAATAGTGTTTCCGTCTGGGGAGAATGAAGGTTCGAACTCAAAATCGGTGCCCTGTGTTAGCCTTTTAGGCGTGCCATTTGGTAAATCCTTACGATACAAATATCCTAAGGCATTAAATACCACAAAATCTTTATTTGGTGAAGTTACTAAATGCCTAATAACTTTTGGGTTAAAATTTGTGTTTTTAATTGATGTTTTTGTGTGTACTGTTTCTGCAAGATCAATATTTACATCTGCAGTAAAAGGTATATTAGTAACACTAAGTGTTTCAATGTTTATTTTCTGAAACTTTCCGCCACTCCAGAAAACTAGTTCTTTGTTGTTGGGTAACCATGCAAAGTTTGGATAGACTCCAAAAATAGCCCAAGCTTCTTGTTGGTCTTTATTAAGTTTATCATAAATAGGAAGTTCTTCTCCAGATTCTAAATCATGAATAAATAAAACCGACTTTGTCCTTACTCTTTTTATGAATGCTAGTTTCTTTCCGTTTGGAGAAACTGTTGGTCTTGCAGCACCACCTGGTCCCCCGGTTACAGTTTCAGTTTTACCTGTTTCAAAATTGTACCTTTTAATTACATATATCTGTTTGTTAGGATCTTTATTATATTGAAAAAATCCACCTGGGTACATATCTTCAGAATAATATAAATACTTCCCATCATTACTTACAAAAGGCTCGTTTACATCTTGTTGGTCATTTTTACGTTTTGTAAGTTGTAATCCACTTCCTCCTGTAATATGATACTGCCACATCTCTCCAGCTCCTAAACTTCTTCCAGATGTAAAATGTTTTCTAGCAACCAAGTAATCACCATCTGGCATCCACACGGCATTATTAAGTAGTCTAAAACTCTCTTTTGTAATTTGTTTTGCATTAGAACCATCTCTATTCATAACCCAAATATTATCGCCACCGCCTGCATCACTTGTAAAGGATATTTTTGTGCCATCTGGGCTAAAACGTGGTTGAATTTCAAACGGAATTCCAGTTCTTATTGCTTTTGCTTTTCCTCCTGTAATAGGCATAGTGTAAATATCACCTAGCATATCAAAAACTAGAGTTTGGCCATCTGGACTTACATCTAAGTTCATCCAAGTACCTTCATCTGTAGTAAATGAATGTGTTTTATAATTGAAATCTTTACCAGGATTAGCCACATTCCATTCGGTTTCTTCTTTTGAATCTTTCTCTTTCTTTTTTTGGGCTGAAAGCGTAAGTGTACATACAATAAGTATAAACGATAGTATATTTTTCATCTTAATCGAAATTATAAAACAGATTTTAAAGATAATGATTTATTAGTGAGCAAAAAGTTGTTACTATTAGGATGTTTTTGAGAACTTAAAATATTCTGCTTACTTACGTTTTAAGTAGTTGTTTTTTTGAAATTCTGTTAAAAACAATTGCAGCAATTCCACCTATAACTGAAAATATAGATAATGCACCAAAACTAAATTGGTGTCCTAATTCACCAGGATAAGTATCAAGAAAATATCCCATCATAGGGCCCGCAAAAATATCTGGAGTATAACCAGTAAGAGACATTATCCCAACCGCCGTACCAGTATAGATAAGCGGAATATTTCCTTCTTTAAGAACTGCAAAATATAAGACTCTAATAGAGTAAACTCCTAATGCAGTACTAATCATACCCACAAAGAAAAATATAGTAAGATTATCATTCAAAATCCCCGAAGCAAAAAAGCTACTTCCTAAAGCCATCATTACAAATCCCCCAATTAGTACTTTGGATGGTTTTGTGATATCTGCTAAAAAACCAACAGTTACTCCAACAATAGGTCTAATATAAAGTAGTAGTGTGCCAATTTGAGCCGATTTTATTTGGTCGTAGCCCATAACTTCATTTGCATACTGGGAAATAATATCGGTTGTTTTATAGCCTGTGTAACCACAAAGTATAATTATCATTAGTAGCCAGACTGCTGGTAGTTTTAATACTTCTTTAATGGCTTTTAATGATTCAAAGCTTCTTACTTTTTCTTCTGATGTATCTTTCAAAAAAAAGAAAACTAAGACTGCTATGACAATGATAATAATTGAGGATACATAAATTACATACTTAAAAGCTTCTTTTCTTTCAATTAGAGAAGCTTCGGTGATTTCTGAAGTAATAAATAAAGAAAAAATAACAACACCTAATAGCCCAAAACAAGCACCAACTAAACCTCTTCCGCCATCCAAAAAACCAAATGCTTTACCTTGACGATTGTTACCACCCCAAATTCTAGTAGCTTTTATCATTGCTGCCCAAAAGAGTAGAATAGTTGTACATCCCCAATATCCATATAATACTTTTAATACTGTGAATGAAGGAAATGTAGCTAAAATAAATCCACCTAACGCAGTTAATAAAAGAGCTGAAGCTAACAAAATACGAGGCTTAAATTTATCTGCTAACGGCCCTCCTAACAGGTAGGATATAAGGGCGACAATACCATAAACTGAAAAACAATACCCTAATTGTAAGTTGGTTAAGCTAAATACTTCTAAAAAAGTGGGTCTAAAAACTCTTGCTAAAACAAATGGTAAGATAAAAACTGCTTCTCCTGCTAAAATAAGTAAGGTTAAATAGTAGAAAGGTAGTTTTACTTTATTTTCCATTAGCTTCTAGATTTTTTATTCATTTTACAGAAATTTATAATTTCTTGTATTCTTTTTTCTCTAGTTTGTTCACGTTTTGCACTATGTAACCAGCTTAGATATGATTTTTGATAACTAGGAGCGAAGCTTTTATAATTAGTAAATGCTTCTTTGTTTTTCGAAAATGCTTTTTGCAAATCTGGTGGTATGACACCATTTTCAACGTCATCCATTTCTGTCCATTTCCCAGTTTTTTTAGCTAGGTTAATTACCTTCCAACCATTTTCATGAATAAGTCCTTTTTTTTCTAATTCTGAGATGTATTTCTTATTAAGGGCACTCCAAGTACTTTTTGGGTTTCGATGTGTGAATAGTTGTTTTCTTTTACCACCACTAAGACTTTTTACAGTACTGTCTATCCAGCCATAACAAAGAGCTACTTTAACAGCTTCTTCCCA
>CAYGMB010000157.1:0-3022 GCA_964350765.1 uncultured Flavobacteriaceae bacterium
GTAAAACAAAACCTCTTTGGTAGCTACATTGTGTACCAAAAAAGAAAGTCCGGTCAATGAAATTTGAACGGACAGTTTCTTGGTATTTAAAGTTTCTATGTTATTGTCCTTTTGCAGGAGTGTCATAAATTTTAGGCCAATTTCCTGTAGTGTTTATATCATTCATATCACCTACTTTAATGTATGCTCCATTTACACCATCTACAGATATTGTTTGTTTTTCTTTAATAATTTCATCTTTATCAAGGCCCTGTAATACTACATCTTTAGATACAGAGTATTCAGTATCATTTTTTAGGTAGGTACCTGCATCTAGCTCAAATTGTTGATCAGTATCTGGAACATTCATCATAGTTTTATATCTATCCGTTCCTTGATATAAAGAGTCCTTCACAGTTCTATAACCAATAGTATCTACAACTACTGTTTCTATAATATATCCACCTGTTTGTGGGTCTAAACCAAAAGCTCTGTTCTTTTCGACATCTGCATAAGCACTATCTCTACGAGTTGTAATTGCAAATTTAGCAGTATCAATAAAACGTACTAAACTATCAAAATCACCAACAAATGTTCTGTGGATATCTTGGTGAGCTAACTCTGCAGCTTGAATATCTTTTAGTTTTTTAATAACCTTTGCGTATCTAATTTCTTTCTCTTTGTTGAATTTTACTGGTCCAATAATAGAGTCGTATAGTTGATATGCTAGAAAACCAATTAAAACCCATAAAACGAGCGATACAATTGGATTAAATTTTCTAGGAACAAATTTTCTAAGTATAAAAACTGAAAGTATTAAAAGTATTAGTCCAACCAGGATTAAAAGAAGTGATGACATAGTTTTTTAAATGAAGTTTATTTACATTTTGATTAATAGGTCTCTCGCAAATCTACAATTTTTTTTTGTTGGTAAAACTATATTCACAAAAAATCATACCTATATTTAAACCTTATTTTAAAAAGATTAATGGATCAGGCTCACTTTTATAGTTTACTTAAAACAGATTTTGAATATACAACTACCTCAAAACAAGATATTACATTACAATTATTAGCAGATTTTGTTCTTAGTAAAACTAAGAATCAAGTTTTTTTATTAAAAGGGTATGCTGGTACAGGAAAAACAACAATTACTGGGACTTTGGTAAAAAACTTATGGAAAGCAAAAATGTCTTCAGTTTTACTTGCACCTACTGGTAGAGCTGCAAAGGTAATTAGTAATTATGCAAAGCGGGAAGCATTTACCATTCACAAAAAAATCTACTACCCAAAGAGTGAAAAGGGCGGCGGAGTATCATTTAGACTACAAAATAATAAGCATAGAAATACTTTATTTATTGTAGATGAAGCATCCATGATACCGGATATTAATCAAGATGCTAAGTTATTTGAAAATGGTTCTTTATTAGATGACTTAATGGAATATATCTATAGCGGTTACAATTGTAAATTACTTTTAATTGGTGATACCGCTCAGCTTCCTCCTGTAAAACTAACTATTAGTCCTGCTTTAGATAAACAAACATTACAAAATCATTATAACAAAGAAGTTATTGAGGTTGAATTGGATGAAGTGGTTAGACAACAATTTGATAGTGGGATTCTAGTAAATGCTACAAAATTGAGAGAGCACCTTGAAGATGGTTTTTATCAGGATTTTAAATTTAAATCAAAGCCATTTTCAGAAGTAATAAGACCAGTAGACGGTCAAGAAATTATGGAAGCGATTGATGATAATTTTAGAGAGTCTAGTGATGAAGATGCTGTAATAATAGTACGCTCAAACAAAAGAGCTAATCTTTACAACCAAAACATACGTAGTCGAATACTTTTTAAAGAGGAAGAACTCTCTTCTGGAGATTATTTAATGGTGGTAAAGAATAATTACTTTTGGTTGAAAGCTGAAAGCGAAGCTGGTTTTATTGCAAATGGGGATATTGTTCAGGTACTAGAAATTTTTGGATTTAAAGACTTGTATGGGTTTAGGTTTGCTGAAGTAAAAGTACAAATGGTAGACTATCCAAAGATGAAACCATTTGAAACCGTTTTGTTGTTAGATACTTTAACCTCACAAACTCCATCACTTTCTTATGAAGATTCAAATAAACTCTATCAAGAAGTAGTTAAGGATTATGCAAACCTATCTAACTATAGACGGTTTCTTTCAGTAAAGAAGAATAAATATTTTAATGCTCTACAAGTGAAGTTTTCTTATGCCATTACATGTCATAAATCACAAGGAGGCCAATGGAATACAGTATTTGTAGAACAACCTTATTTACCAGATGGTCCAGATAAAGATTACTTGCGTTGGCTGTATACAGCCATAACCAGAGCAAAAGAAAAACTATATTTACTAGGATTTAAAGATGGTTTTTTTGTAGATTAAAATTGTATGGATATAGTAGAGATTATAATGAGTATTTGTCTCGGGGTTGGTCTTGCAGCAGCTGTAGGATTCCGTGTATTTTTACCATTATTGGTGGTAAGTATATCTGCTTATTTTGATGTAATTCCATTACAAGAAAACTGGCAATGGGCTGGAAGTATTACTGCAATTATTACACTTTCTATTGCAACTTGCATTGAAATTTTTGGGTATTACATACCGTGGGTAGATAACATATTAGATACCATTGCCGTGCCTTTAGCTACTGTAGCAGGAACAGCTATTATGCTAGCAACAATGGCAGATATAGACCCTATAATTACTTGGTCGTTAGCTATTATTGCTGGAGGTGGAACTGCAGCAGCAATAAAGGGAAATACTTCTGCTGTAAGACTAACATCAACAGCTACAACTGGTGGAGTTGCAAATCCAGTTGTTGCTACTTTAGAAACAGGAACATCTACTGTAATGTCTTTTCTATCCATATTTATTGCTCCTTTAGCTTTTATATTGGTATTGGTATTTTTCTATTTAATTTATAAGTTTTACAAAAAGCTTAGAAAAAAGGACACTCCTACAACATAATCTTCCTATTTTTGAGAATAAATTACAAATAAGCATACATTTTTAAAG
>CAYGMB010000157.1:3032-4798 GCA_964350765.1 uncultured Flavobacteriaceae bacterium
ATTTCCAGGTAAGTTAATGCAAGACCTTGGAGGGAAACCAGTAATTGTAAGAACCTACGAAGCTGCTAAAGAGACTAACCTTTTTGATGAAGTTTATGTAGTTACTGATAGTGAAATAATTTTTAATGAAGTAGAGCTTCACGGAGGTAATGCTATTATGAGTATTAAAGAACATGATTCAGGTAGCGATCGTATAGCTGAAGCAGTTGAAAACATGGAAGTTGATATTGTTGTTAATGTCCAGGGAGACGAACCTTTTACGAGTAAAGAAGGTTTGGAACAAGTATTAAGCTTATTTCATGGTCCAGATGCCGAGAAAATAGATTTAGCTTCTTTAATGACAGAAATTTATGATTGGAAAGAAATTAGCGACCCTAACTGTGTAAAAGTAATAGTAGATAGAGAAAACTTTGCACAGTATTTTTCTAGGTCTCCAATTCCTTACCCTAGAGATAAAAATGCTGCTGTACAATACTACAAACACAAAGGGATTTATGCTTTTAGAAAAGAAGCTTTAATGGATTTTTATCGACTTCCTATGCGTTCTCTTGAAGCTGCTGAAAAGATTGAATGTATTCGTTATTTAGAATACGGAAAGAATATTAAAATGGCCGTTTCAAATACACAAGGTATAGAAATTGACACACCAGAAGATCTAGTTAGAGCCAATAAAGCTCTTAAAGAAGCTAATGAAGGTGAAGTAAACAATAAATATAGAAATTTCCCGATGGTGCCAAAAGTTGTATTTGGACAAGGAAGTTTTGACCAATTACAGTCTATACTTTCACCAGAACGAAAAAGTAAATCTCCATTTATATTTCTTGTAGATGATGTATTTATTGGAAACAATAAGCTTATTGATCGTATAAACTTGAGGTTTAATGATAAATTAATTTTTGTTTCTGCAGATGAAGAACCAAAAACCACACAAGTAGACCAAATTGTAAAAGATATTAAAGCTGAATTTACTTATAGACCTTCTGGAATTGTTGGAATAGGGGGTGGGTCTATTTTAGATTTATCAAAAGCAGTATCTATAATGTTAACCAATAAAGGTAGTGCATCAGATTATCAAGGTTGGGATTTGGTAAAAAATAAAGCACTTTATCATGTGGTTGTTCCCACAATATCTGGTACAGGGGCAGAAGTGTCAAGGACAACCGTTCTTACTGGACCTATAAAGAAACTTGGGATTAATAGTGATTTTACTCCTTTTGATCAAGTTATTTTAGATCCTGACTTAACAGTAGGTGTTCCAAAAAATCAATGGTTTTATACTGGCATGGACTGTTTTATTCATTGTGTGGAGTCTTTAAATGGAACTTTTTTAAACGCATTTAGTCAAAGTTATGGCGAAAAAGCCTATGATCTTTGTAAGGAAATATTTTTAGATAGCTCCCTTTCTGAAGAACAAAGTAGAGCAAAATTAATGATGGCCTCTTGGCATGGAGGAATGAGTATAGCTTATTCGCAAGTGGGTGTAGCACATGCAATGAGCTATGGACTTTCTTATGTATTAGGAACAAAACACGGAATAGGTAATTGTATTGTTTTTAATCATCTTGAAGAGTTTTACAGAGATGATGTATTACTTTTTAAAGAAATGGTAAAAAAACATAATATTGATATTCCGCAAGGTTTGTGTAAAAACCTTACTCAACAACAAATGGATACCATGATAGATATTGCATTGAGTCTTGTACCGCTTTGGGAAAATGCAATTGGTGATAATTGGGAAACTGTTATTACACGAGAAAAATTAGCAT
>CAYGMB010000157.1:4808-5563 GCA_964350765.1 uncultured Flavobacteriaceae bacterium
AAGGTTATGGGATGGCAGATTAAGGGTAAATTTAATCCTTTAGATAAAAAGGCTGTTGTAATTGTAGTACCTCACACTAGTTGGCATGATTTCTATATTGGTGTTTTTGCAAGACGTATATCTAGAGTTAAAATTAACTTTGTAGCTAAAAAGGAGTTATTTAAATTTCCTTTTGGAATTTATTTTAAGTGGATGGGTGGGGCTCCACTAGATAGAACCAAAGGACAAAACAAAGTAGATGCTATTGCAAAAGTCTTTGAGTCTCATGAGGAATTTAGGCTAGCACTAGCCCCAGAAGGTACTCGTAAAAAGGTTTTAGCTTGGAAAACTGGTTATTATTATATCGCTCAAAAAGCTAATGTTCCCATTATCCCTGTTTCTTTTGATTATAGCAAGAAGACTGTGACAATTGGAAGCCCTTTTACTATCACAAACAATATTGAGAAAGACACACAATTTCTTAGAAGTTTCTTTACTGATGTTGTTGGAAAAAAACCAGAATACACATAATAATAACTATTCCTTAAGATTATTTTAATTAAAAACTTTGTTAATCCAATGAAGTATAATTATTATTAACTACCTGATATTCAGTATTTAATTGTTAAAATATGTTTAATTTTTCGAAATAAATTTTGTAAGACTAGTCTAGTATCCTAACTATGCTCCAAACAAATCTATATAATTATGAAAAAGTACAATTTTTTAACACTTACATTTTTTGCTGCAATTGCATTAGTTTCTTGTAGTAATGA
>CAYGMB010000158.1:0-380 GCA_964350765.1 uncultured Flavobacteriaceae bacterium
TATTGTATTCAATAATATTCATACCAACTTTAAGGTCAGTTTTTTCAATCTTAGAATTTTCCCTTATTGATTCAATGTAAAATTTTCCATTTTCGTAAATCGCCCAAATATCTGTTGATGTTGGTATTAATTTACTTGAAGCGGGTGTGTTTTTGTTCAGTCCAATATGTCCATTGTAAAGTTCATTATTATTCTTTTCTAGGATAGTAATAAAATCGTTGGTATTAGTAATTGTGTCAACAATAGGTTGATAGATTTCTTTTACCTTATTCCAATTTGTTTTTCTCGTATCAAAGTATGCGAAATAGTCATTTACTGTATTCCAATATTGATTATAATCCTTAATGGATTTACCTCGAATATCTCTAATCTTAATCCAC
>CAYGMB010000158.1:390-5558 GCA_964350765.1 uncultured Flavobacteriaceae bacterium
TAAACGGGAATATTTATGAATTTTGTCGTAAAAATTTAAGTAATAATTTCTCTGATTATTTATTCTTTTTTCGTGTTCTATTTTGAATGTAAGTTGTCCTTCCGAACATTGTTTTGTACAACTAACCATATGTTTGAAAAAACTATAAAATCTTGTTTTGTTTGGCATTCCAGTCAGAACGTTTTTTGACATTAGAAAAGGAATGAATGATTTTGTATCGTAATTCACACACGAATTAATCAATTCAGTCCTAATTTTTTCTATGCTGTTCGTTTTGTTCATATTGTTGCCTAACGCAGGGCTACGCGCAGTGCGGCTCTGGATTTTAGTTTGTTGTAACTGCAAGTTACATAAAATCTAAAATACAATTGGAGCCGTGCCCAATTGCGTTTAGCCTTTGATATGTTGAGTTTTCCCTCGATGGGCGGTGCAGCGTCGTATTTAGTACTTATCCCCAAGAGATTCGCTGCTAAACCAATTTGGTGTAGCCCTGCGATGATGTCGAATTTCCAAAAGGGTGGGAATTGGAGCATTAGCGACAATGTAGCAATTTTGGTCGGCGCCAGCCGAATTCGACATCATCGGTTTGGCTATGTGCCGTTGTGAGGTACGAGCAATGGACATATAGCCTTTGTTATAAGCTGGCTGCGGATTATTAACAATAAACTAAAATTGAAATGAGAATATTAATAGCTTGTGAGGAGAGCCAAGAAGTTTGCAAAGCTTTCCGAGAATTAGGATTTGAGACTTATAGTTGCGACCTACAAGAATGTAGTGGTGGTAAACCCGAATGGCATATTGTAGGAGATGCATTTAAGGAGGCTTATAGTGGTAAATACGATATGATGATTGCTCACCCTCCTTGTACTTATATGAGTAGGGCTGGAGCAAGATGGATGTACCCAACGGCAGGTAATTTGTGCCAAGATAGATTTGCAAAGGCAATGGAAGCGAAGGATATGTTTTTGAAACTTCTTAACGCACCTATTGAATTTATTGCGGTTGAAAACCCAACCCCATTGAAAGTAATTGAATTGCCAAAACATAGCCAAGCGATACAACCCTACGAATATGGACACGAATACAGTAAAAGAACTTTATTGTGGTTGAAAAATTTGCCACTATTAAAGCCGACTGATATTAAGAGCAACTATAAGCCGTATTTACCAAGCAATACAGGTGGGAAGAAACGAGGACAGAAATACCAGTTTGTAAACATAAGTCAAAAGGAAAGCTCAAAAACTTTTAGTGGGGTGGCAAAAGCTATGGCTGAACAATGGGGAACTTTCATTCGGAGCAGGAACGTAGCAGCTTGCTTATAACGTCTCGGCTATGAGTAGTTGCGTGGTTTAGCGATTAACTTTGCAAGTACATACCAAACTGAAAATCCGATAGGATTTTCAGAAGTAGGCGAGAACAAGCAATTACTTATAGCCATTGTTATGCACTTTTTGTTCTATTTTTAATAACTCTCCATCATCAAATCCTGTTGTTAAATATTCAGCTTTATGAACGAATGTCAAAGGTGAAATTCGAGTTTCTATAAATTGTTCAATTCCAGTTTTGACAATTGATTGAATTTCTTTCCAGTTCCATTTTTTTGATTCTGTACCTAAACTTAAATACCTCTCTTTTGGTGTAAAATCTTCCTCACAAGCCCAGTCATTATTTTCGGCATCGTAGTTATTCGTTCCAATCAAATAGGTCTGATAATCATTTTCAGTTTCGATAATTCCGAAATTAAAAGCTTTAATTGATTGTGGAATTTGTTCTTTATCGTCAATTCTGTTTATCCAAAAACTGATTAGTTTTTTTATTTCATCTTTTTCGATTTCAGTTTTAAATTCTGAAGTAAACTTTTGGTATTCGGTTGTGTCAAATTCCATTGGTTCAATTTTGGCAAACCATTCAACATTCGTTCCGATTGAGTCAGGCATATTATCGGAATTACCTGAGTCAATTCCTATTCTTAGCCATTTTATAGAGGTTTCTGTTTTCTCAACTTCTACGTTTATTACTGTACACCACAAATCAATGTCATCAGGACACATTAAAATCGGCACAACTTGTTTTTGTTTACTTTCAAACCTTTCCCAAACGAGTTTTCTTTCTTTTGGGTCTTCTAACCAATCAAGTAAAGTAGGTACAAGTCCGATTAAATTTTTATCGGGATATAATTCGTGCAAAATTTTGTCTAAAGGTTTTCCGTCCACATTTATTGTCAAATGCGGTTCATTGGAAAAGTCACTTTTTTCATATTTTGAGCACTAAATTTAGCAAATTAACACAGATAGAAAGTCCGCTCGGACTTTCGTAAGTAGGCTATAATTAGCAATGAATTATACACGGTGTTGTGCGTTCGGTTTTATTTTATTTCAAATGTTTTCATTATTTTTTCCATATCAGGAGAGTACTTTTCAAATTCATTTTCTTTTGCAGTAAAAGTCAGAATATATGCTTTATTGTTTTTTACAAAGTCATATTGTATAAATTTCAAATCAAAATTATTCAAATGAGCACTATAAATTAGTTTTTGAAATTCGGAATTATTTGTTTTTATTCTTTCACTTGAAATTAAGTTTCCATTTGCTTTTATTTGATTTTCAGTAATTTTCACAAATTTATTCAAATCCAAATTCAGATTTTCTAAATTTTGTATTATCAAATTAATGTTCTCTACAAAGTTGTCAGTAGAATTTGTTTTTTTAGTAAATAATAGAAATTCACTTCCTTGTTTTCCGCTTTCATCTAATTTTAAATCAGATGTATAAGTTAAAGTATATCCATTTTTATCGATTTCTTTAGTTTCCACTTTTTTATTGGATTGACAACTGATAAATTGAAAAACTGTTAAAAGGATTAATAATAATTTAATTCTCATTTTTTATAAATTTATTTTGAGTTCTGATTTTTTTAACTGACGCACAACGGTTTTGTATAACGTTTGTGGCGGCTTTTGGGTGGCTGAATCGGCGTGAACACCTAGCCGGAGGCTAGGGTGGAAGCAGGCGTTAGCCTGCGTGCGATTCAGCGTGAGTTGGAGCCGCCTCCGCGTATTTATCCGATAGCAATTTAGGGAATTCGTAGGAATTGTAATTCGATTAAGCAACGGCGCAGCCATTGACGTTATACGTTGTTGTACTGCGTTTATCTCAACTCAGTTGCCTCAGTAAATTTTTCCCGAAACTTATTTTCAATCAGTTTGTTTTTAGTTTTGAAAATTGTTGCTGTTCCGTCAAAACTAATAATTTCTATTTCGCTGTTTTCGTTTAAAAACTTGTTTGGCTTAGTCCAAATCTCAGAATTCAAATCGGCATAAGGTAATTCGGAGTTTTTTAATTCAGGGATCTTACCTTTAAACCCGCACAATACACACCAAATGAAATCGATATCACGATTTTTCAGACTTTCGAGCAATTCAGTTCCTTTAAAAGTTATTCTGTCATCATCAAAATTTAGTCTAGGTATTTCGCCTTTTTCTTCAAAATCGAAAATCTGATATTCTTGGTTTGTCAATAACCAATTTAATTCTGAAAACTCTTTTTCAAACGGCTCGATTATCTCATAAATATTGGTGTGAGATTTTACCTGATCGGTATTTTCTAAAATTAAGGTCATTTTCTAAATGCAGTACAACGTGTTTGTGTATGGTTAGTTGCGTGTTTAAGCAACTAATTTAGTAAACAAAAACGAACGCGAGAAAATTCCGAAGGAATTTTCCAAATAAGCACTTGCCAAAGCAATTAATTATACACGGTGTTATGTGCTGTGTTTATAATTTTTATTCTTTTACAAGGCGTATGTCTATTTCTCTGTCCACGTATTTCCATTCTTCTGTTTGTCTTAGCAATTTTAAAAGTTCTTCAAATTTTAATGAGTCTTCAGGTGCATATTCAAACCAAGTCAAAAAATCAAAAGGTTGTCCAATGTCTCTACAATGATACAGTCTACGGGCAATGGCTGGTAAATATTTTAAACCTATTTCTGTGTGATGTGATTTCGATTCAAATATTTTTCTTCTTTCATCTTGAGCCATTGCCCACCAAGATTCAGTTTTTTTTATTGGGATAAGTGCAGCACAAGTTGCGAATGGTCGACCTAAGTCAGGTTGGACTGCATTAAGTTTTTCACGTTCGTTTTTTTCTGCATAACGAACATTACTTGTAAAACCTGTTAGTTTCCAAACACCTTTACGCGTAGTATTAGTCAAATTTGGTAAGATGTCTACGTATGGAACTGTTTCTATTGGAAATCCACAAACAGTATTTATACTAAGAACTTTCCATTGTCCTTTTTCTCCTCCAATAAAGTCAAATGTATTTGTCGTCATAAATTCATCATTTAGTTGTTTCGTTTTTACATAGCACATAACACGTAAATATACGAATAAATCTACGCTAGCCAATTTTACTGTAATTTTTTCTCAAATGCTTTTATTATATGGGGTAATCAACACATAAGCTATGCGTATTTTGTATATCAATTTAGTAAAATTTGTTACCTTTATATTTTATTGATATATAAAACGCGCATATTATTATGGACTTCTCTACCTACACATTTATACCCGGCACACATAAAAGCAAAAATGTAATTTGGATAAAATTTCCATACAGTCAAGCTCATAAAAATGCATTAAAAAAACGATTTCCTTCAGCAAAATGGAGTGCCACACAAAAATCCTGGTACTTGCCAGACCTTGTTTCAATACGAGAAATTATAAATATAGACAAACCAGATCCTTTGTTAAAATATCAAAACACAATAAGCCCTCATAATTATCAAGCGCTTCAAGAGTTTTACAATCAATTACTTTTAAAATCATATAGTGAGAATACACAAAGAATCTACCTTGCAGAATTTACGCATCTGCTACAACTACTAAAAAACGTTTCTGTAAATACTCTTACTCACAAAAGACTCAAAGATTATTTTCTTTATTGCGTAAATAACTTAGAGATGAAAGAACGTAAAATGAATGGAAAGATAAATGCCATTAAATTTTATTTCGAAAAAGTAAAAAAACAACCACAAATGTTTTTTGATATTCCACGTCCTAAAAAACCCTCCACACTTCCCAAAATGCTGAGTAAAGCCGAAATTAAACGCCTATTTAGTACAGTTACAAATACAAAGCACAGTTTAATGCTAAAGCTTTGTTATGGTAT
>CAYGMB010000159.1:0-5558 GCA_964350765.1 uncultured Flavobacteriaceae bacterium
AATTAAATTCGCAACAAGCGATAGATTTAGAAAACAAGTATGGTGCACACAATTATCACCCACTACCCGTAGTATTAAGTAAGGGGGAAGGTGTACACGTTTGGGATGTAGAAGGAAAAAAATATTACGATTTCCTTTCTGCATATTCTGCAGTAAACCAGGGGCATTGTCATCCTAAAATTGTAAATGCAATGACCCAACAAGCACAAACCTTATCTCTTACTTCGAGAGCATTTTACAATGATATGCTTGGTAAGTATGAGAAGTATGCAAGCGAATATTTTAATTTTGATAAATTACTCCCAATGAACACAGGTGCCGAGGCTGTTGAAACGGCACTAAAAATTTGTAGAAGATGGGCGTATGAGGAAAAAGGAATTGAAGAAAATGACGCTCAAATTATTGTTTGTGAAAATAACTTTCATGGAAGAACAACTACTATTATTTCTTTCTCTAACGATGCTGTAGCTAGAAAGAATTTTGGTCCTTACACACAAGGCTTTATAAAAATTGAATATGATAACCTTGCAGCCTTACAAAACACATTAGAAACGCACGATAATATTGCTGGATTTTTAGTTGAACCTATACAAGGAGAGGCTGGTGTTTATGTTCCTTCTGAAGGATATTTAAAAGCTGCAAAGGCTTTATGTGAAAAACACAATGTACTTTTTATAGCAGACGAAGTACAAACAGGAATTGCTAGAACAGGACGTTTACTAGCTACCTGCGGAAACTGTAGCTGTGAGGATAAGAGTTGTAGTGGAACACCAGATGTTAAGCCTGATATTTTAATTCTAGGTAAAGCGATGAGTGGTGGCGCTTATCCTGTAAGTGCTGTATTAGCAAACGACCCTATTATGAATGTAATAACACCTGGATCTCACGGTTCTACCTTTGGTGGTAACCCTATTGCAGCAGCAGTTGCAATGGCAGCTCTGGATGTTGTAAAAGAAGAAGAGCTAGCAGAAAATGCATACCAATTGGGCGAACTCTTTAGAGAGGAGATGAATAAATACATAGAAAACTCTAACATTGTAAGTCTTGTGCGTGGTAAAGGATTACTTAATGCCATTGTGATTAATGACGATGAAGAAAGTGAAACCGCTTGGAACATTTGTATGCGATTACGTGATAACGGACTTTTAGCAAAGCCTACCCACGGAAACATTATCCGTTTTGCACCACCTTTGGTTATGACTAAAGAGCAACTACTAGACTGTGTTTCTATTATTACAAAGACATTACAAGAGTTTGAGAAATAATATTTAATTTCTATAGAATTAAAAAAGCGACCCTAGGGTCGCTTTTTAATAGTATGTTTTAGTTTACTTTTCCCCAACCATATCTTCAGGTTTTACCCAAGCATCAAATTCTTCTGCTGTAAGGTAACCCAAATTAACAGCTTCTTCTTTTAATGTTGTTCCGTTTTTATGTGCAGTATTAGCAATTTCTGCAGCTTTGTAATAGCCAATTTTGGTATTTAGTGCTGTTACTAGCATTAAGGAGTTATTAAGTTGCTTTTCTATTACTTCTTTGTTAGGCTCAATACCTTGTGCGCAATGTTCGTCAAAAGAAACACATGCATCTCCCAATAATTGTGCAGATTCTAGCATGTTAGCAGCCATAACAGGTTTAAAGACATTTAACTCATAGTGTCCTTGCATCCCACCAACGGCAATTGCCATATCGTTTCCAACAACTTGTGCACATACCATTGTTAAAGCCTCACATTGCGTTGGATTTACTTTTCCAGGCATAATAGAAGAACCAGGCTCATTTGCTGGGATGGTAATTTCGCCAATTCCACTACGAGGACCACTTGCTAGTAAACGTATGTCGTTGGCAATTTTGTTTAACGAAACAGCTATTTGCTTTAAAGCGCCATGGGATTCTACTATGGCATCATGAGCTGCAAGCGCTTCAAATTTATTACGTGCAGTTATAAATGGTAACTCAGTAAACTGTGCGATGTATTTTGCTACATTCTCTGCATAACCTTTTGGGGTGTTTATTCCTGTACCAACAGCAGTACCTCCAAGTGCAAGTTCAGATAAATGTGCTAGTGTATTTTTTAATGCAATAAGTCCATGTTCTAACTGCGATGCATAGCCACTAAATTCTTGCCCCAAGGTTAAAGGTGTTGCATCCATAAGATGTGTTCTTCCAATTTTAACACAGGTGCTAAACTCTTTAGATTTTTTCTCTAAAGTAGCATGAAGTTGCTCAACTCCAGGAATGGTAACTTCTAGTAATTTTTTATATGCCGCAATGTGCATACCAGTAGGAAAAGTGTCATTAGACGATTGTGATTTGTTTACATCGTCATTAGGTTGTAGCGTTTTTTCTCCTTCGCCAATCGTTTTTCCTGCTAATTGGTGTGCTCTATTGGCAATTACTTCGTTAACATTCATGTTACTTTGCGTACCACTTCCCGTTTGCCATATTACTAAAGGAAATTGTTCATCATGTTTACCCTCTAAAATTTCATCACAAACAGCAGCTATAAGGTCTCTTTTTTCTTCAGTAAGTATTCCAGCATCACAATTAGTATAGGCAGCTGCTTTCTTTAAATAAGCGAAACCATACACAATTTCT
Source organism: uncultured Flavobacteriaceae bacterium (assembly GCA_964350765.1). GTDB lineage: Bacteria > Bacteroidota > Bacteroidia > Flavobacteriales > Flavobacteriaceae > CAYGMB01. The sequence continues at coordinate 2,599 of CAYGMB010000159.1, forward strand.
AGCGGCATAGAAGCTGGTCTACCTATTTTAAAGTTATTTCTAGAGCGTTCTGTCTGTGCACCCCAAAGTTTATCTTGAGGCACTTTAACCTCACCCATGGTGTCTTTTTCTATTCGGTATTGCATGATTATATTTTGTTTGTGACAAAGGTACAAAATGGTAGTTGGGTGTTCAAAGTAGTACCCTTTATTTATTTAAATACTTTTTTGGTAAGTGTTTAAATAAGAGTTTTTATGAACTATATAAAACGTGGATAAACTGTAAATAATTTAAAACTAATCTTTGTTTTTTCTTAAAAAAACCATTTATCTTTGTAGCAAGTTTATTAAACAAAGTATCATGTTTGAATTTGACCAGTATTTAGGATTTTTAGCATTCTTAACCATCTTAACCATAGGTTTTTGGTTAATGATTTTTTTAATATCTTTTATTCCTTACTGGATAGGAGGCGCATTAATTGAAAACATGAAATTAAAAAGAGAGGCAAAGAAAAAAGAGAAAGAAGGTAAATAACTTCATTTTTTATAAATAAATAATTTTAAGAGAGGAGCTTTATGGTTTCTCTCTTTTTTTTGGATCTAATCGGTTTTCATTAAACGATGAAGGCAATAATTGAGGAATTAATTTTACAAGTAAAGGTAGTAATACAGCTCCTCCAGGTAATAGAAAAATAGTTAGTGATGGTACCGATTTGCAGATGTCTAATAACTGTTCTTTAACTTTATTTTTTTCTTCAGTATCTAATTCTCTTATTGTGGATTGCGTTAAAAGTACAAGGAGTTCCCCACTTTCTTCAATTTCTTTAATAAGTCTTTTTTGGTTACGTAAAATAAGTAGCTTTACTGTTGCTCTAGAGTGCTTGTAAAATTGTTTTACAGGATTAGAATATTCAAACAACTTTAACTCTTCTGAATAATTATCTGAAAATTGTGCTAGGGATTGAAGACTTTTCGCTAATTCATCATTAGTAAAACCTAACTTGTTTGTTAATTGCTGCAAAAACGTAAATTCACTTTCATCCATTTTATAATCGTCCCAAACAGCAATACAACAAATGTCTAAGATATATTTCTTTTCAGAAAAGTGATGCTCTTTAATAGAATCTATAATATCGAGAGATATCGATTTGGTATTTTTGGACGCACTAAGTAAGTATTCTGAAGAACCTTCAAATAATTCTATTAATAAGGTGTCATATTTGTTTTTTTTCTTTTTGGACTGTAAGGCTAAAAAACAACATGTTATAACCACACCCTCTAGTGCTTCTAGGTAGTTTTTGGTATTAGTAGGCTTACTAATCCACATTCGATAGGCAAGGATGTCTATATACAACAGAGCATAGGTTAAAACTGAAGTAGTTTTTTTCTTTAAAACGGTATTAGTTTCTTGTAAACGTGCCGAAAGTATATCTTCAAGATCATTAACTTCAGAATTAATTATAGAGAGTTTTTTAATAAAACTCTTCTTGCCTTTTTCAATATGAGTATAAAATGTAATACAGTCTTGTATTATTTTTTCAAATGAATGATCTGGAAAAACTGAAAGATGTGTTCTTACTAATGCATGAAATAAATTAATTTTTGTAATCTCATCTTTTGTAAGTTGTAATGTACTAATGGGTTTTCTAATTATTGGCGTAACTGAAACCCCATATATAAATCCAATATCGAGTAATCTTGTATAAAAAACCTTCTCATCAACGGTCTTTTCGACTATTAATGAACCAAAGCGACTAAGGTATTTCGGGATCCAATCTGATGCAGAGGGATTCATAGGTACATGTATAACAAATTTCAAAGCTAAGAAATAACTAAATAGGAGTGTCTTTTTTTTTCGTTAACAAAATATTAACGCAACTCTTAAAACCATACAGTACCTTTGAACGTATCTATTGTGTAAATAATAATCAAAAAAATCTAATTATGAAGAAAACAAAAATTTTTGCAGCTATTGGTGGTATTGCAGTTGCAGTACTAGCAGTATTTTTAGTGTCTGCAGACCACATTGATGCTCCAGCAGTTGCAGGAACCAGCTCTGACATAGCTGACCTTTATGCATTTGAAGGAGACAATCCTAACAACACCGTATTTATTGCTACCATACAAGGGCCTTTAACTCCTGGTACAGCTACTAATAATGCAACTTTTGATGAAGATGTTGTTATTGAGTTTAACATTGATAACACAGGTGATTTTGTTGAGGATTTAGTAATTCAAGCAATCCCAAGAGGAGATCAAATGTTCTTTTTTGGACCTAATGAACCAACTCAAACCGGTTTAAGTTCTCAAATCAACACTACAGGTTTGTCTAATAGTGTTTTAATTTCTACTTCAACAGATGTACAAACATCTACTGGAGACGGAATGACATTTTTTGCAGGACCAAGAAGAGATGCTTTTTTCTTTGACTTTAATAGATTTAATGAAGTGATAAGCGGAAATGCAGCTCCAGATGGTTTTTTACCTCCAGGACAAGCTTCGGACTTATTCGAAAACTTAAATGTATTAGCAGTTGTTGTTGAAGTACCTAACTCTTTATTAGGGACGGCTCCTAGCCATGTTGCTAATAGTCTTGATGGAATTGAAGGTTTACCGGATTCCTACAATGTTTGGGTTACTACAAAGAGAAAACAATAATTAGATATAAACTATAAAAACTTACACAATGATTACACATAGATTAAAAATAGCTTTTATTGCAGTTTGTACTACTTTATTGTTTGTACAATGTAGCAATGATGATGATGCAATTGATGATGGACCTCAAATAGACTTCTCAGGTACTTTTACACAAGAAGACCATATGGGACGTCCAGGTATTAATACTGTATTTAGCGGTATGGATAATGTTAAAAACAACTTTAATACTACTATTACTAGTGATAGAGCAGCTTTTCAACCAACTTTTGAGGGTACCTTAGAAGCTTACCATGATGTTTATGGTGCAGCTCTTGGGGTAGA
>CAYGMB010000160.1:0-5531 GCA_964350765.1 uncultured Flavobacteriaceae bacterium
ATTTTTTTGAGGTATGCTTAATCCAAAATTAGATATATCCTCTAGTTCAGCACTAGAAACTGCTCTATAAAGTTTAACTGTTTCACTTGAGGCTGATGTCAAATTCCCAAACTTAACTATTTTATTTAATTTAGATATATCATCTAATTTCCCAGGGCTAAATAATAAAACGATTGAAGTTACCGCAGCAGCTCTTTCTTGAGTATTACCATTTATTAAATCGTTGGAAAAATCATCAAAAGCCAAGGTGACACCCTGCATAGCCCCAACAGTATTTGAGCCTAAATACGCATCAACAGCATATAAATTGCCAACATTTCCTGGCTGTCCAGGAACACCTGAAGTAAGAACCCCTAATGTAAGATTACCAAGACCTACATAGGTTTCTCCTCTCCATGCATCTCTAGTGATAAAATCCCAAGTTCCTGTCACCTCACCTTCAACAGTACTATAGACTCCTTTAACAGCATTCCATGTTTCAAGAGGATTACCAAACCATATTTCTAAGCCTTCTAACTCTCTTCCCATACCAAGCCTGTTTTCTTGGAAAGCAAATGGGGAGTTAAATGTATATTTATCCGAAAGAGGATCTAATTGCCAAAATCTACCTAATGACACATCACTAGTTCTGTAGCGCCACTCATGTATATTGATATTTAAATCTTGGGTAAATTCTTGTCCTTGGTATTGTCGCAGGTTATTCTCTTCAAGGTTTACTATTTCGTTATATCCTTTATGTTCAAGCCCATAAGGATAGTAATTTTTTTCATCAATAATCTCAGCACTACTGTCGATAGATCCATTTTCATCTAGATCGCTGTAGCTTAGACGAACATTACCCCAAAAATCTGTGTAATTAAAAACATATTTGTAGTCTGAGTAAGTGGTTTGCCCAGTATCAATATCAAACTTTTTTACGGATTTTTCGTCTCTAGTATTTGTCCTAGTATCAAAAAGTGGAAGAACATATCCAACGGGATGGCTAAAAAACTTTAACTCAAAATCAGCCCCAGGTTCATCATTCCTATATATAAATCCACCTGCGTATTGTGTAGTAACAACAGTAGAATTACTTGTAGAATTTAACGACGTGATTCTTTCAAGTTTGTTTCCAAGAGCATCGTACCTGTAGTCTATATGGCTTAAGATACCATTTTCTAAAACGTTTATTTTTGTTGGAAGATTTAAATGGTTATAATCTATGGATGTAATGTTTTTATTTGTATCAGTTTTCAAATTACCATTAGCATCATAAGTGTAATCATTGCCTGAGTTAGTACCATCGTTAAAACCTTCAGTTTTTAGGCTTGTGATTGCATTATCTGTAACAGAGAGTAATTTGTTACTATTGTTTTGGTAATTATAAACTAGATCATCCCAAACCCCATCTCCATTACCAAACCCTAGACGCTTCAATTGTTGTATATTCCCGTTTTTATCATAATTGATGTCTGTTACTGAATTTGTGTCCCAACTAGATAAATCATTACCTATCTTGTTGTATCCTGCCAAAATTCTATTAATTGCATCATATTTATAACCATATGTCCTTTTTTGGTTGTCTGTATTAGCCGTTTGCCAAATAATTTGTGAAATATTTCTATTATAAACAGGCGTTATTAGTGAGGACAAGTTGCCTTCAATTGGATTATTGTAATTTATTCTATACCTAAATAAATCATTATTCTTTCTAGTAATATCACCAAAATCATTAATCCCTGTAAGCCAACCACGAACGTTATACTTATAATCTATATTTTGAAGTTTTTTATTTATTTGAGGGCCAAATAATGTTAAATTGGACACACTTGCTCCAGAGGGTCCTGTAAATGAAACCTTACCGACCAATGCATCTTCATTATCCGTAATTGATATACTGTGAATAACTGAAGAATTTTTGTAAAAATAGATAGTATTCCCAATCCTTTGAACCTTAAAAGTATCCCCTGTATTGTATGTACCATAGCTTGTTCCGGTATTATGAATATTCCCTAAGACAAGTTTAATTGAACTCTGTTGAGTCTGAGGGTCATAAAAAGCCTGCATTCCATAATCAAAATATTGATTTTGTTGATTGCTGTTTGATCTTTTTACAAGCCCAACCCTAAGATGCTTATTATTTTGATTAACTTTTGCTTTAATTCCTCCGTCATATTCTTCAGGAATTTCACCTCTTGTTTTTAATCTAGATGGCCAATTTTCGTCCCAACCATTTGGGTAGGTGTTTATGACTGTTCCATCTGATGTTGCATCTACATATGTTAAATCTGAATACCCATCTAAGTATGTTTCGCCGCCTACGTCCTTTCTAATTAACTGCCCAATATCGTCGTAACGATTTTCTGTAATTAATTGGATTGGTTCATTTCCTATTTTTTGTTTTTGAGTAAGTAGTCTACCTAAATGGTCATAGTGATAATAGTCCCTTATACCAATAGTTGAGTTTCCATTTCTACTATGTGTTGTGTAACTTTCAATTACTTTTCCAGTAAAATCAAACTTACTTCTAGTTATATCTGTTGTTTCTAAAAATTCATTCTTACTGTAGGCCCAAATAACTCTTTCTTTTTCATCGTATGTTTTTATACTTGTTATCCAATCATTCGTTCCTAAAATTTTAATTTTGCTAACAGTCGGTAATCCTTTAGGGTTCATCTCTCTGCTTACGCCAAAGGTTTGATTTGGAATTGATACTCCAGTATGGTCGATATACTCATCATAGTAGTTTACTGTAAAGACTTCTTGAATTGATGAGGCTGTAGGAAAAAGGTTATTTGTGTAATATACTTGTGTTCCAGAAATAGAAATTGGATTTGTTAATTTATCTTCAAACCCACCTGAGGATTCAACTATTGCATCTAAATCTTCTCTAGAACTAAGAATGGAATTAGTTATTCCTTTATATATTACTCGACCAAATTCGTCGTATTTGGTGAATAACCATTTATTATTTTGTCTCAAATTTGGTGTCTGCGTTAAGGCTACCTGTCCTAGGTTATTGTAAACAAATAAGTCCCATCCATTTCGGTTGGGAATTCTTTTTTCAATTATTCTACCCTCAGAGTCATATCTATATTGGAAACAATAGTTATCAAGAATATCTTGAAAATTAAAAGCAAGTGAACCATTCACAATTATCTTATCAGATGCTTCTGGCGGAATTACAAAAGTCAATCTTCCAAAATCATCGTAGACATAATAATTGTCAATGGTTCCATTAGAAAAAGTTCTTTTCAAAAGAACTTGTCCAATTTTATTTATGAAATCTAGACTTGTGTGTTCATTACCACTTTGCCAGTTTTCATCTTTAGTTTTTGAATAAAATAGCTTATTAGATTGATATACCCCATCATATGTTAGAACTGGTTTAGATGTTTTATCTTGTTCAAAATTGACACTAAACTTCTTAACTTGATCAGAAAGCGTATTAGTATCGTATTCCATTCTAATGGTGTGGTTTCCGATTTTCCAATCACTTCCTGAAGCGGCTTGCTCAATTAATCTGTTTGAAGTAAAAGATTCAAACCTTTTTTCATCGTATGGGTTTGCCATACCTGTTAGCGGGTCAAAATCATCTTCAAACTTATTGGAATAATAATTGATTAAATCAGATACAGTAGAGTTCGTACTTTCATAAAAATCTCCATTATTACCAATTACAGGAAAAGGTAGATATTCTCTTATTTGCCTTCCATAGTCATCGTATTCTATTGGTTCAATAAGGTCTTGTCGGTTGCCACCTGCTCTAAGGTTTATGTTTTGTTTGGGTCTTCCTAAACCATCTATATAAGTTATAGACTCAATCTTTTGATCGTCAGGGATATTAACGTCTGTATCCGTAGCGATTTGATATGCCGTAGACATAACATAGTTTTTCTCATGAGTCTGAGAAATGAGGGAAAAAGGAAAAAGGAAAAATATCGAGATTAAAAAAAGTTGTTTAGTATTTTTCATTGTAGTCATAATATCTCTATATATTGTTAATTACCTAGGAACATCGTTACAATCAACTCTGGTTGGATTTGATTGAAAGTAATAGATAGGTTGGGTTGTTTCATTTAATCCTAAATCCACAACATGACATTCAAATATGACATCTTCATCGCAAAGTAGGTCTAAATTTGGATCTCCTTCAGGTATAAATGCAAGATTATTATCCGTTGTTGAAATTAAATCATATAACTGATTAGGATTATTTTGATATTTGAATTTCCAATCATATCGTAATGGGCTACAGCCTCCATTTACATCAATTAATTTTAATTGAATGCCTTGAAAATCTGGGCTAGGCCCACTAGTTCTAATCTCTCTGTATTCTAAATAATTTGCAGTAACAGGGGGACAACAGTCTAAATCCCAAAACCCTTTATAAAGATTCGATACATTATTAGGATCGTTAGTATCTGTTATAGTTAAATTAGCCCTAAGGTTATTATCGCCAGATAAACAATCATAAGTTATTTGAAAAGAAGTTGAGTTTGTGGGGCCAATAGGTGTCCCATCTTCGACACTAGACCACGAATAAGAGTAGTTTCCAGATCCTCCACTTACATTTTCTAACGTAAAAGTAACGGTATTAGAATTTAAATCAGCAGAAGAAGAAATGTATCCATTAATTGGATTATCGACTACATTCTCATAATGGTATCTATATTTTGTTAGAATGTTCCCATCATCATCTCTAGATTTCGTCAACCTTTGAAGAGAATCATATTCATAATATTTTGTGTTGCCTTTTACATCTGTAACAGACTCGAGATTGTTTCCTAAATATGTGTAAGAAGTAACTTGTGCATCAGGGAGACTATTTCTAAGTATTTCAATCTCATTAATGAGTTGCTCATTTCCACCATCATTAGACAAACTTTTAATATTGGCTTCAAAACCTTGGATATCTTGATACCTACTATTTTTTGCTATAACAATTGGGAATTGATTTTTATAACCCCAAATTACAGATGAGTAAACAAAATCTGGAACAGTATGAAACTCAATAGGCCTACCGTTACTATCATATTTGTCATACACAATTTTATCATTGAGATTATTGTCAAATTCGATTTGGTTTGACGAATTAACACTTTGAACTTGATAATTAGATAAGTTTAAGTAGTTGTCCGATTCAAAAGATTTTGATCTTTTTATTACTGGAAAGTTATATCCATTATTATTGTTTGGTGTTTGTGTGTAACTAGTCGATGATGCATTTAGAATTTTACCTTGCTGTAGGTTATTTATATCATTCGATTTATAAGTAATGTATTCAACGTTTTGAACATTGTTTTTAGAAAGCATTTTATAAAATTGATAATTCTGTATTTGAACTGGGGAATTCGTAGATACAAGATTTTCTACTTCTATTGGAGATATAAACTTTTTGACAATAAAATTGTTTTCGTCAATTTCATTGAAGGACATATTTGGTTTCTTCCATATAACATCACCTGTTTTTACATCAATCGCCCAAATCGCGCTTTGTACATAATCTGCACGAGCTTTATCTTTCTCTTGGCAAACTTTGCATTCGTCAG
>CAYGMB010000161.1:0-1757 GCA_964350765.1 uncultured Flavobacteriaceae bacterium
TTAGACACTTATACCGCTGGGATTGTGCTAGCAGGTACCGAGATAAAAGCCATTAGAGAAGGGAAAGCCTCTATAGCTGAGAGTTTTTGTGAGTTTAATGATCGTGGTGAACTATTTGTAATTAATATGACGGTTCAAGAATATTCACATGCAAGTACATACAGCCATAATCCAAAAACAGAACGCAAATTACTTTTAAACCGTAGTGAACTTAGAAAACTTGAAAAAGAGGTTAAAAACTCTGGATTAACTATTATCCCGTTACTATTGTTTACTAATGAGAAAGGGTTTGCAAAACTTAAAATAGCTTTAGCTCGAGGTAAAAAACAATACGACAAGCGACAGAGTATTAAAGACCGTGATAATAAACGAGATTTAAGTAGGCTTAAAAAAGCATTTAATAATTAACTCTTTTTTAAGCCCAAATAATTCAGTTTAACTTTTTAGTTTTGCCTATTAATTTTGCTGGCTCTTTTTACCAAATCTATAATAAAAAGACACTAAAATATTACTCTGCTTTACCTCTCCACCATTTCTATCGTCTTCCTTATTCAAACCTGAAAAATTACCTACATATCGTACTCCAGCACTTAAGTTTTCAACGAGAGAATCTAAATCATAAATGGCACCAATTCCATATCCTAAGTTAAATGTTTTAAAAGCATCAGTAAATTCTTCATAATCATTCTCTCCCTCATTACTTTCGGCAAGATATGTTAATAATGTAAAGTTAGGCCCTGCCTCTAAACGCAAATTATCTGCAACTTCATATTGGAAAAGTACTGGGATAAAGAAATTATTGGTACGAGCTTCAAACTCTACAGTAGATATTTGAGACTTATTACCACCCCTAACAAAAGCAAGTTCTGTTTGTAAGGAAACTTTTTCATCAATTGAATAATTTACAAAACCACCAATATGGATTCCTAACTTGCTACTTGTATCAAAATTACTGTCGCTAAATGTTATATAATTAAAATTAATACCTGCTTTTGGTCCAAAAGTCCATTCTTGTGCAGTTAATGAAGTAATAAATAATAAAAAAAGAGTAAAAGAAAAAAGCTTTTTCATTGTAGTATAGTTTATAAGTTTATAACACTACATCGAACACTTATTAATATGTCATCAAGCACTCATCACTACACTTCAAATATTTGTATATTTAAATCTAAAAATATTACTATGAGATTACTCATTATTGCTCTACTTCTATTTTATAACATTGCCATAAGTCAACCAAACACAGAGGTCTATCTTATGGAGATCCAAGGAACTTCAAAACTTGAGCTTAGTAACTTTAAAAACATTTCAAACAATGATGGATACGACAATCAGCCCTCATTTGTTGATAATAATACTCTTCTTTTTACAAAAACCAGAAATGGGCAAACAGATGTTTATTCATATTTCATTACTAAAAATACAAATGGATGGCTTACAGATTCAAAACAAGGAAGTGAATACTCTCCTGTATCTATACCAAACACTAAAGACTTTGCTGCTGTAAGGCTAGATACAAATGGTTTACAAAGATTGTATAGGCATAGTATGGAAATTGAAGCAAAAACTATATCAAACGAGGAAATTGCATACTACACTTTTTTTGATAAAAATACAGTAGTAGCTTCCATTCTTGGAGGAAATACATTAGACCTTATCGTTTACACTATTAATGAAGATAAAACTTATAGACTTTTAAAGGGAAGTGGTCGCTCTATACATAAAATTCCAAACAATGATGAAGCTGTTAGTTATAC
>CAYGMB010000161.1:1767-5525 GCA_964350765.1 uncultured Flavobacteriaceae bacterium
AGCCGTAAACGAAAAGAATAATCATGACATCTACCAACTAGATATGGATACTTTGGAGAGCTTTTTTATTGCGGAGCTTCCTATAGGCATACAAGATCACATATGGCTAACCGAAACTACACTTCTTTGCGGTAGTGGAGCAAAACTATACTACTATGATTTATTTGGCGATGGCGAGTGGGAAGAGGCGGCAGACCTTACTGGTAAAAACATTAAAGATATAACACGTATGGCAATAAGCCCTGATGGAAAAAAACTAGCTCTAGTTGCCGAAAATAATCAAGAAACCTCCCTTACTAATCCAACAGCAATAGTAAATAAACAACTACAAGCCTATAATAACAGAGATATAGATGCTTTCATGAAAACATATACCCAAGATATTAAACTTTATAATTTTCCTAATAATTTATCTTCTGAAGGTCAAAAACCCATGAGAGAAAGTTTTGAAAGTTTTTTTTCTAATACTCCAGATTTACATTGCGAAATAAAAAACCGAATTGTTATTGGAAATAAAGTAATAGACGAGGAGTATATTACTGCCAACGGTCAAAACTTTAGTGCAGTTGCTATTTATGAGATTGAAAATGGCTTAATTGCAAAGGTTACTTTTATTAGATAAAGTACTTTATTCACTTTTTGTATTTTTAATGAAAAATAATTTTATGTACAAACTTTTTATCCTCATGCTTGTAGGAGCTTCTATAAGCATCCAAGCACAAACCAACCCTAAAATTTATGAAATTATAAATGCTGTTTCTTCTGAAAGAATAAAGGCTGATATAACAATACTTGCTGGTTTTGGCACTCGTAATACTTTTAGTGATACCATAAGTGATACTAGAGGAATTGGAGCTGCGCGACGCTGGATAAAAAGTGAATTTGAAAACATATCCAAAGACTGTGGTAATTGTCTTGACGTATTTTACCAAAAAGATTTTGTTGAAGCAGAAGGTAACCGCCGTGTGCCAAAAGATACATGGATTGTAAATGTAGCTGCAGTACAAAAAGGAACTAAGTATCCCAATCGTTATATAATTATGAGTGGTGATATAGATTCCCGTAATAGTGATGGTAGTAATTATACAAAAGATGCACCTGGAGCAAATGACAATGCTAGTGGAATGGCTGGAGCAATAGAAGCTGCTAGGGTTCTTTCAAAATATAAATTTGAAAGTAGTATCGTTTATCTAGGTCTTAGCGGGGAAGAGCAAGGCCTCTTTGGAGGAGCTGGTTTTGCTGCATACGCAAAAGAAAAAGGCTGGGACATTATTGGTGTTCTTAACAATGATATGATAGGAAATATTAAAGGAGTAGATGGAGTAATAAGCAATGTAGATTTTAGAATTTTTAGCGAGCCTGTGCCTCCAACTGAAACTGAAAGACAACGTAATGCACGTCGCTTTTATGGTGGTGAGGTAGATGGCATTTCTAGACAACTTGCACGTTATGTTTATAAAACAACTAAAACGTATATGCCAGAGATGAATCCCATGATGATTTACCGTTTAGATCGTTTTGGTCGTGGTGGCCATCACCGCCCCTTTAATGATTTGGGGTATGCTGGAGTAAGAATCATGGAAGCACACGAAAACTATACTCAACAACACCAAGACATTAGAACTGAAAATGGAATTGAATATGGTGATAAATTAAAGTTTGTAAATTTTGAATATGCAAAGAAACTAACTGCTGTAAATGCAATTACTATGGCTAGTTTGGCTTGGGCTCCGGCTGCACCAGAAAAAGTAAGTATAGGTGGTATTGTAGAACCTTCAGCAAAATTTAAATGGGAAAAAGTTGACGGAGCTGTTGGTTACAAGATATACTGGAGAGATACCACTTCTCCAACTTGGGATTATAGTAGATATGTAGGTGATGTTAATGAATTTACTCTAGATGGCATTGTAATTGACAATTACTTTTTCGGAATTTCTGCTGTAGCAGCAAATGGACATGAAAGCGTTGTAGTTTTCCCTAATTCAATTTTTAGATAAAAAAATGAAAAAAATAATAGCATCAATACTAATTCTCTTAGTCTATTACCCAGCTATCTCTCAAAATACTGAGTTATTTTCAGAAAAAGAAAAGTTTTCTGAAGCTGATAAACTAAGAGGAAGTATTACTCCAGAACGTGCATGGTGGGATTTACAACATTATGATCTTACTGTAGAAGTATTCCCAGAAACAAAAACAATAAAAGGGACTAATACAATAACATATACAGTATTAGAAGATGAAAAAGTAATGCAAATAGATTTGCAAGAACCCATGCAAATTGACAAAGTAGAACAAAATGGAAAAAGTATATCCTTTAAAAGAAAAGGAGCCGTTCACTACTTGAAACTGAAAAAGCAACAAAAAGATACCGAACAAAAGATAACTATTTATTTTTCAGGGAAGCCAAGAGTTGCAAAAAATGCTCCTTGGGATGGTGGTTTTTCGTGGAAAAAAGATAATAATGGAAAACATTTTATAGCTACTTCAAACCAAGGTATAGGCGCAAGTATTTGGTGGCCTAACAAAGACCATGGTTATGATGAGCCAGATAAAGGGCTTAATCTTGCTATTATTGCTCCAAGTGACTTAATAGGAGTAGGAAATGGTAGATTAAAAAAAACTACAGATAACGGAAAAACAAAAACCTGGCATTGGGAAGTAGTGAACCCTATCAACAATTATGGTGTAAATATTAATATTGGAGATTATGTAAGCTTTGAGGAAAAGTTTGAAGGACTAAATGGACTATTAGATTGCCAATATTGGGTTTTAAAAGATAACCTACAAAAGGCAAAAGCGCAATTTACTCAAGCAGGAATGATGCTTCGCGCCTTTGAGTATTGGTTTGGTCCATATCCATTTTACGAAGACAGTTTTAAACTTGTAGAAGTCCCTTATTTAGGGATGGAGCACCAAAGTAGTGTTACTTATGGAAATAAATACCAAAATGGTTATTTAGGCAGAGATCTTTCAAATACAGGTTGGGGACTTCGTTTTGATTTTATTATTATTCATGAAGGAGGCCACGAGTGGTTTGCCAATAATATTACGAATATTGATGTTGCAGATATGTGGATTCATGAAGGGTTTACTGCCTATTCAGAAAACTTATATCTAAACTACCATTATAGCGACGTAGCCGCTAGCGAATATGTAGTTGGTACTCGTAGAATGATACAAAACGACAGACCACTTATTGGTGTGTATGGTGTACATAATGAAGGGAGTAGCGATATGTACTACAAAGGAGCAAATATCCTGCATACGTTTAGACAACTCGTTGAGGATGATAAAAAATGGCGTTCTATACTAACTGGACTGAATAAAGAATTTTATCATCAAACAGTTAGTAGTAAACAAGTAGAAGAGTTTATTAGTGCTCAATCTGGTATTGACTTAACCGAATTCTGGGACCAATACTTACGTACTATTAAAGTTCCAAAAGTAGAATACAAATACAAAGGAAGAGAACTCACATTTAAATATACCAATATAATTGAAGGTTTTGATATGCCGGTAATCGCATTAGTTAATGGAAAGGAAGAATGGATTTTCCCAACCAACGATTGGAAAACCATAAAATTAGAACACCCTATTGAGACCATTAAAATAAAAGATGATTTTTATGTTGATAGTGAATTAGTAAATTAATGGAGCGTCCTCAACTTTATTTTCCTCGGGACATTGAGTGGCGTGAGTGGCTTCATAACAATCATACAAAATACCCAAAGGGTATTTACTTGGAGTTTTACAAACTA
>CAYGMB010000162.1:0-5518 GCA_964350765.1 uncultured Flavobacteriaceae bacterium
TAAGTTCAACTTTTGCAATTCCTTCTTTTTCAATTGTTTCTAAATCACTTTTTAATAAGTGTTTTACATGTTCTGGTTTGCTTGGTGCTCCAATAGTAGCAACTGCTTTTACTGTGTCTAATTTTGACGAAGCAAAAATAACCGCAGCACCACCTAAAGAATGACCAACTAGTAGGGAAGGGGCTTTATGTTTTTCTGAAAGAAAATCACTAGCAGCTACTAAATCTTTTACATTTCCAGAAAAATTAGTATCCTTAAAATCTCCTTCACTATCACCTAATCCTGTGAAGTCAAACCTAAGTACACCAAAACCAGCAGAAGTTAATGCACGACTAATGTTTTTTACAGCCGATAAATTTTTGGAACAGGTAAAACAATGTGCAAATAATGCAAAATTATGCGGATGCCCATCTACTGGTAATTCTAAACGACCAGAGAGGTTTTGACCTTCTTTATTTTTGAATGATACTTTTTCTATATTCATGAGTTGCTGCTTTTAAAGTTTACTTTAAGTCGAAAATCAATATTTATCCTAACTATGCTAAAGTTACAAAAGAATGATTTAGAGTATAAAAAAAGGCGAGCAAAATGCTCGCCTTTTAAATTTGTAAATTCAAAAGAATTATTCTTCTCCTACGTGTTTTTTATAAAATTTAAATGCTTCACGAGCTACATCTCTACCTAATTCTAAACCAGCAATATTATCTGATTGAATATGATATCCTCCAAGAACCCTTGATTGTCCAGCCATTTCAGCAGTTTCTGTAAAAGTTGGAAATTCTAAGACTATTTTCTCACCTAAGTTATCTGGTTCGGTTAATGCACCAGGGATAAGTTCTACAGACTCACCAAATTCGTCACTTCCAGTCCACAATCTCAATGCTTCTGCACAACCACCGCTAATGGTACTATGTCCAGATGTATAACTTGGAAAAGGTGGGCATAAAAAAGTGTCTGGAGAATAAGGTCTCCATTGGTTTCCATCCATATCAATCATTCCTTTTCCAGGACCTCCCCAAGCTTTTATTTTTTGTTCGTCATAATATTTGTGCACTAAAGCAAATGGACGAGCAAAATCATAGTACATTTTAGAATCCCAAGAAGCTATAAAGGCATCCATAGCAACTACTTGGTTTAAAAAGAACATTTTTACATCTTGATCTAGGGTGTGATCATCTCTTCTTGAAACGTCTTGTGCAAACTTTAACCAATGTCCTGCTTGTTGAACAGATTGAGGCCCATCACGCATAAACTCTACTAGTGCTTTCTCCTTATCAGTCAAATTTGCTTGTAATTCTATAACTTCTTTTACTTCTTCTTCTAATTGTTTAGATCCAATCATTGGTGGTGGTCCAGGCCTAAATTGATCTCCAGACTTTAATGAAATAGGAGTTACTTTATCCCAGTAAGGTGTTAAACACTTTGGTGCAAATTTTCCACCTTTCCCGTCTGAAAAATATTTTGGCTGCCAACGATTAGGGTCTACATTATTTTCTACATCATTAACTGGCTCATATCCTGTATAATCAAAATAGGGAGTTCCGTCAGAACCTTCTACATCTCCATATTGGTTAGAACCATCATTTCTTCTAGCTTCAATAACAGCTTTTGCTGCTAAGTTACCAATGCCTTCTGGTGTATTTGGATCTAAAGATTCATTAGTTGGATCTAAACCTAGTTCTTTCATGTAATTTGTAAAAAGCTCTTTATCACTATAATAATATTCATTCATAGCTCTGTAGGCAGCATAACTAATAGCTATTTCTTTGTTTTTAAGTGTTTGTTCGTCAGATGGTCTTCTTTCAACTCCACTTAAGTAAACGGGTGTTGCTTTTTCATCATACCTGGACCAAGCATCAAAAATAGAAGTAAATATTAATCCCAAATACCGCGAAGTAATAGTTGGTCTTGGTTTAAACTTATCTGTGTCATTAGCGGTAGCAGTTATTGCTATTTCACTCCATTTATAAGCCATGTTTTCAACACCTGTGGGTTCTTTTGTTTCTGCCATTTCAGTATTTTTTTTGTCTGCATTTTTACAGCCTATTACAATACTGATTGTAAGTAGAATAAACAGTAATTTTTTCATAAGATATTAATTGATTGTTAGAACAAATGTCAATAAAATTATACAAATAAAAAAAGAGTTCATATTTAAATATAAACTCTTTTTATTGAGATATGATTTGGTATGTTATTTTTCTGCTTCTATCTCTTGCCCTTCTACTTTATTAGAATCCATTGAAGGCTCATTTTCTCCTTTTAAATATTTATCTAAAAAGTCTTTTATTTTATTGTAGGCTTCAATTTGGTTTTCTTTTTTTACAAATCCATGACCTTCATCTTCAAAAAGAACGTATTCTACAGGAACACCATTTTCACGAACACCTTCTACTATTTCATCACTTTCAACTTGTAGTACTCTAGGATCTTGAGCTCCTTGCAGGACCATAAGTGGTTTAGTCACTTTTTCGGTATGAAATAACGGAGAAATGGCTTTTAAACGGATTGAATCTTCTGTATTAGGATTTCCCATTTCTTCATACAATGCATCCTTAAACGATGCCCACCATGGCGGGATACTTTTTAGTGTTCTAATCCAGTTAGTAACTCCATAGATATTAACACCTACTTCAAATTCTTCTGGTGCATATGTTAACGCTGCCATTGTCATGTAACCTCCATAAGAACCTCCCATGATTCCTATTTTATCAGGATCTATTACTTCTTGGGCAGCAAGCCAATCTTTTCCAGCAACACAGTCTTTTAAATCTTTATCACCGTGATTTTGGTCATCCATTTTAAAGAATGTTTTTCCATACCCGCTACTTCCTCTATTATTTACTGCAAGAATGGCATAACCATGATTAACAAAATATTGTGTTCTTGCATTAAAACCTCTTCTAGATTGTCCACCAGGACCTCCATGCACCAAAACGATTGCTGGTACTTTATTTTCTGCACTTGCTTGCTTGGGTTGATAATAAATCGCAGGAATATCTAAGCCATCAAACGATTTAAAGCGAACTACTTGCGCTTCTACTAAATCATCTGGATTAATTTCTTCGTTTAATACATTTGTTAATTGGTTATACTCCTTAGTCTTCATATTGTAAGAGTATGAATTAGTAGGTTTTGCAGAGTTTCCTACATTTAAAATTGCCATACTTTCGTCTCTAGAAAAACTAGCGCTACTAATTGCTTGTCCTTCAATTTCAGGAAACTCAACTTCTTTTCCAGTTGCTACCTCTACTACACTCATTACAGTTTCTGCATCCTCGTTAGTAAACATTACTCTGTATGTTCCATTTTGGGTAAAGTAATAGTTGTATAAATCCCAATCGTTATCTGTTACTTTCTCAATAGCTCCTGTTTCTATGTCATATTTAGCTGCATAACTAAACTCGGAGTCTACATCCGTAGCAAAATAAAGTGATTTTCCATCTGGAGAGAAATCAAGATGTTGATTACTACTAGTTTGTGTATTTACTTTCTTTTTATCTCCTGTTTCAGTATTTACTATAAATAAATCTGAATCATTTGTTGTAATAGCTTCAATCAAAGTAATGTACTTTCTATCATTACTCATACCTCCAAATGATACATTGTCTTCTAATTTGTAAAGTAATGTTGAAGAAAAATCATCTAAGCTCATTTCATAATGATCCATAAACCTAGGGTCTCTTTCATTGCTTCCATAGAAGAAACTCTTTCCATCTTTAGACCATCCTCTAAAAACAGCTCTTACGTTTTCAGTAGGAGTAAGAGGTTCTATTTCATCTCCATCTTTCATGTAAATTTTAAATATCTCATCTCCATTTCCGTCCATTCTAAATAACATCCTGTCATCTTCTGGGAAATAAGAAATACCAAATACTGAAGCGCTATCACTTTTTGTAATTGGTGTTAAGTCTCCACCAGTTGAAGGGCTTGTATAAATATTATAAATTCCCGATCGATTACTTGTAATCATTACTTTGGATTTATCTGAAGAATACCCATTTGCAAAGGCATTTTCATTATCCATAAATTGCTCTATGGAGTATTGCTGAATTTCTCTTTCAGCAACCTCTGCTTTTTTGGTTTCCTTACATCCCCATAAAAGGGTAGAACAAAGGAAAAATAGTAGTAGTTTTTTCATGTTTTATAGTTATTGGTTGTTTTCTTTTTTTCTGAAATCGTTAGTAAGAGTAAGTCCAACGATTAATCTGTCAAAGTCTGGTCCGTCTAAGTGGATGCGTTGATAGCCAATACGTGCTTTAAATGCTTCTGAAATTTTATAGCTTACTCCAGTTCCTAGCCAATTTTGTGCAAAAGTTGGCTCATCACCAACATTTAACCAGATTTCATCGTATAAATCTATAGACCATTCTTCATTAATAGGGTATACTAGTTTAGCTTCATGTCTGTACCAGTTTCTAAAATCTGTATCACCATTTTGTACGATAAACCTATTTTCTAATCTAGCTCTTTGAAATACCTTTACTTTTCCAATATTGTGGTCAAACAATATGTCCTCAACAATTCGGTGTTCATCAAAAGCTGCTGGTGTAGTAGATTGGTAGCTAAAGTCGTTTCTAAAGTAGGCATAACCAATTGCTACACGTAAACCAGGCATAATACGTAAAGTAGCACTTGTTCTAATCTTAAATTGTTGTATTTCACTAGTTAACTCAAAATATCTGAATTGTGTTTGCGCTTGAATACTAAACTTATCTGTTATTTTATTGTTTGTAGCAAGTATATACCACGCTCCAAGCTTGTCTGAAGCATCATTTTGAGCAAAACTAATTTTAGTGATTGATGTGATTAAAAAAATAAATAGAACAATTTTTGTAATCTTCATAAAAATGTAATTTCTAATTTGTTAGAGTAAATGTTTTAGTTTCTTTAAATGGAGAAAGTGAAACTTCTTCCATTTTAGCTCTATAATCATTCCATTCACCATTAAAGAAATTGTTGGTTGCAGAAAGCGCTTCTTTTAAATCTGTTTTGGCATGTTGTATTAGTAACTGTTCGGTTTTAGTTAGCCCGTCTGGACGGCTACCACTATAAAAACTAGCATTTCCTATACGCTGCATTACAGTTACTTCAGGATTTCTTGTAATTCCTTGACGCTTGTCTACTTTGCCAATGTACAAAGCGACAATAGAATCTATAGATTTAGTAATTTCCTTAGACAACTTAATTTGCTCTTTATATTTCTCTTTGTCTTCCTCTTTCTACTTTTTACTATATTCATTAGCTGTATTTTTACTCTCAATTAATTGCTTTACCGCATCTGCTGCAGTTTGAGTCATTGTTTCTAACTCTTTTGAAGCAGAATAGCTTTCATTAATCGATTTTTGAGAAATTTGAAGTCTTGGATCACTCGCAACTGTAATATTGGTAGTTGTTATATCTTCTAAATATTGAATTTCAACTTTATATGTTCCAGGTTTAACTTGTGTTCCGCCAGGCTCATTGTTTCTTTTGCGTAATCTTCTTGAGGGTCTATCTACTCCAGCTTCGTCCATAA
>CAYGMB010000163.1:0-514 GCA_964350765.1 uncultured Flavobacteriaceae bacterium
AAAAGATTATGATGCTTTGATGCTACCTGGTGGGGTAATTAACCCAGATACATTACGTCAAAATGAGGACGCATTAGTGTTTATTAGAGACTTCTTTAAACAAAGCAAACCAGTAGCAGCTATATGTCATGCACCTCAATTATTAATTGAAGCAGATGTTGTTAATGGAAGAACTTTGACTTCTTACAATTCAATAAAAACCGACCTTAAAAATGCTGGAGCATTGTGGGTAGATAAAGAAGTAGTAGTTGATGAAGCATTAGTTACAAGCCGAAACCCTAATGATCTTCCTGCATTTAATGCAAAGTTAATCGAAGAGATTAAAGAAGGTAAACACGAGCTACAACACGCATAATTAGCATATATCCAAAACAAAAAAATCGCTGCAGATGCAGCGATTTTTTTATATTTATAAAAAACTAACTATGAATATCCCAACGTCTTCTTTTCAATTTTTAGAAAAACTCAAAAAGAACAATCATAGAGATTGGATGCAGGAGCATAAAAAAGAGTA
>CAYGMB010000163.1:524-2137 GCA_964350765.1 uncultured Flavobacteriaceae bacterium
AAAGCCTTTTATGCGCATATTGAGAAAGGTCTAAACAAAGAAGATGAAATTGCCAAAGTAAAAGTTTTTAGAATTAATAGGGACATACGCTTTAGTAAAGATAAAACCCCTTACAATGTTCATAGAAGTGTGAGCTTTAGCAGGGCAGGAGCTCATCGTAGAGGCGGGTATTATTTACGACTGGAACCTGGTAATTCTTTAATGGCTGGAGGCTTTTTTAGTCCAGAACCAAAAGATTTATTACGCATTAGAAAAGAGTTTGAGATGGATGCTTCAGAAATTAGAGAAATTCTAAATGCTCCAAAGTTTAAAAAAGAATTTGGTGGTTTTAACCAAGAATACAAAGTAAAAACAGCTCCAAAAGGATTCAGTAAAGAAGATCCAAATATTGACCTAATTCGTTTAAAAAGCTACTTTGTTACGCATCAATATTCAGACAAAGAAGTCTTTTCCGAAGATTTTTCAGAAAAACTACTATCTCATTTCCAATTACTACGCCCGTATTTTGATTATATGAGCGAAGTACTTACTACAGATTTAAACGGTGTTTCTCTTTTAGAATAAAACTAACTAGCAAGCAAAGAAGAAGGTTCTAGCAGCTGCACATTACTTTTTAGTCGTTCTTTTACAATATTCATCATGCGTTTGTTAAGCGCAGAAGAATTAGCAATATAAGTTTTATACTCTTCTATTGTAAACTGCCCAATAATAATTCCTTTAAGACCATTTCTAAATTTCATATCCTTATGGATTGCATTTTCTATATAATC
This sequence comes from uncultured Flavobacteriaceae bacterium, assembly GCA_964350765.1. Lineage (GTDB taxonomy): Bacteria > Bacteroidota > Bacteroidia > Flavobacteriales > Flavobacteriaceae > CAYGMB01. The sequence goes on from CAYGMB010000163.1 coordinate 1,295, forward strand.
CATTCGTTTTTCTATAGATAGGTCATAAAAAACGTTTTTATGTTTCTTTATGTAATTTTTAAAGACTTCGACCAGGAGGTCATTTTGAAGTTTTGCAATAGGACGTAGTGTAGCATTTTGAAATACTTCTTCGTCGCTCATTTCTACATGTACCTTTGCATTAGGGATATTGGGGCGTAATTTCAATAACGTAAGATCGCGAGCTTCCATGATTTAGGATTTTTACTAAAATTATAAAATAGCACGTACATTTTTAAACAATAGTAGGTAAGTTATAAAAGGGTTCTTAACAATTATATACTCGTTAAAGTAGTCCTAAATAGACTAAAATGTAGTCCTATTTTAAGTAACTTTAAAAACAAAAATGCCAACTGTAACTTCAATAAACCCCTACACCCAGAAAGAAATAGAGTCATTTACAACGCATACTAAAAAAGAAGTAAACGATTTTTTAGATAAAGCACAAAACCGTTTTTTATCATGGAAAACAACTTCTTTTTCTGAAAGGAAAAAATTACTCAATAACGCAGCAAAAGAACTCAAAGAGAATAAAGAAACCTACGCGCAAAAAATTACGGAAGAAATTGGCAAACCTATTTCACAATCCATAGCCGAAATTGAAAAATGTGCATGGGTGTGTGAATACTACGCAACAAATGCTTCTACGCATCTTGAAGATGAGGTACTAGAAACCGATGCAGATAAAAGCTATGTATCTTACGAGCCTATGGGGGTGATACTAGCAGTAATGCCTTGGAATTATCCCTTTTGGCAAGTATTTAGGTTTGCGTCTCCAGCATGAATGGCTGGCAATATAGCTGTTTTAAAACATGCCTCTAACGT
>CAYGMB010000163.1:2186-4774 GCA_964350765.1 uncultured Flavobacteriaceae bacterium
CCCTAAAAACTGCTTTACTACCTTATTAATTAAAAGTGATGCAGTAGCCTCTATTATAGAAAACCCAATTGTAAAAGCAGTTACAATTACAGGAAGTGGTCCGGCTGGTAGTGCTGTAGCAAGCATAGCTGGGAAAAATATTAAAAAAACAGTTTTAGAACTTGGGGGTAATAATGCATTAATTGTTTTAAAAGATTGTGATATAGATGCTACTATAGATACGGTAGTACAAGCTAGATTTCAAAATACAGGACAGAGTTGTATTGCTGGTAAGCGTTTGTTAGTACATAAAGATATTGAAGAGGAGTTTACCCAAAAGCTAGTAAAAAAAGTACGAGAACTTAAAAGTGGAAACCCAACTGATGCTGAAACCTACATTGGCACAATGGCACGAACAGACTTAGCAGAAGAACTGGAAGAAATTTTGCAAAAATCCATAAAAATGGGTGCTACTGTACTATTGGGAGGTAACAGGCAAAACGCTTACTTTGAGCCTACAATAGTTACCAATGTTACTACAAAGATGTCTCTTTTTAAAGAAGAAACCTTTGGTCCTGTGCTCCCTATACTGCCTTTTAAAGATATAGAAGAAGCCATAGAGTTATCTAACAACTCAAACTTTGGGCTAGGTGTTTCTATTTTTACACAAGACGTAAAATCTATACACCCCTATATTTCTCAATTTAACGAGGGAGCCGTATTTATTAACTCACTAGTAAAAAGCGACCCTAGACTTCCCTTTGGTGGAGTAAAGCAAAGTGGTTACGGTAGAGAGTTAAGTAGCCATGGTATCCAAGAGTTTGTAAATAGAAAAACGGTGTATATAACAGAATAAAAATTTATATAACTTTACAGGATATCGTTAACAAAAAAGGTATGATATCCTGGCATAGTTGCGGGATAACCTTAATAAATAGAACGCTATAACGAGTTGTAATGCATTAAAAACGAACAAAAATGAACATATACGAAATAGATTCTGACGAGGTAATTAACGCAATTGTGGTTAATGGCTCGATAACATACAAAGAAGCTGTTGAAAAACTTGTACCTCTAATCAATAAAACGGAATTTCAAAGAAAGTTACAAGACAAGAAATTTTATGAAAAGTTAGAAAGAGATATTGTAGACGGATGCATAATGCCTTCAATAACTATAGCTTTCGTAGACACTTCTATAAAGGCAAATTCAAAAAAGGAAGATATTGTAAAGTTTTTCGAAAAAAACTATTCAAAATCATTTGTCTTAGATGGTATTCAACGACTTAACACCTTATCAAGAGTTAAAGACTCTGAAAAAATAAATTTAGATAAAAAACTTTATCTCAATATTGTTTTTAGTGATTCTGTAGACAAATTACTTTATAGAATGATAACCTTGAACAATGGACAGAAGCCTATGACACCGAGACATCAAGTCGAAGTTATGATGGCGAATGTTTTTGATTTTAATGATTTAGGTATTGCTGTTCAAACAGAGAAAGAAAGAGCTGTTAAAATCAAAATGAACTCTTTTAATAAATCTGACTTAGTACAGGCTTACTTAGCTTATATGGCCAACAGTCCAATGGTTGACAATAAGAAAATCATTCAAGATAAAATGGATGAATTAATTGTCAATAAAATTGTCTCAGCAGAACCAATTGATAATGACAGTTCTTTTGAAAGTGTAATTAAGGCATTAGCAAAGTTTCAAAAAAGTTCTAAAGCATTGAAATGGCTTAAACAAGCTAATAATCTTGTTGGATTTGCTGTGGGAATGAAAACTTCTTCTAAGATTATTAATGAACTATCAGTCCAGGAATTTGAGGATTCGATTAAGACATTTGACCAGGCATTTTCAGACTTCAATCCTTCCAAAATAAAAATGGGTAAGTTAAGAAGAGAACTTTCACATGACTTTTTCAAAAACTTCTCAAAGTTGAAAGATTTAGACAGTCTTGAGTTACTTGAATATTTTAGCGATTTGACGAATGATTAATCGCTATACTTATAAAGACCCAATTTTTAAGACAACAGCGAGAAATCAAAATCTAAGAATAGAAAGCAATAATGCAATTTTAGATGTTTTTCGACTAATTTCTGGTACAATAAATTGTACTGATTCATACAGGAGTAAAGAATATAAATTCCGAACAAATTATTCTAATTTTCCCTATTCGGACAATGTAAAAATTAACCAGTCTACCGTTTTAAATAATTTCCCTGAAGAAGTAAGATTAACTGATTTAGATAAATATTTTAAAAGGTCACGTTTTAATACGGCCTTTTATAAATCAATAAAGGCAGAACTTATCAAATGTTTGATAGCGGAAAAAGAAGACAATCATTTGGAAGCGTTTTTCTATTTATACAGAATAATTGAGGGAATTTCCTATTCTATTCCTCTAATTTATGTTTCCAAACATAAAAGCTATAATAAAACATATAAACAACTTCAATCTTTTTTCAATAAAGAACAAGATGGAGAATTAGCATTTTTCAAAAGGTTTGTATCGACAACATTTAAGGATGAGGATTTTTTCAAATCAACGATTGATATTAGTATTCTAGAAATAGATATTGAGGAAATAAGAGAGGACTATTACA
>CAYGMB010000163.1:4784-5450 GCA_964350765.1 uncultured Flavobacteriaceae bacterium
ATTACAAAATCTATCTTGAAAAAATGAAAGTCAGTTCAGTCAAAGATAAAACCGAAAATGAAGAAATTAAAATTTCCTTTATAGGGTTTTATGAATTTATAATAGAATTAAGAAATAGGTTTTTTCACTTTACTAAAGGCGCTTGGATGAATAACTTAAGTTCAACAGAGCTTTTATTCCCAGATTACTTTTTTAAACCTATTGTGAATCACGGAATAAATTGGGTTTCATTAATCTTATTTGAAATTATAAAAGTTGACTTTGAAAAAGGAATTAAATAATAACGCATTACAATAATGGCTATAAGTAATTGCTTGTTCTCTCTTACTTCTGAAAATCCTCGCGGATTTTCAGCTTGGTGTGTACTTGCTAAGTTAAGTGCTAAAACACGCAACTACTCATAGCCGAGACCGTTGTAGCACATTTGAGAAGAACGATGAAACATATAATAATTCTATTCTTTTTTACAATTTCCTTTAGCTCTTTTTCGCAAAAATGGAAACTGACTAATGTTGACAAAACCAAAGAATACGGATTTCAATATACTTTTTCATTTCAAAACGAAAATGATGAAAACGAGTTTCACGTTTCCGAAAAAAAGAACTTAAGAAGAACTGAATTAAGTGGTCAGATTTTTGACAAAATTAATAATCCGATTTCAGGAGT
>CAYGMB010000164.1:0-3965 GCA_964350765.1 uncultured Flavobacteriaceae bacterium
GGATTTTTTCTCTTTTATTATAATTATATACTCAAAATCATTATTTGTTTTTTCAAATTCACTCACATCTATAAGATAATCATTGTTTGTTTTTTGAGTTTTTCCATTTGAAGATTTTTGATAATATGAATTATATTCGAATGTTTCGCCTTCATCGAGTTCTTGAATTTCTTTTACCTTATTGACCCATTCTTCATCTTTAGTTATTATTAAACTTTCAATCTCTGTTTTTTGCTTATTAGGGTCTTTTTCTAGTAATTCATCATCTAATTTCTTTGGATTATTATTACAAGATATAAAGCAAATCACTAGAGATATTATTGATAATTTGATTTTAAGTGTTTTCATTTTTCTAATTGAGTTATTTCGTAGAATACGAGTTTTTGTCCGTTCTTAAGTTCATAGCCAATATTACCCATTGAACTAATCCATACTTGATTACATATAGGGCTATCGATGTCAAATTCCATTGACTTATTGTCAAATGTCCTGTAGTCCAAAAATGGATATTCAAACAATTTCCAATCTCCTTTTTCGGTTTTAGATTTTAAAGTGATGAGGTTTTTATTGAAGTCAAATGTGTGGTAACTAACCTCATTGTTTGTTTGAATTATATCAACACTATTTTCAAGGTCGTTACTTGTGCTTTTGTAGTAGAATATGGGTTTGTCAAAATTCTTGTATGTCTTGTTTTGGTTTATAGGGCTGTCTTTAGTTTGATTGCAACTAAATGTTATTACAAGTATTGATATTAAAGGAATAAAGAGGGTTTTGGTATTAGTGCGCCACATTCGAAAAATGTATCAACCTAGTACCTAATTGAAGGATTTAAAATGAAAAAGGCATGGTACTAAAATCCACCCCTTAGTAAGGTACTGGTATACCTGAAAGTAAAGTGAACCAAGCCCATGCCCGTGAGACACGGGCATTTGCTCATCATCTTTTACTTTCTTTTTAAAAATTACCAGTTTTTACTAAGTAAGAAGATGGCTAATGCCTATCGTAATTGTTTATGTAAAGAACATTTTGTCTATTATCAAATATAATAGAAAACTATAATTTGTTAAAATTGGTTTGCTATCTTATTAAGATACTCATCTATCAATTTTTCTAAATCTTCATAGTTTTCATCTTGAAAGTCAACTAATTTCTCTTTTAAAGTGGAATTTGTTTTTCTTCCAATTTTTTGGGCTATAGCTGTTATGCTTTCATTTATTGGAGATAAAATATTTGCATCTACTTTAGAACGTAACCATACCTCATAATCAAAAGGCATTTCATTTAAATCATTTTTGTAATAGTTTAAGAAATTTTCAACGTTTTCAAGTTTCTCTTTTACCTTATGTGGGCCACTTAATTCGTATGCAAGAATTGGTTTGTATTCTGCTAATTCAATTATTGCACTATCAATATTATTTACTAAATAATCATATTCTTTTACTTCACTTTCATCCGCGAAAAAAGTTTTCATAGTATTTATGAATTCAGAAATGTTAGTGTTACCAATATTCTCTTTTTCTACACCAAACCTATGCTTAATTTTCTTAAAAAAAATCTCTAAATATTTTTCTAAAACTTTGTCTTTTCTACTCTTATTAGCTAAAAAATACCTCAACTCTAAAAAAAAGTAAAGCAGCCTTCTAAGCTTCTTTTTTCTGTCTTTTTTTGTGTTAAAGTGTCCTGTTAGCTCTCCCAGACCCCATCCTAATAAAACAGCTAATAGGGTAATTACAGTATTAATCCATTCCATTATTTTCTACATTGTTGAATTCATATTTTTTTAATGTTTTCTGTAAAATTTTCCAATGATTTCTCACTTGAGTTTTAATTTCAGGAGCATCCATAATTTCTGAGGCTTTATAACAATACTTAATGAAATTTCCACTATACTTTTTCATTATCTCCTCTCCCTCAATAGTATATTTATTTGTGCCTAATTTTCTTTTAGAACTTGTTCTAGCTCCTTTGAATGTATAAAGACGATACACTTTTCTTTTAAAAAGTGGAGCGGATTCTAATTGACTTTTAAGCTTTATGTTTTCAACTCGATTAGCCTTTTTTCTAATGGTTTCTTTCATTTCCCTGTAAAATGAAGAAAGATTTTTAGACTTTATTAGTGTTTGATATCCATAAAATTCAAATCCCAAATAATTAAAAGGCACATTTAATTTCTTTTTTGAAGGATTTTTATAATCATAACATTGTAACCTGTTTTTTTTGCCAATAACTTTTCTTTTAAATAAAGTGATTTCAGTTTTGTCATCAGCTATATTAAGGTCGTATTTTTTAATTTCATTTTTGACAGTACTGAGAACATTTTCAATTTGTTTTTTAGAACAAATAATTACTATATCATCAGAATACCTTCTATAAAAACAATTTTCTTTTTCTACTAAGTTGTTTAATATGTATTCGTCAAATTTTAACATATATATATTTGCTAATAATGCACTAATAGCTAATCCCTGAGGAATTCCAATAGGCTCATTCTTTGTGTTTTCAAAGTGCGATTTCCTTTGGTTTTTATAAATACGTATTCCGGATTTTAGAAAATCTTTGTATGAAATAAAAAAGGAATGTTTTCCTAATTTTCTGTTGATGGCTAAATTTTTTTCGTCAAAATGAAGGTTATTTTTCTTTAAGTCAGCAAGTTTGATATATGAGAAATTGGTAACTGACTTAAAAATGTTGTAGTGGTCGTCACCCCAATCTCCATCTAATATTTCTTTCCAGTAAGCTTTGAGTTTTTTGTGATTTAGGTTGTTGAAAAAGCTTTCAACGTCTATTGCTAAGGCAATGCATTTTTTTCTTTTTTTTATTTCATCAAATACTTCTTTTGCAAAATGAATATTGTTCTTGTGACTTTTCCCATCTTCAGTTTTAATTCTTCTATAGGCTGTAATACAATTAGAAAGAGACTTATTGGTTTTTAGGTAATTCTCATATTTTTCCCCTAAAACTTTTTTAGAATAATATGAATAAATATGTGCATCTATATGTGTGGCATATAGTATTGGTCTAACTTTTTTTGTAGATACTACTTTTCCTTTTTTTATGGTTTTGTGTGAACGTTTTACCTCCTCCCCAAACTTGCCTTTTTTGTAACGTCTTTGGCTAATTTCTTTGTAGATTAAGGGATAAAATCTATGTTTTGAAATTTTTGAAAAGCATTCTACATATTTTTTAATTTGAGGTCTTTTTTTGAAAGGTATTTTATTTGATAAATGCAAATAGCCTTTTTCCTTAAACCAATCTTTTTTGTCTTTCATATAATTAAAAGGCAGGGGTTCTTTGCGCGGATTTTAATAAGAGCAACATACATTACTAAACTGTAATAGGTCATTAGCCAAATTCTTGACTCCCGCTGTTTTCATACGTCTTATATAATAAATATAAATTCAATGAAGAAATTACTTTATCATACATTAGTAGGATTTCTCTGTATTGCTGTCAGCAACAGCTGTTGCGGACAGGCAATAGCAATATGCTACTGCTCTACAAAGTTTAATTCTGAGGTATTAATAACTCTGATATTAAATCTTTGTAACTTTACCAAGAAACTAACTAATTGCTTAATCTCCCAATTGAGTTAAGTGATTCCAAAATATGGAATACAATAACCTAAATAACTGTAAACTCTAAATAACAAAGAACTCCCTGCCAAAAATCTAAAATTTGGATAGTTGTAAGGTAAACTTATTGAATAAAAATGGAAAATGAAACGGACATTGAAATTAAATTTGAAATAGGAAGTGTCATTACACTAAAAACACATCCTATGTTTGAAACAAGAAGAATTAAGGGAGATAATCGATATGTGCCTCCAATAATGATAGTTATTGCATTGTATCCTAAATATAAAGATGAAATCCTTATAGATATAATGTATGATTGTGTTTATTTTAATGACGATAAAAGTGAATTTGTTGTGTCGATTTTGTCGCAAAGTGATATAAGAACTTTTG
>CAYGMB010000164.1:3975-5432 GCA_964350765.1 uncultured Flavobacteriaceae bacterium
AAGATTTAAAATTTGAAAGAATTAATAAAGATGGTTCAATGGTTGAAAATTATATGACAATCATTGAAGAAGTTAAAAATCATTCTTTTCCAGATTTTGAAAAAGGGAAAGTGGTTTCGTTTAGAACTCAAAAGTTGGAAATATACAAGAAAAGGACATCAAAAAATATTACTATTGATGATAAAGGAAATATAAAGAACATAGAAGAAATTTTACGTTATGTGGTTTCGTTTGCTTCTCCAAATTTTATTCTTTGTGATCAAAAGGATACTTATCCGAAAGAAATTCTAAACAGAAAGAAAAATAGCAAGTACACATATTCTAATGACTTATTTAAAGTAAAATGGTTCAACCCAATAAAAAATAAGTTTAGTGAGATTTTTTTACCGAAAGAGTGTTTTGTAAATGAAATAAAATTTAGTGCTTAAATAGGTAGTGAAATTTTCATCGTATTTTAAAAGGCACTCAGTAGGTATATTGAATGTCAATCTCAAAAAATTACTAGGGGACAAGTTTAGGTTTAAGTTTATCTATTTTGTTATCCAGTTCTTCAATAAAATTATTCTCTAGTGCTACTTTATTTCCCATAGCTATGATACTTTTTAATTGAGATTTAACCTTACTACGTTTAACCTTTGGGTTCTTTACTTGGAATGAATAATCATTTATATTATTTACTACCGTATCGTAACCTAAGTAGCTTATTCCATAATAAGAGAGATAATACAAAAGCCCACTTCGAAAGTGTAACAATTGAGTTACATCCAAGGCTAATTCTTTCTTAACTATTTTTTTATAATATCCTTTGGAATATTTGATGGCTAAGTCAAGGATTTCTAATCTATATAGATGCCTAACTTTCATAGCATTTTTTGTTTTAAATTTTCGCCCAAGACCGCTTTTAAACCTCATCTCAAAGCGCAGAATGTTCTTTCCCTTATATTCAGTAGGGATTTGATTAAAAGTGTCTATAGACTTATCCATACTCTCTTTATTCTTATCGTAAAAGATTAACCCATTGGAATATTTACTAGTAAATAAAACAGAATTAGGGTATCTGTGACACTCTAATCTAGGCAAACTCAAAAGACAGTTTAAATAGTGATTGACATTTTTTTCCATTTCAATATTGAAATTAAAATCAACACGTGTTAATATAGCCCTCTTAATATGAAGATTAAGCTTTGTGGAAAGTTTTTTAATTGCGAATAAAACTTCTTTTTTAGATAATACCTGATAATTATTACCGAAGTAAAACCTTGAAAGTGAGCCATAAAAATATAATCGATATGGTTCTTTATTTTCATTGAACTTTACAGATATTTTCATGTTAAGTATGTTTTTAGTAAATATGAAGCCATACTCAGTTTGGATTAGAGTGCCATCATTAATTATTGGTGCAATCTTGGTTTTGTCTTTATCTGTTAGATTGAGATAACCTTTTATCGTATCTACCA
>CAYGMB010000165.1:0-5428 GCA_964350765.1 uncultured Flavobacteriaceae bacterium
AGGAGAATGGCCACTTAGAAATGTAAAAATTAAAACTGAAATTTTATAACTATGAATACAAGAATTACGTTCGCTGTACTGTTGACCATATTACTTTTTTTCACAAATTGTAAAAAAGAAAATAATGATATAAAAGCTTTTAATGAAGTATCGAATAATATTAAGAATGACAGCGCACATGTATTTTTAAAAACGTTAAAACCCACTCAAGACGATTTTAATTACCTCTTTATAGACAAAGAGTCTTCTAGTAAAGCATTTGAATATGTTGATGATAAATGGGATATGGTAGATAACTTAAGAGAAACTTATATGAGGGTTCCAAACTTAAATGAAGTTACCTTAAAAAATTATGCTTTTACAAATGAAGATTTAAAAACAAACAACCTAGACGGACTTTCAGAAAGTCTTTCTGTACTATCAAAATATTTAAAACCAGAAGTAGTTTTATATGCTTATAAATACACAAAAAAAGATGATCCCAATGCTACTAGAGAGAGACATTGCTTTTTTAAAATTGATGATGATAGATGGGTTTTTGCACCTCTCATACAAAATGCTTTTAAGGAGTAGACTACTTATTTCTATAAATACTTGGTAACGACCAATTAAAAGTTACAGCAAGTAATCGCACAGTAATCACAATTGAACCAGAGACAATAACAATAATGTTTTCTCCTACTCCAAACTTTCGTAATACAAAGTAAGCAACACCTCCTAATATACATGCAGTAGCATAAATATTTTTCCTAAAAATTACAGGAATTTCATTACACAGTATATCTCTAATTACACCACCAAAACATGCAGACATAGTACCTAGCGCTATACAAACAAGAGGCGGAAAACTTGCAGCAATCCCCTTTTCTATACCAACAATTGTATAAAGTGCAATACCAATAGTATCAAACAAAAAAAGTGAGCGTCTTACATATTGTAGTTTTCCTCGAAAAACAATTGCGACAATTGCAGAAATTATGATTACATAAACAAAGGTAAGATCTCGCATCCAAGTAACATTCGCATCTATAAGCAAGTCGCGTAAAGTACCTCCTCCTACAGCTGTCACAAACGCAATAATAAAAATACCAAACAAATCCATTTGTTTTCTAGTAGCTGTAAGTGTACCAGATACAGCAAATGCGATAGTACCTAAGATATCTATGACTATAAATAAACTCACATGTTCTGGGTATAAAAATTATAATCTTTTAAAACAACATCTATAAATGGTTTATCATACATATCTGCTTCAACTTCAATTACAGATTCTACTTTTTTTCTAAGTGCATTTAGTGTTTTAAAATCACTAGAGCCTAGTGCAACAAGGTAAATTTCTTTAATTAATCTAGCATCCTTATCTGTTAAATTTATAACTGAAGGAAATGTTGGTGTATAATCATCAGCTATTTCTTCAAGTATAGTGTGCGAAATCTTTGTTTTTTGTTTTGTAGATATCACCACAGTTCCAGCAGCCATGTCTCCAAGTCGTTGTCTTTTATCAGTAAAAATTAAATACAAAAGTCCAATAGAGCCTAGAAAAATCCATATATCTATTAATCGTAGCATCCAAAGGGTTAAATAATTAGACCAATGTACTGGTGAACCATCTATTTTTACAACTCTAGTTTTCATTATCCACTTCCCTAAAGTACGACCATTAAAAAGAATATGCATATACAAAGAGTAAAACATAACCGGTAAAAGGAGTAATTGCTGAATTCCGAATAGGGTCCAATTATCGCTTATGGCCTGTCCCATTGCAGAGGTAATTAATTCTACCACATAGAGGTAAACAGAGAACAATAATAAATCAATTAAAAAAGCTAGAATACGCTCCCCAACACTTACTACTGTGTAATCAAGATTTACATTTTGAGTAGTGTTAATTGCTAAGTTTGCCATATTGAAACAAGTGTTTATCTTTATAAAAAAAATGCGCTATGCGGGAGGCGGCATTCGTCAAGCAAAATAAGGAAAAATGGATTGCTTTTGAAAAAGCAATCACGTTAAATTCTAAAATAAGTCCAGATTTATTAGCAGATTATTACATTCAGCTAACAAATGACTTATCGTACGCTCAAACTTATTATCCCGAAAGTAAGACGTTACTATATTTAAATTCTATAGCGTCGCAAGCACACCAAAAAATCTACATTAATAAAAAAGAGACCAAAAATAAAGTAGTCAATTTTTGGAAATATGAGTTTCCATTATTTTTTAAGCAATACCACAAAACATTATTCTATACATTCTTGTTATTTGCAATTGCCACAGCAATAGGTGTTATTTCCACAGTTAATGACGATTCATTTGTAAGGCTTATTCTAGGTGATGCTTATGTTAATAAAACATTAGACAATATAGAAAGCGGAGACCCTACTGCTATTTACAAGAGCGGCGGTGAGTTGGGCACCTTTCTAGGTATTACTATAAATAATATTAGAGTTGCAATTTTTGCATATGCCGCAGGTGTTATTACCTCTATTGGGACAGGTTATATTCTATTTAGTAATGGTGTAATGCTTGGAGCTTTTTTTACTTTTTTCTATAACAGAGATTTACTATTTGAAGCCTCAAAAACAATATGGCTTCATGGCACCATAGAAATTTCAGTAATTGTAATCGCAGGTTGTGCTGGCTTAATAATGGGAAACAGTATTTTATTTCCTAAAACTTACTCGAGAAAAGTCTCCTTTGTAAAAGGAGCTAAAGATGGACTAAAAGTAGTAATAAGTACCATCCCATTTTTTATTATTGCAGGCTTTATTGAAGGCTTTATTACACGATACAGTAATATGCCAGTTTGGTTAGCAATGACTATTATTTTTAGTTCTTTAGCACTTATTATTTTCTATTATATAATTTACCCTATACGACTGAACAGAAACTATGCAGCAGGATCACATTGAGTTAAAACAGCGAAGAGATATTGGTGAGATAATCGCTGTATATTTCGACTTTTTCAAAAAAAATTTAAAACCGTTTGTAAACATTTTTATACGCTACAACGGTATTTTTTTATTAGGTTTTTTAGGCGTTAGTTATTTACTAGTTACCGGTTTTATTGGTATGATACGTAGCACACAATCTACAATTGGAAATACTGCTGCTATGTCCGAAACAATAGACAGCTCTCTATATCTTGGTTTAGGTATATTAGGGTTTTTTGTTCTATTAATAATCACCTCAACACTCAATTACAGTCTCGCAGCTTCTTATTCTATAGAATATCAAAAGAATAAATCTTTTCACATAGAAAAAGAGAAAGTTTGGAAACTTGTTTCTCAGAAGATTGGTAAAATTTTATTATTCACCTTAATAGCGATTCTATTATTAATTATAGTTATTATTATTGGTATTGTTATTTCTTTTATACCTCTACTAGGAACAATAGCTTATTATGCTTTAATATTAGGTTTTTTAGCATGGATGGGAATTTCTTTTATGGCAATGCTATATGAGAATAGGGATCTAATGGACGCTATTGGCGAAGGATGGAATTTACTGTTTAAGTATTTCTGGAAAAGTATTTTAGTAAACCTAGTGATAACTATTCTGCTAAGAATTTTACTAGGTGTTGTGTTAATTATTCCAGGAGTATTGATTTTTATTTATGCTTTCTTTTCTGTTGAAGCTGGTGTGGATTTAGCAGAATCTGCGGTAGCAAAAGTTATTTGGACATTAGCGTTATCTATATTTATGATTTTATCGACTTTTAGTCAGTCATTATCTCAGTTTGTTAATAGTGTACTATACTTTTCATTACATGAGCAAACCTATAACCAAGTAACAAGAAGTAAAATAGATCAAATAGGAGCTACTGTTGAATAAAAAAACTATCATATTATTTGTTATAGGATGCACTCCTATTAAGTTGCTAGCTTCTATTCAAGACAGTCTTACAGTTGTTATTGATAGTAGTCGTGTTCCTCAAAGAAAATTTTCAGAAAAACTTTCAGAAAAATATACAGGAAGTGAATTTGATTATGACACTATGGATGGAGAAGCAGAGAACTTTATCTTTAGAGCAATACGATGGTTTTTTAGAAAAATTGGAGATTTTTTTGGGTTTGATATTAGCCCAGAAATGATAAAGTTTTTAGAGCTATTTTTTTACACGTTAATTGGGATTTTAGCGGTCTACATAATAATAAAATTACTGGTTGGTGATAGTCCATCATCATTTTTTACTAAAAAAAGTACTCAATTAGCTCCACTTAATATAAAGGAAGAACATATTGAAAACATAGACCTAGATGCATTAATTAAAGATGCCCTAAAAGAAAGCAATTATAGATTAGCAATTAGGTATATGTATTTAAAAAGTTTAAAGCAGCTTTCACAAAAAAACTTAATAGATTGGCATTACGACAAAACTAATACAGACTATTATACCGAGATTGAAGATAAAAACATAAAAAAGGCCTACAAACAAACATCTTATTTATACGATAATATTTGGTATGGAGAGTTTGAGCTAGATATTGATGGTTACAATATTGCAAAAAAAGATTTTGATCACTTAACAAAACAAATTAATTATGTTAGATAAGCGCTCAAAAAAAATACTTGTAATATTTGGTATTGCGTTGTTAGTTCTGGTTTTTACTGAAACTCTAAGACCTAAAGCTATTAACTGGAGTCCAAGCTATACCTCTAACGACAAAATACCTTTTGGAGGTTATGTGCTTTATGAAGAACTACCCTCACTTTTTAATAATAAGACATTAGAAACAGTAAGTGACGATCCCTATGTATTTCTTAAGGATAGTACTAATTATAAAGAGAACTCTGCTTATCTATTTCTAAACGATTACATTTATTTTGATGCTACTCAAACTGAAGCTTTCCTAAATTATATCTCTAAAGGTAATACGGCATTTATGTCTGCTTCTAGCTTTGGCTATATATTAGAAGATTCTTTAAAAGTAAACATAGACACTAATTACACAGCTTTAGAAGAAGAATTAAAACCAACACTATTTTCAACTTCATTTACACCAGATTCATTACCAAAATTTAAAAGAGGGTTGTATAAAACTACTTTTTCTGAAATTGATACTTTACAAACTAAAGCATTAGGTTATTTTACAGAAAAAGATAGCATTCTAAACGAACTTAACTTTGTTAAAGTTTCCTATGGAAGCGGAAATGTATATCTACATACAATACCCCAAGCTTTTTCAAATTACTATTTATTAAGAGATAGCCAAGAGTATGCAGCTGGAGTACTTTCTCATATAGATGCAGACCATATTTACTTAGATGCTTATATGAAGTCAGGAAGAAAAATTGTAGAATCCCCTATGCGATTTGTCCTTAGTCAAGAACCTTTAAAATGGTCTATATATTTACTGTTAGGTAGTTTATTGCTCTTTGTACTTTTTAGAAGTAAGAGAGAACAACGTATTATCGAAGTTGTAGA
>CAYGMB010000166.1:0-2876 GCA_964350765.1 uncultured Flavobacteriaceae bacterium
TATGGAGCAATATTTATAGGAATTTTTGCTGCTATTTTTGGAGGGACAGCAACCCAAGCGAGTGGCCCTACAGGTCCTATGACTGTAGTTTCTGCTGCCTTAGTTGCGAGTGCTATAGAAATTACTGGAAGCCTAGAAAATGCAATGGGGATTATAATTCTTACATTTTTGCTTGGAGGAATACTTCAAATAATTTTTGGACTTATTAATATTGCTGGTTATGTAAAATACTTCCCATATCCTGTTGTTTCTGGGTTTATGAGTGGAGTAGGTTTAATTATTGTAATTCTTCAAATTTTTCCATTTGCGGGTCTTTCTTCGGAGAAATCTACGTGGCTTGTTATTCAAGATTTACCAAGATTATTTTCAGATTTTAACTGGCAAGCGCTCTCACTTGGTGCTTTAACCGTAGCTATATATTATTTATTTCCGCTTATAACAAAAGCCATCCCTAGTGCTTTGGTCGCACTTGTTGTTGCATCGGTTGCTGCCTATTTTTTACAATGGGATGTGCCAATTATAGGAGAAATACCCTCTGGGTTACCTGCACGACAAATAGATGGTGTTTTGTCTGTAGACCCTAGTTCTTATATGCTCATTGCCAAATATGCAATTGTCCTTGCAGTACTTGGCTCTATAGACTCGTTGCTTACTTCTGTAATTGCAGATAATATGACAAAAACGAAGCATAACAGTAATAGGGAATTAATAGGACAAGGAATTGGAAATACACTTGCTGCTATCTTTGGAGGAATCCCAGGAGCAGGAGCTACAAAGGGTACAGTAGTTAATATAAATTCTGGAGGTAGAACACGTTTATCGGGGACAGTTCATGGTTTATTTTTACTTGCCGTACTTCTTGGTTTAGGAACCCTTGCAGGATATATACCACTTGCTGTTTTGGCTGGATTATTAATACCAATAGGATTTAAAATTGTGGATACTAAAGGACTTAAACATTTGTTTATTGTGCCAAAAGCAGACTCTGTTGTACTCATTTTAGTATTATTAATTACCACTTTTGGTAGTTTAATACAAGCTGTAGGAATTGGTCTTTTACTGGCATCTTTATTATTTATGAAAAGAGCTAGTGATATTGGAGAAAAAGGCCTTGAGGTAGGAACACTTGCCGGATTTGATGGAGAGAAACCTTGGCAAGACGAAATAGAATTTTATGAGGCAAATAAGGATAAAGTTTACATTAAGCACCTATATGGTCCTCTATTTTTTGGATTTACATCTCGTTTCCAGAACGAAATAAAAAATATACCAAATACCATAAAAGTGTTGATAATTCGAATGGATAGAGTACCATACATAGATCAGTCAGGTTTGTATGCTTTAGAAAATGCAATTATGGATTTAGAAAAAAATGGAGTAGAAGTTTACTTAACAGCACTACAAGAACAACCAAAAGATAAATTGGTCTCCATTGATATTATCCCAGATTTAATTTCTGAAAAGCACATTTTTGAAACAATTGGTGAGGCCTATAGTTTTTTAAAAAAGAGACTTTAAGTAGTAGCTAAAAATTTTAATTTTTTTAAAAATAGAAAAAACATGTCTAGTGGTTTCTTCGTTACAATTAAAACGAAATAAATACCTTTGCAGGGTTACCATAACTCATTATGAAACACATTTTTTTTTCGATTTTGTTATTTGGTTTTGTTGGGCAAGTTTTTTCTCAAAATCCAACACCTCCAAAAGAGAGAGAAAAACCACCTATCGAGTTATATAAAATAATTTCCTCTAAGCGAGATACTACTTTTTTAGATACTACACTTTCAGCAAAAAAGGCTTATAAATATAATTACTTACGCAAGGACGACTTTGAGTTACTCCCTTTTGCTAATGTGGCGCATACCTATAATTCTCTTGCTCATAGCTTTTCAGAAACAAATTTAAAACCCTTATTTGTGGCTAGGGCGAAAGCTTTTAACTACAGAGATATTGAGGATATGAACTATTTTAATGTTCCTACGCCATTGTCTGAGTTATACTTTAAAACAGCTTTTAGCCAAGGACAGCAATTAGATGCTTTCTTTACAACCAACCTCTCTAAGAATTTTAATTTTTCACTTGCCTATAAAGGAGTACGCTCTTTAGGGCAGTACCAAAGTAACCTAACAAGTTCTGGTAATTTACGCTTTACTACTAATTACCAATCCAAAAATGGAAGGTATAACATGCGAGCACACATTACGGCACAGGATATGACTAACGAAGAATATGGTGGCTTGGATGAAAACTCCCTTGCACTATTTATTAATGATGACCCAGATTTTGAAGATAGAGGGAGGCTTGATGTAAATTTTGAAGATGCAGAAAATAGATTAGAAGGCGTTCGCTACTATTTAGAACATGAATATAAACTAGTAAATGCACAGGATTCAATAAATTATACATCTCTAGCCATTGGGAATATTTTAAGTTACGAAACCAGTTTTTATAGATATAAGCAAGACACTCCTTTTGATGGTTTTGGAGAATCGTATCAAATAAGTGACTTGAGAGATCGTGTAGAATTAGACGACTTTAACGCTAAGGGCTATGTCCGTTTTGATAATGACATTTTAGGAACCATATCTGGTTTTATAGGTTATACAGATTATAATTATGGTTATAATTCGGTTTTAATTTTAGATGAAGGTAGAATAGGGAACAGGCTCTTGGGAAATTTAGTTTCGGCAGGTGCAAGCTATAAAAAACAATATCGTGGATTCGAGTTATATGGAGAAGGAGCAATAAATATTTCCGGTGATTTTGATGGTAATTATTTATTGGGTAGTGCTGCTTTTGCGTTAGATGAAGAAAACGCCGCAAAGGCCTCCATAAAAATTCACTCTACAGCTCCCAACTTCAACTTTTTGTTATAC